>DASWSH010000079.1:0-31462 GCA_036402735.1 Solirubrobacteraceae bacterium | reverse complement strand
GCGAAGATGCGCAACGTCGGCGAGGCCTGCACCGCGGCCAACCGCTTCCACGTGCACGAGTCGCTGGCCGAGGAGTTCGCGCAGCAGATGGCTGAGCGGATGGGCAAGCTGAAGGTCGGCCGGGGCACCGAGCCCGGTGTGGACGTGGGGCCGCTGATCGACGGCAAACAGCGCGACAAGGTGCACGAGCTCGTGCAGGACGCGGTCTCGCGCGGCGCTCGCGTGCTCGTAGGGGGCAAGGCAATCGATGGCCCCGGCTACTTCTACGAGCCGACCGTGCTCACCGACGTGCCCGACGACGCGCGCCTGCTGCGCGAGGAGATCTTCGGCCCGGTCGCGCCGGTCGCGACGTTCTCGACCGACGAGCAGGCGATCGAGGCCGCGAACCGCACCGAGTTCGGCCTCGTCGCCTACGTGTACACGCGCGACCTCGAGCGCGCGTTCCACGTCGTCGAGGCGATCGAAACGGGCATGGTCGGCCTCAACCAGGGCGTCGTCTCCAACCCGGCTGCGCCGTTCGGCGGGGTCAAGCAGTCGGGCTTCGGCCGCGAGGGCGGCTTCGAGGGGATCGGCGAGTACCTGGAGACGAAGTACCTCGCGATGAACGTGTGAGCACCCCGTCCGCTGTCCGGAAGTGGCTCAACGAATGGCGGCGCGTGCGAGGACCAACCGCTACGCCTCCAGCAGCTCATCGAGCAGCTGCCCGTAGCGCCGGCTCAACAGCGAGATGTGCCCCTCGCCATCGAGCAGGCGCGCCTCGGCGCCGGCGACGTGCCCGGCGAGCCACTGGCCATGGGAGAACGGCACCATGCGGTCGCCGTCTCCCTGCCAGATCGTGACCGGCCGCTCGATCGCCTCCAGGTCGAAGCCCCACGGCATCGTGAAGGCGAGGTCGTCGTCGACCCAGCCCCAGGGCCCTCGCCGCAGCGCTGCTCGGATCAGCTCCGCCATGTAGTCGGCGAACGGACCGTCGAGAGCGTCCCGGTCGACGTCGCCGATCAGGTCACCGAGCGAGGCAGCGACCTCCGCGCCGGTCACCGAGGCGAGCGCTGCTGCCTGTTGTTCGACGAAGTGGGTCACAGCGCCCTCGCCTTCGAGCGCCAAGCCGAACTCGACGACGTTCTCCTCGCCCATACCCGCGAGGAAGTCGAGGCCGTCGGAGTCGTACGGCGCGACCGACGCCAGCGTTGCGGCGGCGATCGTTCGCTCTCCCATCAGCGCCGCGCACGCCAGTGCGTGCGGTCCTCCGCCCGACCAGCCGACCGTGAGGAACTGCTCGGCGCCGAAATGGTCGGCAACAGCGGTCACGTCCTCCACGCAGTCAGCCACACTGCGCCCGCGCCGGCGCTCGGAGTCGCCGTAGCCGGGGCGGCAGTAGCTGATGTGTCGCACGCCGCGCTCGCTGCCCTGCTCGATCATCGGCTCGAACACGAGGCCGGCGCTGGGGGTGCCTGTGTGGAAGATCAGCGGCTGACCGTCGGGTGGCCCAGCCACCGCCGCCTCCAGCAGACGGCCATCCGCGCTGCGCACCTCCACCCGTTCCATCGCGGCCGACTATAGGGCTCGCCGGGCGGCGTAGTCTGCCGACGATGCCGAGCACCTCACCGCTGCAGTCAGCAGAAGCGCTCGCGCCGCTGGCGGCGGAGCTCGCCGTCGAGACCGAGCGCGGGCGGGCGCTCCCGCAGGCGCTCGTCGATGCGATGCGCGAGGACGGCCTGTTCCACATGTGCCTCCCGCGTGAGCTCGGGGGCGGCGAGGCCGCTCCGGCCGAGATGGTGCTGGCGCTGGAGGCGCTCGCGCGCGCCGACGGCGCGGCGTCGTGGTGCGCGATGATCGGTTCCACCAGCTCGCTGCTCGGCGCCTACCTGCCCGCAGAGGAGGCGGCGCGTGTGTATGGGGGCGGCCGCACGATCGTCGGCGGCGTTTTCGCGCCGCGCGGCAGCGCGACGCGCACGGCCGACGGTTACGTGGTCTCGGGGCGCTGGCCGTTCGGTAGCGGCATCGCGCACAGTGAGTGGATGATGGGCGGCTGCCTGGTGGCGGGCGAGGCCGGACCGGAGCTGCTCGACGGCGGGCGCCCGGACGTGCGCCTGATGCTGATGCCGCGCGCGCAGCTCGAGGTGATCGACACCTGGACCGTGATGGGGCTGTGCGGCACGGGCAGCCACGACTTCGCCGTCGAGGAGCAGCCCGTGCCGGCCGCGCTGGGCGTGTCGCTGTTCACCGAACGACCCCGCGCGACGGGGCCGCTCTATTCGTTCCCGCTGTTCGGCCTGCTCGCTGTCGGCATCTGCGCGGTCGCGCTCGGCATCGCGCGCGGCGCGATCGACGACCTGGTCGCCCTCGCCGCTGCGAAGCGACCCATGCCCGGTGCCCGCGCGCTCGCCGAGCGGGGCACCGTGCAGGCGGAGCTCGCCCGCGCCGAGGCCGAGCTGCGCGCAGCCCGCGCGTTCGTGCTGGACGCGTGCCGTGAGGCCTGGCAGGCGGCCGGTGGGGGCGAGGCTCTAGCTGATCGGCACCGCCTCGCCCTGCGCCTCGCCGCCACACACGCGACCCACGTCGCCGCCGAGGTGGCCGGCAGCGCATACCGGCTCGCTGGAGGCGGCGCGATCTATGCGTCGAGCGCGCTGCAGCGCCGCTTCCGCGACGCCCATGTTGCGACCCAGCACATGATGGTCGCCCCCGCCACCTGGGAGCTCACGGGGCGGCTGCTGCTGGGACAGCCCACCGACACGTCGCAGCTCTGAGCGTCTGCCGGCGCGCAGCGGAAGCGGCGGTCGCGCGCTGGGCCGGCGGCTACGCTTGCGCGATGCGCTACCCACACAGAGCTTCCCTCGGACTTTCCCTCCTCGCAATCGCCGCCCTCGTCCTGGCCCTCGCCGGCTGCGGAGGGTCGTCCTCGTCGGGTAACGGCGTCGCCTCGAAATCGCCCGAACAGATCGTCGCAGCGACTAAGGCCGCCGCCAAGTCCGCCGTCTCGGTGCACATCGTGGGCTCGATCGTCAACGAACGCAAGCCGATATCGCTGGACATGGAACTGCTCGCGGGCAAGGGCGGAAAGGGCCGCATCTCCACCGAAGGCTTCAGCATCGACCTGATCCAGAGCGGCAGCGCGGTGTACATCAACGGCAGCGCCGCGTTCTACCGCCACGTCGGCGGGGCGGCGGCCGCGCAGCTGCTGCAGGGACGCTGGCTGAAGGCGCCCGCGAAGAGCGGCGAACTCGCCTCGTTCGCGTCACTCACCGACCTCTCGAAGCTGATCGACACGGCGCTCGCTCGCCACGGCGCGCTGACGAAGGGATCGACGGCCACGATCGAGGGACAGCCGGCGGTCGCGGTGAAGGACAGTTCGAGGGGCGGCACGCTTTTCGTCGCGACGAGCGGCAAGCCGTACCCGCTCGAGATAACCAAGTCCGGCGCGGAAAGCGGCAAAGTCGTGCTCGACCGGTGGGACAAGCCGGTCACGCTCAGCGCTCCCTCGGGCGCAATCGACATCAGCAAGCTACAGGCCGCGGGCTGATCAGCCGATTCGGTCATATGTCTATGTCTGCGCAAACCGGATCAAGGCGGTCGCCGCTGCGGTCGAACGGACTGCTGGAACGGGGCACGGGTCTCGTACCTGACGACGATGCGAGTGCTCTCCGTGAACGGTGTGATGCAGCCGAGGTTCTTGCAGCGCCCAGCAAGGGCTGGAGCTGCCATGTCTAGTCCCGACGCCGCCAACACGGCACGCCTCTCCACATCCGCCGACGGCGCCGCCAAGCCCGGCGGCAGCCCGGCCGGGGCGACGATCGGCGTGTTCGTATGGGCCGGCCTGGCGGTTGCTGCCGCCGTCGCCCTGGCACTCACCGGCGCTTCGCTCAGCGTCGCCGCGTGCGCAGCGCTGCTGGCGGTTGCCGCGCTCGGTGTCGGCTGGCGCGCCGGCGGCAAAGGCGTGATCGCGCTGGAGGACGAGATCGACAAGCGCACCGGCGAGCTCAAACGCGCGCTGTCGGAGCTCGAGATCGCGCAGGCCGAGACCGTGCAGCGTCTCTCGATGGCCGTCGAGTTCCGCGACGAGGACACGGGTGCGCACATCGAGCGCATCGGCCGCTTCTCGGTGCTGCTCGCCGAACACATCGGGATGGACGCCGAGTTCTGCGAGCGCCTTCGACACGCCGCGCCCTTGCACGACGTCGGCAAGGTCGCGATCCCCGACGCGATCCTGCTCAAGCCCGGTCCGCTCACGCCCGAGGAGCGCGCGATCGTCGAGACGCACGCCGAGGAGGGTCACCGCCTCGTGCGCGGCTCCTCCTCGTCGATCCTCGACATGGCCGCGACGATCGCGCTGAGCCACCAGGAGAAGTGGGACGGGTCCGGCTACCCGCGCGGGCTGAAGGGCGAGGCGATTCCGATCGAGGGCCGCATCGTCGCCGTCGCCGACGTGTTTGACGCGCTCACCAGCGACCGCGTCTACCGCAAGGCCTTCTCCGTCGAGGATGCGATCCAGATGATGCTTGAACAGCGCGGCCGCCACTTCGACCCGATCCTGCTCGACGCCTTCATGGAAGTGCTCGGCCAGTCCGGCCCCGACGCGCGCGAGCAGCTGCGCTCCGACCCTGCAGCGCTCGTCGAGAGCACGCTCGAGACGTTCGCCACGGCACTCGAACGCGGCGACGCCGAGATGGCCGAGGGCGCGATCGCGACCGCGATCGAGGACGGCATCTCGCCGATCACGTTGCACGCCGAGGTGATCGGCCCTTCGCTGCGCCGCATGGACGTGCTCGCGGAGTCCGGCGCGCTGAGCGACGACCGCGAGCGCCGCGCCTTCACGATCGTGCGGCGCGTGCTGGCAACTCTCTACCGCTACATGACCGGCGGCACCGAGGCGACGCGTGAGCGCGTGCTGCTCGCCGGCGTCGCGGGCGACAGGCACACGCTCGGCCTGCAGATGGTCCACGACCAGCTCGCCGCAGCGGGCTATCAGACGATCTTCGACACGGGTCTCACGCCGGAGCGCCTGCTGGCAATCGTGGAGAGCCAGGCGCCGAACCTCGTGGTGCTCGGCGCGACCGTGCCCGCCGAGTCCGAGCCCGTTGAGATCGCGCTGCGCGACCTGCGCGCCGGCCACCCCGACCTGCCGATCGTGCTCGGCGGCCCCGCCGTCGGCGGCGCGCTGCCTCGCGAGCGCGACGGGATGCGCGTGCTCGAGCGCATCGACGAGTCGGTCGAAGCGGTCGAAGCGCTGCTGAGCGGTACCGCCTCCACCGCCTCCGTATAGATTTCGCCCGCAATGGGCAATCGCGCGATCGTGACCGGCGGCGCCGGGTTCATCGGCTCGCATGTAGTCGACGCGCTGCTGGCGGACGGCTACGAGGTGGGCGTCGTCGACGATCTCTCATCCGGCAGCGCCGAGAACGTCGCCGATGGCGCGCGGCTGCACGAGGTGGACATCGTCGACGTGGCAGCGCTCGACGCCGTCTTCGAGCAGGAGCAGCCGAGCACCGTCTTCCATCTCGCCGCACAGGCCAGCGTCGTCGCCTCGGTCGCCGATCCGGGACGCGACTGCGACGTCAACGTGCGCGGCACGCTGAACGTGCTGCAGGCGGCCGGCCGGCTCGGCGCCCCCGTGATCTTCAGCTCGACCGGCGGCGCGCTGTACGGCGACGCGGCGCCGCGGCCGACGCCGGAGGACCGCATCCCCGCGCCGCTGTCCCCGTATGGCGCGTCGAAGTGGGCGGCGGAGGCCTATGTCCGCACCTGGGCGCTCTCCTCCGGCATCCCGCACGTCGTGTGCCGCCTCGGCAACGTGTACGGCCCTCGCCAGAGCCCGCACGGCGAGGCCGGCGTCGTGGCAATCTTCACGGGCCGCATCCACGACCGACGCCCGCCGGTGCTCTACGGCCACGGCAAGCCCACGCGCGACTACATCTACGTCGACGATGTCGTCGCAGCGATGATGGCCGCCGCGGCTGCCGGACGGCCGGGCGTGTTCAACATCGCGACCAGTGTGGAAACGGACGTGGAGACGGTCTGGCGCGTTCTCAGCGAAGCCGCCGGCGTGGAGCTCCAGGCGGAGTACGCGGACCTTCGCCCCGGCGAGCTGCAGCACAGCTGCCTCGACATCAAACGTGCCGTGGCAGAGCTCGGCTGGAGCCCGCAGGTCCCGATCGATCAGGGCCTGCATCGGAGCTTCGAGGCGCTCAGCGCCGAAATAGAGCGCGCGTAGCGCTTCTGCAATCCGGCTCCCACGGCTGGCGCGCGGCGCGCGGCATCCGAGAAAACACATATGAGATCCGTTCGCGGGCTGCTGCTCGCGGTATCCGTCGCGATCGCAGCCTCCGCCGACGCCGCTCCGGCGGCTGCCCTCGCCGGGGAACCCGGCGGCGTCGCCGCGCCCGCCTCAGCGCAGGCGGGCGGCAGCACCTTCGGCGTGCCCGCGAGCGTCGCCCGCCCTGTCGTCGACCGGCTGAGCGTGCCCGCGGCCGCGCTCGCCGGCGCGCCGCCGAAGGTCACGCTGCGCGTCAGCGAGCCGGGCGTCGGCACCGTGTTCGTGCGCGCGCGCATCATCAACCTCGCCACTCGTGTCACGACCGTCGACGTCACGCTCGGCTGGGTGCACACCGCGCGCACGCTCACCGTCTCCTGGCCGGCCCGCTCGCTCCTGGCGCCCGGCAGCTACCGCATAACGATCAGCGTCCACGACCACCGCAACCAGAACATCCTGCGCGGCGCGCACACCTCGGGGGCGGCCACGATGACGGTCAAGTCCCCCGCCAGGATCGTCACGCCGCCGCCCACGCAGCTGACTCCGGTCGAACCGGGCGTGCTGACGCCCGGGCAGACCGCCGCCGACCGTGCGGTCTTCCCAGTACAGGCTCCGCATACCTTCGGCGGTCCCGAAAACCGCTTCGGCGCTCCCCGCTCGGGACACATCCATCAGGGCCAGGACATCCTCACCGCCGAAGGCAGCCCGGACGTGGCGCCGTTCAACGGCACGATCGCGACCGCCAAAAACCAGCCGGGCGGCGCGGGCTACTACGTCGTGGAGCACACCGCTGTCGGCTTCGACCTGATGTTCGCTCACTGCAAGGCCGGCTCGTTCGGCGTCTCCACCGGCGACACCGTCGCCGCCGGCCAGCAGCTGTGCCTGGCAGGCCAGACCGGCGATGCCACGGCCCCGCACCTGCATTTCGAGATGTGGGTCGGCGGCTGGCAGGCCTCGAGCGGGCACCCGATCGACCCGCTCCCGTACCTCGAAGCGTGGGAACACGACGGCGCCACCTGAGCGAAGCGACTCGGTAGCATCGTGGGCCGGCCGAGCCACTCGGCCCGCGGCGAGATAGCTCAGTTGGTAGAGCACACGACTGAAAATCGTGGTGTCCCCAGTTCGAATCTGGGTCTCGCCATCACTCCCGGCTTGCGCGGTCAGACCTTGGACATAAGTGCGAGCCGGCCGAACGCCTCTAAAGCCCGCGTCGCCAGCCGCCGAATCAAGCGGCACAACGGCTGAAAACGGCAAACCCGTCGCGAGGCGGGGACGCAAAGCTTGAGGTCTCACAACGCGAGATAGCTCGGCCGCCGGCCTCTTCATCACGCGCCCTCCGGAAGGGGAGCCCAGATCCGATGAGAGGTTCATCATGAAAATCCGGACCAGTGCCGCCGCGGTGGCGGTTTCCTCGTTTGCCCTGATGGCGTTGAACGC
This sequence comes from Solirubrobacteraceae bacterium, assembly GCA_036402735.1. GTDB lineage: Bacteria > Actinomycetota > Thermoleophilia > Solirubrobacterales > Solirubrobacteraceae > Palsa-744. The sequence goes on along the minus strand of DASWSH010000079.1, from coordinate 23,778 downwards.
GCCCCTGGCGCAGGCGAACCCTCTCTCGCTCCTGCCCGGAAGCTGCGGCAACCAGGTCGAGAGCCAGCCCTTCGCGCGCTGGGGAGACACGTACAAATACACCGCTGTCGCCGGCGGTACGTTCGAGGCCGGCAGCCTGCCTTGGGCGCTCTTTTCCGGCGCGCGCGTGGTCTCCGGTAACGAGAGTTACTACGTGACGGCCGGCACCGACCGCAACTCGCTGTCGCTGCCCAGCGGAAGCTCCGCGCTGAGCCCGGCGATGTGCGCGAGCATCTACCACCCGACGCTGAGGCTGTTCGTCAGGAACACCGGCTCGTCCTCCTCACGCCTGCGCGTCGAAGCGCTCTACCCCGCGCTGCTCGGCGGTGTCCAGAGCGCTCGCATCGGCGAGATCGGCGGCGCTTCCGTTTGGCAGCCGACGCCGACGCTCACGCTGACGGCGGCCAACCTGATGGCGACGCTGTCGCTTCAGCAGACCGTGCTCGCCTATCGCTTCACGCCGGAGGACGCCTCCGGCCAATGGAGCGTCGATGACGTCTACCTGGACCCGCGCATGCGGTGATCCGGAGGACTCTCGTCGCTGAGGATGCGCCGAGATGGATGCTGTGTCGACTCACACCCTGGTCAAATCCGAGCGTCTGCGCGACTACTTCACGGTCCGTTCGCAGCCGATGGTCGACGCGGAGCGGCGCGGTGAGCTGCTCGTCGGCGGCGCCTTCCTCCTGGCCGCCGTAGCGCTGGCCGTCGCGGGTGGGCCGATTCCTACCCGACAGCTGCCGACCGCCGCGCTGTTCGTGCTTGGGCTGGCGGCGATCGGCAACGTGCGCTTCGACGTCGGCGCCGGATTCACCGTGCCGACGGAGGCGATGTTCGTGCCGATGCTGTTCGCTGCGCCGTTGGCGCTCGTGCCGCTGCTCGTGGCCGCAGCGCTCGCGCTGGGGATGGCGCCGGCGATCCTCACCGGCCGCACCCCGGCGAGCCGCATCCTCAGCGTGTTGCCCAACAGCTGGTTCGCTGCCGGCCCCGTGCTGGTGCTGCTGCTCGCGGGCGATCATCGCCCGGATGCCCACTGGGCGATCCTGCTCGCGGCGCTCGGCGCACAGTTCGTGTGTGACTTCTCGGCCAACCTCGCGCGCGAACGGCTGCGGGGCGGGATCACGATCCCGGAGCTGCTCGACGAGGTCTGGCAGGTCTACCTGATCGATCTGGCGCTCGCGCCGCTGGGGCTGCTCGCCGCGATCGTCGCCGAGGGCAACCAGCTGGCGGTGCTGTTGATGGCACCGCTGTTCGGCGTCCTGATGTGGCTCTCCAAAGAGCGCCGAGCCCGCCTCGAGCAGCTCGTCGAGCTGAACGACGCCTACCGTGGGACGGCTCTGCTGCTCGGCGACGTGGTCGAGGCCGACGACAACTACACGGGCACCCATTGCAAGGACGTGGTGAGCTTGGCGCTCGACGTCGCCCGCCACCTGCGGCTCGACCCCAGCCGGCGGCTCAACGTCGAGTTCGGCGCGCTGCTGCACGACATCGGCAAGATCGCCGTGCCCAAGGCGATCGTGAACAAGCCTGGTGAGCTATCCGACGGAGAGTGGGAAATCATCAAGACGCACACGGTCGAGGGCCAGCGGATGCTCGAGCGGGTCGGCGGCGTGATGGGCGAAATCGGCGAGATCGTGCGCTCCCACCACGAGCGTTGGGACGGAACCGGCTATCCCGACGAACTGCGCGGCGAGGACATTCCCCTCGAGGCGCGGATCATCTCCTGTTGCGATGCGTTCAACGCGATGACGACCACGCGCTCGTACCGCAAGGCCATGCCCCAGCAGGCCGCCATCGCCGAGCTGATCAAGAACGCCGGCACGCAGTTCGACCCGCGTGTGGTCGATGCCGTGATCGCCACGACGAGCTTCTAGCCTGTCGATTCCCCTCCGCAGTGGCGCGGCGCAGTTGCCGGGAACCTTTTCAGGCGCCATCGTCAATTAACTGACGATGGTGGGCGAGGGCGATGACAGCAACGCGATCACTGCATCGCTTGCGCGGCCGGAGTATTTCGCGGCGATATTCGACCGCCACTTCGGCACCGTTCATCGTTACCTGGCCCGGCGCGTGGGCGGCGAGCGCGCGGAGGACCTGGCGGCAGCGACGTTCGTGATCGCATTCGAGCGCCGTCGGAGCTTCAGCTCCGACGCCCTCTCCGCGCGCCCGTGGCTGCTCGGCATCGCGACGAACCTGATCCACGAGCGCCACCGCGACGATACCCGCGAGCAGGCCACACGCATCCGCCTCGCGGCCGAGCGCAGCCCTGGGGATGCGGATGGGTTCGACGACAAAGCGGCGGCCGTGCTAGCCGAGGCGCTCGCGGGGCTCGACAGCAAGCAACGAGATGTGCTGCTGCTCTATGCCTGGGCGGACCTCAGCTACGAGAACATCGCGCTGGCGCTCGACGTGCCCGTTGGGACCGTCCGCTCCCGGCTCTCGCGGGCCAGGCGGCATGTCAGAGAGCGTCTGCGCAGCGAGCAGGACGTGCAGCAACTCACGCAAGGAGGAACACCTGATGATCGATGAGCTGGAGCTGCTGAGGAAGGTCGCGCGAGCGCGCGATGTCGACGGCAGCGACGCGGAAGGGCGGGCCCGCATCGCGCTCCAGGAGGCGATCCTCGCCGCAGGTGGCGATGACCGCCGCCGCGCTTCTCCATGGCTTGTGGCGGTCTGGCCGGCGAGAGTCGGGATCGCGGTGGCACTCGCCGCAGCCGTGCTGCTCCTCGCTGCGCTGCTTCGCTCTGGCTCCACCGCCGGTCCGCCGCCGGCGGCGGCAGCAGTGCTCCAGCGGCTGGCCCGCGTCGCGGGGGCCCAGCCCACGCTCGAGCCGCGCCCGGGCCAGTACCTGTACACCGCCTCCCACTCGCTCACGAGTGACACCGTCGTTCCCGCCGGCGGCCATGCCTGCGAGCTGATCTACACGCAATACCGCCAGAACTGGGTCGCGCGGGACGGTCGCGGCCTGTTCACAGAGCAGAACGGCCCCCGGCACCTGGCGGCGGGGGCTCCCGCCGCTTGTGCCGCGACGCTCCGGCAGATCGGCGCTGCGCCCGAAACGAGCCGCGACTGGGCCGCACCGGGCTGCCTGGCGCTGCACACCGTCGACTTCGCCAAGCTCCCTCGCGACCCCGTGAAGCTGCGCGCAAGGTTGCTTACCGGCAGAGTCGAGGGAGGACCGCCCGGCGCGGCGGAGGCGTTCATCCAGGTCGCGGACCTGCTGCGCGAGAGCGATGCCCCGCCGGCGCTTCGCGCCGCTCTGTACCGGGCCGCCGCCGGGCTGCCGGCCGTGCGCAGCCTCGGCACGATCAAGGACCAGCTCGGTCGCAGCGGTCTCGGCCTCGCGATCGACAGCCGCGGCACGCGCCAAGAGCTGATCTTCGATCCCGCCACCGGTGGCCTGATCGCCGAACAGGGCATCCAACTCGGGCGGGCGCGCAACGGCGGGACGCGGCCGGGCAGCGTCCTCTACTGGACGAGCTACGACCGCGCGCGCGTCGTCGACCACCTCCCGCAACCCGCGCCGCTGCCGCTGCGCCCGCGCTGCATACAGGGTGGCTCTACGGCGCGCACGGTGCCCGGGCATCCCGATGATGCGGTGCTCGTCGGCACGTCGTTCCTGCAAACCCGCAGGTAGTCAGGAGATTTTCAGGTCCCGGCTGCGAGGCTGCGCGCATGCTCAGGCTCTCCAGCTCGCTGCTCGCGCTGATCGCCGCATTCGCGATCGCGGCCTGCGGCAGCTCCAACAAATCAGGCGCCGGCTCCCAGAGCGGCGGCTCGCCCGCGCCGGCAGGCGGCTCGGTCTCCGGCGGTACCGGCACCGCCAACGGCTCGGGCGCGCTCGCCGCCGATGCGACCTCGGCGGCGACGGGCGACATTCCAGACACTCAGAACTTCCTCACGCTCAACGCATCCAAGGCGGGCTTCGCGATGCTCTACCCCGAGGGGTGGACGATCCGCGAAAGCGCCTCGAGCGCTTCGATCGCCGACAAGAACAACCTCGTTCGCATCGTCGTCGTCAAGGGCGCCGCGCCGACGACGGCCTCCGTCGGCGCGGAACTGGCAAAGCTCGAACAGAGCACGCACGGCCTGAAGGCGACCGCTCCCCAGACCGTAACCGTCAAGAGCGGTCCGGGCGTGAAGGCGACATATACGACCGTCAGCGCGCCCAACCCCGTGACGGGCAAGCAGATCAAGCTGACCGTCGACCGCTATGTGCTGGCCCACCAGGGCCGCACGGCGACCGTCGACCTCGGCACGCCGGTGGGCGTCGACAACGTCGATGCCTACCGGAAAATGATCGAAAGCTTCAAGTGGCGCTGAGGAGTCTCTACCAAGAGCCCGAGGAGAGCGCCCAGCCGGTCCGATGGGACGCGCTTGAGTGTCGCGACCTCTTCATGATCTATCGCTCCGGCCCGGTCGAGACGGTGGCGCTTCGCGGCGTCGACCTGAGCGTGCCGAGCGGCAGCTTCGTCGCGATCCTCGGGCCCTCCGGCTGTGGCAAGAGCACGCTGCTCGCGCTCGCCGCGGGCCTCGAACAGCCTTCGGCGGGTGACGTGCGCGTGGCCGGTCACTCGCTCGCTCGCATGGACGAGGCGGAACTGGCCGCCTACCGGGCGCGCGAGCTCGCGATCGTGTTCCAGAGCGACAATCTGTGGCCGGCGCTTTCGGCGCACGAGAACGTGGCCGTGTCGTTGCGGCTGTCGGGGCACGCGGACGCGCACGCCGAGTCGGAGCGCAGCCTCGGAGCGTTCGGCCTGGGCGCGCGCACCCGTCAGCGTGCCGGCGCGCTGTCCGGTGGCGAGCAGCAGCGCGTGGCGGTAGCCGCTGCCGCGGCACGGCGCGCGCGGCTGGTGCTGGCGGACGAGCCGACGGGCGAGCTGGACGACCACAACGAGCAGCTCGTGCTCGACTCGCTCGAGCAGCTCGCGCGCGAGTACGGCAGCACCGTGGTCGTGGTGACTCACTCAGAGCGCGTCGCCTCGCGCGCGGACCGAGTGGTGGAGATGCGCGACGGGAAGGTCGTCGCGTGAGCGTCGCAGAGGCCGTGGTGGCGACCGCGCTGGTCGAGACAGAGCACGCCTCCGTGACCTACGGCAAGCCGCGCGGCGCCCGAGGCGGCGCTGACGGCGGCACCCAGGTGCACGCGCTGCGCGAGGTGGATGTCCGCATCGCGCCCGGTGAGCGTGTCGCGCTGTGGGGTCGATCCGGCTCCGGCAAGACCACCCTGCTGCACCTGCTCGGAGGCCTCGTTCCCGCCAGCTCGGGCAGCGTGATCTGGAAAGGCGCGGCGCTCACCTCTCTCGACGATGCCGCTCGCCGGCGCGTGCGTGCCGAGAGCATCGCCTTCGTCTTCCAGGGCTCGAACCTGCTCGCGCACCTCTCGGCGTTCGAGAACGTCGCCTTCGCGCGCTCGGTGCGCGACGCGGCTCCCGCCGCCGAGGCCGACGGAGCCGCCGCGAACGGCGCCGGCGCGCCGCCGCGCGGGCCCGAGGAGCTGATGGCGCTCGTCGGCCTGTCGGCCAAGCTCGATGCGCTGCCGAGTGAGCTCTCCGGCGGAGAGGCACAGCGTGTGGCGATCGCGCGAGCGCTCGCGCAGCGCCCGCAGCTGCTGCTTTGCGACGAGCCGACCGGCCACCTCGACTCGGACACCGCCGTTCGCGTGCTCGACCTGCTGGATGCGATTCAGCGCGAGTTCGGCTTCGCGCTCGTGCTCGCGACGCATGACCCCGATGTCGCCGCGCGCGCCGAGCGCGTGATCGAGCTGTCCGACGGGCGGGTAGTCGCGGAGACGCGCCTGTGAGCAACGCGCTGCGGCTCTCAGCCTCTGCGCTGCTGCGCTCGCCGGGGCGCACGCTCGTGCGTGTGCTCGTGCTGGGCGCATCCGTTGCGCTGCTCGGCGGGATGCTGCTGTTCGTCGGCAACTCCCTGCGCACCGTCTCGGGCAGTGCCGTGCGCGAAGTCCCGCTCGACCTGCAGGGTCCCGTCTCCAGCTATGCGACCGCGACCAGGGTCGCCGGCGAAGTCGCGGCGCAGAAGGGCGTGCAGGGAACGGCCGCGGTCGGCACCGCTCCGATGAGCGGCGCGCAGCACGCCGGCCCCAATGGGCTGACCGGTTCCGGACCGGGGGCGGTGCTGGCGGTGCCGCCGTCCTACCCCGACACCTTCCACACGTTCCGCTATCTGCAGGGCGCGCTGCGCGAAGGCGCCGTCGTGCTCGACCAGCAGATGGCCGCGACACTGCAGGCGCAGATCGGCGATCGCGTGACCGTGAAGGCGCCGGGAGGCGCAGCGGTGACGCTGCCCGTCTCCGGCGTCGCGATCGTCGGGTCGGCCGACAAGCTGTTCCAGCCGCTGAACCCGCAGGCCGGTCCGGCGCCAGCGCAGCCGCCCGCGAACATCGCGTTGATGCCGATCGGCACCTTCTCCAAGACGCTCGCGCGCTCTGTGCCGACGGTCGCGCCTGCGAACGAACTCGCCAACACGCAGCCCGGCGCACAGACCGGCGTGCAGTGGCAGGTGCAGGCACAGCTCGCGCCCGCGCCGCTCGTCGGCGGCAGCCCCAGCTCCGCGCTGGCGCGCGCGACGCAGACGCGCAACCGCATCGAACGCAGTCTGCCCGGGCAGGTGCGCTTCGTCGACAACCTCTCCGAATCTCTCAACACCGCCGCCGGCGATGCGCTGTATGCCGAGACGCTCTACATCATGCTCGCCGTGCCCGGAGCGCTGATCGCGCTCGGCCTCGCCTACCTGGCGGCGCTCGGCAGCGTCGAGCGTGACCGGCGCGAGCTCGCGCTGCTGCGCGCGCGCGGCGCCGGGCGACGCGAGCTGCTGTTGCTGACGGCGGCCGAAAGCCTGATGCTCGGAGTCGCGGCCGGCCTGCTCGGCACGGTCGCCGCGGTCCTGACGGTGGAAGCCGTCGTGCCTGGCGGCGTGCACGCGAGCGCGGGCACGATCGCGCTGATCGCGCTCGCCTGCGTCGTGCTGGCCAGCCTGGGTGCGGGCGCCGCGCGCATCGGCGCGGGTGTGCGCTCGCTGCTGATGAGCGTCGCCTCGGGCCGGCGCGAGACCCAGCGTCACAGCCGTCCGCTGTGGCAGCGGCTCTATCTCGACGTGCTGTTCCTCGCGATCAGCGGCCTGATCTACTGGCTCACAGCCAGCACCGGCTTCTCCGCCGTCGTCAACCCGGACTCGAACCCGACGCTGTCGCTGTCGGTCTACATGTTCTTCGCGCCCGCGCTGCTGTGGCTCGGCGCCACGCTGCTGCTCGTGCGCCTGCGTGGACGGCTGCTGTCCTGGCTGGTCGCGCGCAGCGTGCGAGGCCGCGCCCACACCCCTCGCGAATTCCTGCTCGTCAGCGCCGCGCGCAGAGCGGCCGCGATCAACCGCGGGCTGGTCGTGGTCGGCCTGCTGCTCGCGTTCGGCGTGAACCTCGGCGTGTTCGCCGCCACCTACAACCACCAGGTGGGCGTCGATGCGCAGCTGACGCTGGGCTCCGACGTGACCGTCACGGCGCCGCCGGGCGTGAGCGCGCGGCAGAACCTGCCGGCGAAGGTCGCGGCCGTCAACGGCGTCACGTCGACGAGCGGCGTCGAGCACTCCTACGCCTACGTCGGACCCGACCTTCAGGACACCTATGGCATCGACCCGCGCACGCTCACCTCGGCGACCACTCTGCGCGACTCCTACTTCCTCGGCTCCACTGCGCGCCAGGTGCTCGCGCGCCTGCGCGCGAGGCCGGACGGCATCGTCGTCAGCAAAGAGACGATCACCGACTTCTCGCTGAACATGGGCGACCTGCTGCGGCTGCGCGTGCTCGATCAGCGCACCGGCAGGTTCAACGTCCAGCCCTTCCACGTGGTCGGCATCGTGCAGGAGTTCCCGTCGGCGCCGAAGGACTCGTTCATGGTCGCGAACATCGGCTACCTGGAGTCCGTCACGCACGCCGGCGGCCCCAACGTGGTGTTCGCCAAAGTCTCCGGCGACGCGCACGGCGTGGCGCAACGCGTGGCCGCCGCGACGAAGCCGCTGGGCACGAAAGTCGAAGACATCGTCCAGCAGCACTCGCGCACGAGCAGCTCGATCACGACCGTCGACCTGACCGGCATCAGCCACATCGAGGAGGCCTTCGCGATCGTGCTGGCCGCCGCCGCGATGGCGCTGTTCGTCGCGCTCGCGATCGCGGAGCGCCGGCGCGAGTTCGCGACGATGGCTGCGATCGGCGCGCCGCTGCCGCGCATCGCCGCGTTCGTGTGGTCGGAGGCGACGATCGTGCTGGGCGTCTCGCTCGTGCTCGCGCTGGGGCTGGGCGTGCTGCTCTCGGAGATGCTCGTCGCGATCCTGCAGCACGTGTTCGATCCTCCTCCCGACGCACTCACGATCCCGTGGGGATTCCTCGCAGCGCTCGGCGGCGCGGCGATCCTCGCGGCCGTGATTGCGACCGCGCTGGCCGGACGCGAGCTGCGCCGCCTGCGCCTCGGCGAGCTGCTGCGCGAGCAGTAGCACGCGCCGCGCCGCGCTGCGCGCGCCGGGTTGGATGCTCGCCCATACTTCCAACACGATGCATTCCGCTCTGATCCTGCTCGTCGAGGACGATCAGGAGCTCTGCTCGCTGGTCCGACGAGGGCTCGGCGAGGAGGGCTTCGATGTGCGCTGCGCGGGGACGGGCGCGCAGGCGCTGGAGCTCGTCGCGGCACACGCGCCGGATGCGCTCGTGATCGACGTGGGCCTGCCGGACGCGGACGGACGAGATCTCTGCCAAGCGCTGCGCGCACAGGGCTTCCAGGCGCCGGTGCTGTTCCTCACGGCCCGCGACGCGCTGCCCGATCGCCTCGCCGGCTTCCGCGCCGGCGGCGACGACTACATCGTCAAGCCCTTCTCGCTCGCAGAGCTCGCGGCGCGGCTGAACGCGGTGCTGCAGCGCGCCGGCGGCGAGCGCGAGCCAAGCCCAGGCGGTCTCAGCCTCGACCCCACGAGCCACGAGGTCTTCTACGAGCAGCACGGCACGAGGCTGACCCCCACGGAGTTCCGCCTGCTCGCGGCGCTCGCCGCCGCCGCCGGCGACGCCGTCAGCCGCCGCGCGCTGGTACGAGCCGCATGGCCGGAGGGCGCGATCGTGCACGACAATACGATCGACGTGTACCTCGCGCGCCTGCGACGCAAGCTGCGCGAGCTGCCCGGCGGCCCCGCCATCGCCACGCTGCACGGCGTCGGCTACCGGCTGCGATGACGCGGCTGCGACCCACCGTGCGTGCCAGCCTCACCGCGAGCGCGGTCGCGGCCGCGGCGGTCGCCCTCACTGTGCTGATCGCGGTCTTCAATCTCGTGCTCGATGCGCGCCTGCGCAGCGACGGCGACGGCGTGCTGCGCGAGCGGGCGGCCGCCGTGCTGCGCGGGCTCGGCAGCGTCGACGGCCGGCTGTCCGTGATCGAGGCCGCCGACGAAGGCGCCGCAGACACGCAGACCTGGATCTTCTCCGGGCAGCGCGCGCTCGAGCAGCCCGCTCAGAGCGACAAACGCAACCGCGCCGCCGCGACCGCGCTCGCTCGCGGCTCGGGCCTTCGCAGCGTTTCGAGCACCGACACGCGGCTGCTCGCGGTGCCGGTGGTTCACAACGGCCGCCGGCTCGGCGCCGTCGTCGTAGGCGCGTCCGTGGAGCCGTACGAGAGCACCGCCTCCTCCGCCCTGATCGGCTCGGCGATACTCGGCGCGGCGATGCTGCTCGCCGTCGCCGCGCTTGCCCGCTGGCTGACCGGCCGCGCGCTGCGCCCGGTCGTGCGCATGACCGCCCAGGCCGCCGAATGGAGCGAGCACGATCTGAACAGGCGCTTCTTCACGGGCGAGGCCCGCGACGAGCTGAGCGGGCTGGCGGCGGTCTTCGACCGGCTGCTCTCGCGCCTGTCGCAGAGCCTCAGCCGCGAGCAGCGGCTTACCGCGGAGATCTCCCACGAGCTGCGCACGCCGCTGACGAAGATCAGCGCCGAGGCCGAGATCGCGGGCGCACGGGAGCGCGCTACCGACGAATACCGGAGCGCGCTGCAGGCGATCGCCGGCCACGCACGCGATCTCGCCCGGGTGCTCGAGTCGCTGCTGTCGGCAGCGCGCTCGTCGGCGCCGGGCGCAGCCGCGCGCAGCGACGCGCTGGTGGCGGCGCGCCGCGCGATCTCGCTGTTGGACGGGAGCGGTCCCGGAGACGCACGGATCGAGCTGCTGCGAGCAGAGCCCGTGCGTGTCGCGGCCGAGGCCGAGGTCATCGAGCGCATCCTCTCCCCGCTCCTCGAGAACGCCCTGCGCTACGCGCGCGAGCGCGTGACCGTGAGCGTGGCGGCGTCCGGCGGCGAGGCTCTGCTGGTCGTCGCCGACGACGGTCCCGGCCTGAGCGAGCAGGAGCGCCGGCACGCCTTCGACCCGGGCTACCGTGCCAACGGCGCTCCGGGGGAAACGCATCGCGGAGCCGGTCTCGGGTTGCCGCTCGCGAAGCGCCTGGCGCGCTCGGCCGGTGGCGAGATCGAGCTGGCCGAGCCGCCCGACGGCGGTGGCGCCGCGTTCGCCGTGCGCCTGCCGCTCGCCTAGGCCACGGTCCGCGGCCGCGCCTGGTCGTGCGCCTGCCGCTCGCCTAGGCGCGATCGGCAGCGGCACGCGTGCGGCGCGTGCGCAGCAGCGCCAGCGCGGCGGCTACAGCCAGCGCCACGGCGGCATAGTCGGCGTAGCGGAAGCCGTCGTGGAAGCTGTGCCAGCTGCCGCCGAGCGCCCAGCCGACAGCGGCGAAGCTGAAGCACCAGATCGCGGAGCCGAGCGTCGTCAGAGCGACGTAGGGAGCCAGCGGCGTGCCCAGTACGCCGGCCGGTATCGAGATGAAGGAGCGCACGACCGGCGTGATGCGCCCCAGCAGCACGGCAGCGCGGCCGTGGCGCTCGAACCAGCGCTCTGCCCGCGCGAGCGACTTCTCATCGAGGTGCAGCCAGCGGCCGTGCCGCAGGATCAACGGCCGTCCGCCGCGGCGGCCGAGCTCCCAGCCGGCCAGCGCGCCCAGCAGGTAGCCCAGCGTGCCGGCGATCGCGAGCGCGATGTAGCTCTCCGCGCCGCTCGACAGGTGCGCGCCCAGCAGCGTCGCGGCGTGCCCGGAGACCGCGCCGGAGGCGATCACGCCCGCGTACAGCATGATCAGCTCGCCGCCCACCGGCAGCAGCGCGTCGAGCGCCATCAGCGCGAAGACGGCGTATACGCCGTTTTCGGCGATCCAGGTTGTGACCGTCGAGCTGACGGAGGCGAGCACGAGCATCGAGTCGGACATCGTGTGGGGCGGCGCTAAACACGCGGTGAGACGCCGCACCACCCCGGCCGGGAGACGACGCTGCGTCGCTGCGCGGCCGGAGCCCGTCCCGCCCGCTAGCGTGGGGCGGATGCGCCGGCTGATCGTGCTCGTGGGGGTGCTCGTGTTCGTCGACACGATGCTCTACGCCGCGCTCACGCCGCTGCTGCCGCACTTCGCGCACCAGCTGCATCTGTCAAAGGCGGCCGCGGGCGTGCTGTCGGCCTCCTATGCCGCCGGCGCCTTGATCGGCGCCCTGCCGGGAGGCCTCGTCGCGGCGCGACTGGGGCCGCGGCGTGCGGTGCTGATCGGCCTGGCGCTGATGGCCCTCGCCAGCCTCGGCTTCGCCTTCGCCTCGGGCTACGGCGAGCTGTGCGCGGCGCGCCTGCTGCAAGGAGGCGGCAGCGCCTTCACCTGGTCCGGCGCGTTCTCGTGGCTGCTCGCCGCCGCCCCCTCCGAGCGGCGCGGCGCGATGATCGGCAACGCGATGGGCGCTGCGGTGTTCGGCGCCCTGTTCGGACCGGTCGTCGGCGCCGCCGCCGTCGCCGCCGGGCGCGACACGATCTTTTCTTCGCTCGCCGTGCTCTCTGTCGTGCTGGCCGCGATGACGCTGCGCCTGCAGACCGTGCCAGGCCAGCCGGCATCCGCCGCGATGCTCCCTCCGGCGCTGTCCAACCGCGCCTTCGCGCGCGGGCTCGGCCTGCTCGCGCTCGCCTCGCTGCTGTCCGCGATCCTCTCCGTGCTGGGCTCGCTGCACCTCGCCCGCGCCGGCTGGGGCGCCGGCGCGATCGGGCTCGTGTGGCTGGTCGGCGCGGCGCTCGAGGGCGTGCAAGCTCCCGCCGTCGGGCGCCTCAGCGACCGGCTCGGTCCGCTGCGCCCCGCCCGTGCCGGACTCGCGGCGGGCGCAGTGATCTCGCTCGCGCTCGCCACAGAGCCGGGGCCGGCGCTGTACGCGCCGCTCGTCGTGCTCGCCTCGGCCGGCTACGGGCTGCTGTTCACGCCCGCCTTCACGCTGATCGCCGAAGGCGCCGAGCAGGCCGGCCTCGCCCAGGCGCTGGCGTTCGGCACGATGAACGCAGCCTGGGCGGTCGGCGCGATGGTCGGGCCCGCCGCCGCCGGTGTGATCGCGAACGCGACCGGCGATTGGATCCCGTTCCTGCTCGGAGCGCTCGTCTGCGTCGTCACGCTCACCGCCTCCCGCGAGCGATCGGCCGATCCGGCGACCGCGGGCGCCTAAGCTGACTTTGTGAGCGCGGCCGCGACGGCGGCCGCCAGGGAGAAGGAGAACCAGATGGCCGCAGAGACCCCCGTGCAGGTGAACCGCGAGCGCGTGCGCTCGCTGATCGAGCGCGAGTCGGCGCGGCTCGACGAGCGCACGCAGCGCAGCGCTGAGATGTACCGCCGCGCGCGCGAGTCGCTCGCCGGCGGCGTCGCCTCGAGCTACCAGGCACGCGATCCCTGGCCGATCTACCTGACGAGGGGCGAGGGGCCCGTCGTCCACGACGTCGACGGCAACCGCATGTGGGACTTCCACAACGCCTTCGGCTCGATGGTGCAGGGGCACGCCCATCCGGCGATCGTCCGCGCCGTCAACGAGCGCGCGCCGCTCGGCACGCACTTCGCCGCCACCACCGAGGACGGCGTGGCCGTCGCCGAGGAGCTGAGCCGCCGCTGGGACCTGCCGCGCTGGCGCTTCCTCAACTCCGGCTCGGAGGCCACGATGGACGCGATCCGCATCGCCCGCGGCTACACCGGGCGCGACACGATCGTCAAGATCTTCGGCTCCTATCACGGCCACCACGACGCCGTGATGGTCTCGATCGGTGTCGAGTACGACCGCATCGGCGATCGCGAGAACTACGCCTCGCTGCCCTACGGCGCCGGCATTCCGGACGCCGTCGCCCAGCTCACGGTGCCGGTGCCGTTCAACGACGCCGGCGCGATGGAGCGCCGCATCGAGCGTCTGGAGTCCGAAGGGCGCAAGCCAGCGTGCGTGATCATGGAGGCGGCGATGATGAACCTCGGCGTCGTGCTGCCCGAGGCCGGCTACCTCGAGGAGGTGCGCGAGATCACAGCGCGTCACGACATCGTGCTGATCTTCGACGAGGTCAAGACGGGTCTCGCGATCGCCGCCGGCGGCGCCAGTGAGCGCTTCGGCGTGAAGCCGGACCTCGTCACGCTCGCCAAGACGCTCGGCGGCGGCCTGCCCTCAGCAGCCGTCGGCGGCAGCGAGGAGGTGATGCGCGTTGTCGAGGACGGCACCGTCTACCAGGTCGGCACCTACAACGGCAACCCGCTGTGCATGGCCGCCGCTCGCGCCAGCCTGGAGCAGGTGCTCACGCCGGCCGCCTACGCTCACCTCGACCGCCTCAACGACCGCATCGTCGCGGGCTGTCACGGCGTGATCGACCGCTACAACCTGCCCGGTTACGCCGTCGGCGTCGCCGCCAAGGGCTGCGTCACCTTCTCCACAGTCAAGGTCGTCGACTACGAGACGTTCAAGGCGAACCAGGATGTGGAGGTCACGGAACTCGCCTGGCTCTACAACATGAACCGCGGCATCTTCATGACGCCGGGCCGCGAGGAGGAGTGGACGCTGTCGGTGACCCATACCGACGAGGCGATCGACGCCTACGTGCAGGTCTTCGACGAAATGGCCGCGGAGCTGACGGCGTAGCCGAGCCTGGCGCGCTCCCGCCCGGCGCCTAGTGCAGGGGGAAGGCATCCTGCAAGCTAGCTCCGGGAGCGTGTGATGGGCAACGTCGAGCCGAGCATCATCGAGCGCAGCGTCGAGAAGACGAACATCTGGCTGAAGCAGCTCTGCGAGGAGCTGGGCGTCGAGGACCGGCAGGAGGCGTATCGCGCGCTGCGCGCGGTGCTGCATGCGCTGCGCGATCGCATGACCGTCGATGTCGCCGCGAAGCTCGGCGCGCAGCTGCCCACGCTCGTGCGCGGCATCTACTACGAGGAGTGGGATCCATCGCGCACGCCGCTGCGCATCCGCGACCTCGACACCTTCCTCGAGCACGTTCGCGCCGAGACGCGCACGGACCGCGAGCCTGGTGCCTCCGAGGCCGTCACCGCCGTGATGCACGTCCTGCGCGCGAACCTCTCCCCGGGGCTGCTCGACGAGGTGCTGGCCGTGATGCCCGAGCCCGTCGAAGCGCTGCTCGTCGCCTAGCGCTCACGCAAGCTGCCGGAGACGGAACCGTCGCTCTGCTCCGTCGCCTCGCGCTGCGCAGCCGCCTCGACCTCCGCCGGCAGTCTCCTTCGCAACCGCGGGCCCAGACGGTCGAGTCCGTAGGCCACCGGCGCGCCGACCTGCTTGCGGCGGTAGTAGGCCTGAGGGGCGTAGTGCTCGCCGTGGCTCATGCTGAGGATCAGCACGAACAGCAGGACCACCAGCGGCACCACGATCAGCAGAATCGGGATCACGCCGAACCTCCATTGAGCGCCGCCCGCACGTCCCGCGCCGTCGGCGCGAGCTCATCGTCGAGCCGCTCGAGCAGCGTCCGCCACGAGGGCTTCACCGCGATCGCCTCGCGCACCAGCTCGACGCCGCGGGGAAGATCCTGTGCGGCCACGCCCAGCCCCGCCCAGAACGTCAGCTCGTCTGCCTGCGGCGCCAGCTCCGCGGCCTGCACGTACAGCGCCGTCGCGCGAGCGTGATCTCCCTCGGCTGCAAGCTCGTCCGCGTCGCCCGAGATCTCATAAGCACGCGCGAGCCGAAGCAGCCGCGCGAGCTCGGGGAGCGGGTCGTCGTGGTCATCCACGCGTACCTCGAAGCGCGTGCGCCACGGCTCCCCCTCGGCCGGCACGACGAGCAGCGCCGCCGACTGGCGCCCGCGCACGTCGCCGCCCTCCGCCTCCGCGCTCTGCAGCGCCGCCATCAGCCGATCTGCAAGGTCGCCCTCCGCGGCTCGATATGCGTCCGCCATTGCTCGTGGCACCGTGTCGCGCGCCATCATGTTCGCCTGGCAGGCGAAGCGCTCGCCGACCACGTCGCCGGCGTGCAGGATGCAGCTCTCGCCGGTATACGCCGCCGCGCGTCCCTGGGCGTCGACGGCGCCGAGCTGGCGGTAGCGAGCCTGCTCGTCGGAGGCGAGCACCGCCTCGATCGCAGCTTGCGCGTCGAGCCCCTGCTCGAGCTGCGCCAGCATGTTCGGCCCGTGCGCCACCTCCGCGACCGACTGCGTAGCGACGGCTCCCACGCCGGCGCGTGCCCAGCTCACGACGCTGCCGACCGAGAACCAGTGCGACTGCACCGCCACGCCGAGCTCGCCGCTGGCTTCGTCGGCGGCGACGATCGAATAGGTCCCGCGTCGCATCTCGCACATCATCCCCGATTGCGCAGCTATGGTTGGCGCGCATGCGCCCTGGCACGCGTGCCGCCGAACCAGCGAAGGTCAGCGACGAGCTCGAACGCTGGCTGGCGGGCGAGCGCCAGACGCTCGACAGCCTGATCGAGCTGTTCGGCGATCGCAGCTTCGCGCTGCTGTTCGTGATCCTGCTCGGCCTGCCTGCGCTGCCCCTGCCGACCGGCGGCGCGACGCACGTGTTCGAGGTGATCGCCGTGCTGCTCGCCGTGCAGCTGATCGCCGGCGCGCAGCGAATCTGGCTGCCGCAGAAATGGCGGGGGCTCGAGCTGGCGGGCGGGCGCAAGCAGCGCTTCATCGAGGGGCTGCTGAAGTTCATCCGCCGTCTCGAGCGGTTCTCGCGCCCGCGCCTGCGCTTCCTCTTCAACCACCGGCTCTCCAACGTCGTGTTCGGCCTGCTCGTGATCGGCGGCTCGGCCGCAGCGTTCCTGGCGCCGCCCTTCTCCGGCCTCGACACGCTGCCCGCGCTGGGCGTGGTGGTGTTGGCGATCGCGGTGCTGCTCGAAGACGTCCTGTACGCGATCGTCGGCGTGCTGCTCGCGCTCGCGGGTGCGGTGCTCGAGATCGTGCTCGGCAGCGCAGTCGTGCACGGCGTCAGCTCGCTGATCTGAGCGCGCGGCCGCACCCGGCCCGGGCCGGGTGGCGACCACACGCCCTCTACGCGTCAGGCCGCCTCGAGGAAGCCGGTGATCTCACTCATGCGGCCGTTGGGCGCCAGCCGCGCGAAATCGATGCCGATCGCGATCGGCTCCCCGCCGTCGGGTGCCAGCGACCAGCTGAAGCGCACGCGATCGTGATGCGTGTCGGGGCCGGCGAGGAGCGCGAAGCGGTGGCCCGGGTACTGGCTCTGCGCGTCCGCGATCATCGCGTCGATGCCCGCGACGCCTTCGCCCGACATCAGCGGGTCGAGGTAGTTGGCGTCGTCGGTCACCGTGTCAGCCACCAGCTGCCGGCGGCGCCCGGGGTCGGTCTCGTTCCACATGCTGATGTAGCCGTCGATCAGTGTTGCGGTGCTGGTCATCGTGCTCCTTCGGGTCGGTTTACGCCACGCACTGTGCCCTGCCCCGCGCGGCCTGTCGATTACCTCGGCGGTAGGTGAGGGCGTCCGCGACTACCTCGCAGGTAATGGCCGAGCCCGAGCCGTCGCGCTACCTTCTCGGACGATGGCGACGGCTACCGCAAACGGCGCTCCGGTGGGCGAGATGCTGCGCACCTGGCGGCGGCGGCGCAGCCTCAGCCAGCTCGAGCTGGCACTGGATGCGGAGGTCTCCTCGCGCCACGTCAGCTTCCTCGAGACCGGACGCTCCACACCCAGCCGCGAGATGCTGCTGCACCTCGCCGAGCATCTGGCCGTGCCGCTGCGCGAGCGCAACTCGCTGCTGCTCGCCGCCGGCTATGCGCCCGTGTATGGCGAGCATTCGCTTTCCGAGCAGGAGATGGAGCCGGTGCGCCAAGCGCTCGAGCGCTTCCTGCGCGCGCACGAGCCGTACCCCGCGCTGGTGCTCGACCGCCACTTCGACCTCCTCTCCGCCAACGATGCGCTCGGGCTGATCGTGGCGGGCGTCGCGCCGGAGCTGCTGCAGCCGCCCGCCAACACGCTGCGCCTCACGATGCATCCGCACGGGATGGCGCCGCGAATCGTCAACTTCGGCGAGTGGAGCGGGCATCTGCTGGCGCGCCTGCGCCGCCAGGCGGCGAGCACCGCGGACCCGCAGCTCGACGAGCTGTTCGAGGAGCTGCGCGGCTATCCCGGCGTGGGCGGCTCCGACCCCGGCGAGCAAGCACCGGGCACGGAGATCTGCCTGCCGCTAAGGCTGCGCGACGGCGAGGCGGAGCTCTCCTTCCTGAGCACGATCTCGACGTTCGGCACCGCAGCCGACGTGACGCTGTCAGAGCTCTCGATCGAGGCCTTCTACCCAGCCGACACGCGGACGGCCGCCCGCCTGCTCGAGGGGATCGGCGCGACGCTCTCCTAGCTGCGCTCCGGCGTGCCGGCGAGCTTGCGCAGCAGCGCGTGCAGCGTGCGGCTCTCCTGCGCGTCGAGCGGCTCGAACAGCTGGCGCTGGAGGCCCTCCGCGATTCGGTTGACGCGCGCGAGCGTCTGCAGGCCCGGCTTCGTGAGGTAGATCGTGCGCGCCCTGCGGTCGGCGGGGTGCGGGCGCCGCTCGGCCAGCCGCTGCTGTTCGAGCTCGTCGATCACCGCCACCATCGAGCTCGGGTCGATCCCGGTCTTCTCGTGCAGCTGCTGCTGGGTCATGCCGGGCTCCGCCGCCACCATCGTCATCACGCCGAACAGCCGCGGGTGCAGGCCGCCGGCCTCCTCCAGCGCCTCGCGGAAGCGGCGCCTGGAGGACTCGCCGAGCCGCGCGAGCAGGTAGCCGGGGAACTTAGCGAGCTCCTCCGGGATCGGTCCCCCGTCCCACATTTGACGCCTATTTTACGCGTCGCTCATTGTTTGTGCTACAAACCATTACAGAACCGGAGTAGAAGAAGGGGGCAAGATGGCTTCGATCACCCGCTGGGTTCTCTCGCACAAGCGCCTCGTCGTTGTCTTCTGGGTCGTGGTGACGCTCGTCGGAGGGGCCTCCGCCGGCTCCGCGACCAAAGCGCTCAAACAGAAATTCTCGGTTCCCGGCAAGGAAGGCTGGGTGACCAACCAGCAGATCGAGCATCGCTTCAACGGCACCGGCGGCAACACCTCTCCACTGTTGCCCGTCGTGACGCTGCCCGCGGGCAAGACCGTGTCCTCTGCGGGCGTGCGCGCACAGCTGAGGGCACTCGAATCGCGCGTCAGGCAGATCCTTCCCGGCAGTCGCGTGGCCGGCTGGGCGAGCACCGGCAGCCAGGCGTTCGTGTCCGGCGACGGGCGCACCTCGTTCATCCTCGCCTACCCCGCGCCGGACCGCAGCCAGCCCTTCGGCGACAACCCCAAAGCCGCCAAACGTGCGACCGCGGCGCTGAAGGGCGCGACGATCGTGGGAGCGCCCGTGCACGTCACCGGCTACGACGCGCTGAACGTGCAGAGCGGCGGCGGCAACGGGCCGGGCGTGGCGCTGGAGGCGCTGTTCGGCGGCGTCGGCGCGCTACTCGTGCTCGCGTTCGTGTTCGGTTCGTTCCTCGCGCTCGTGCCGATCATGATGGCGATCGCCTCGATCTTCACGACCTTTCTCGTCGTGTGGGGGCTGACGACGATCACGGAAGTCTCACCGATCGTGCAGTTCCTGGTGGCGCTGATCGGCCTCGGCGTATCGATCGACTACGCGCTGCTCGTCGTCGTGCGCTGGCGCGAGGAGCGCGCGCACGGGCTGAGCGGCGACGCAGCCGTCCAGCGCGCGATGCAGACCGCAGGGCGCGCGGTCGTATTCAGCGGTACGACAGTCGCGATCGGCCTGCTCGCGCTCGTCGCGCTGCCGCTGCCGTTCCTGCGCTCCGTCGGCTACGGCGGCATGCTGATCCCGCTGATCAGCGTGCTCGTTGCGATGACGCTGCTGCCCGTCGTGCTGAGCAAGCTCGGCCCCAAACTCGACTGGCCCCACGTGCGTGACGACGACAAGGCGAGCCGCTCTTGGACCGGCTGGGCGCATCTCGTGGTACGCCGCCGCTGGGTCGCCGCGGTCGGAGCGGCGGCGGTGCTGGCGGCGCTGGTGCTGGCCGCCACGGGGCTGCAGCTGGGGCTCTCGAACCTCAACACGCTCGCGCGCCAAGGGGAGGCGAAGCAGGGTCTCGTGGCGCTCGAGCGCTCCGGCATCGGCGCGGGCGCGCTGCTCCCGCATGAGGTGCTCGTCGAAGCCGGCAAAGCGCCTCAGGCGGTCGCCGCGTCGCTCGCGAAGCTGCCCGGCATCCACGGGGCGATCGCCCCGTCCGGGCCTGAATGGCGCAAGCCGGACGCGGCGGTGCTCGACGCGTTCCAGGTGGCGGACGGCTCCTCCGCGGCGGGCCGCGACACGCTCGACGCGGTGCGCGCGACCGTGCACGCACAGGGTCCCGGCGTACGTCTCGGCGGCCTGTCCGCGCAGAACCACGACTTCATCGAAGCCGTCTACGGCAACTTCCCGCTGATGATCGCGCTGATCGCGCTGGTCACGTTCGTGCTGCTCGCGCGTGCCTTCCGCTCGCTGCTGCTGCCGCTGAAGGCGGTGATCCTCAACGTGATCAGCGTCGGAGCCGCATGGGGCGTGCTCGCGCTCGTATGGCAGCACGGGCACGGTTCCGATGCGATCTGGGGAATCACGGCGACCGGCTCGATCACCGCCTGGATCCCGCTGATGGTTTTCGCGTTCCTGTTCGGGCTCTCGATGGACTACGAGGTGTTCATCCTCGCGCGCATGCGCGAGGAGTACGACGCCAGCGGCTCGACCGACGGCGCCGTCGTGCGTGGCATCGGTCGCACCGGCCGGCTCGTCACGAGCGCGGCGCTGATCCTGTTCCTGGCCTTCATCTCGCTGGCGTCGGGTCCGGAGACGGAAATCAAAGTGCTCGCGACCGGTCTGGCGGCCGGGATCCTGCTCGATGCGACCGTGATCCGCGCGCTGCTCGTGCCGGCGGTCGTCTCGCTGTTCGGCCGCTGGAACTGGTGGCTGCCGCAGCTGCCCGCGCGGCTGCTGCGCGTCGAGCCGTCGCTGCCGCCGCGGCCGCTGCCCGCCGACAGCGGCGGCTGAGCGCACGGCGCTACGCTGCGGCTATGCGCACGCCTCCAACGCTGCCGCCCTACGAGGAGTGGCAGCAGACGTGCGACACGCTGCACGCGCTCACACAGCTGCTGGGGAAGGTGGCGGTGGCGCTCGCTCCGCCCGAGCCGCAGCTTCAGCACGCGGCGCTGCGGCTGAGCGCGCGCGGCTGGGAAACGCTGCCGCTGCCCGCGCCCGACGGCTCCGGCTCGTTCAGCGTCACGCTCGACCTGCGCAGCCACGAGGCGGTGATCGAGCACTCGGCGGGGCACACCGAGCGCAGTTCGCTTGCCGGCGAGCGGCCCGTCGGCGAGATCGTGCGCGAGGTGCTGGGCGCGATCGGCGGGCTCGTCGGCCCGGTGCAGATCGATCACACGCCGCAGGAGGTGCCGTGGACCGTGCCGCTCGACGAGGACGAGGAGCATCGCCACTACGACGCGGCGGAGGTGACGCGTTACTTCGCGGCGGCGACCGAGGCGGCGCTCGCGCTGGCGGAGTTCCGCGCGCCCTACCGCGGCCGCTCGTCGCCTGTCAACGCGTGGTGGGGCTCGTTCGATCTCGCCGTCGTGCTGTTCTCGGGTGAGTCCGCGGAGCCGCCGTCGAGCGACTTCATCATGCGCAACGCGATGGACGCGCAGGAGGTGGAGATCGGCTGGTGGCCGGGCGACGCGCGCTACGGCAAGGCTGCGCTGTATGCCTACGCGCACCCCGCGCCGGAGGGCTTCGCCAGCGCGACGCTGACACAGGGCGCGCGGTGGGAGGCGGGGCTCGGGGAGTACGTCCTCGACTGGGACGACGCCTGCGCCGGCGGCGATCCGCGCGGAGCCACGATCGAGTTCGCTCGCGCCGCCTTCCTGCACGCCTGCCAGGTGTGCGGGTGGGATCCGCAGCTCGCCGGCAGCGCGCAAGGCACGCCGCCGCCCGTCTCCTAGTCGCGCCGAGCTCAGCCCTCCGGCAGCGCCGCCGCAGGCTCGCCGCGACGGGACAAGCGGCCCACCCGCGGCGGTCGCGTGCCCGGCGAGGCGGCCAGCGCGGCGGTGCCGAGCGCAGCCACCGCCGAGAGGTAGAAGACGGCCGGATAGCCGGCGAGCGACGCGGTCAGACCGGCGATCGGGCCGCCGAGGCCGACGCCGATGTCGAAGAACGCGGTGAACGCGCCCATCGCGGTGCCGCGGCGGTCGTCCTCCACCTCGCCCACGACCATCAGCGCGAGCGACGGGAACAGCATCGAGAAGCCGATGCCCACGATCAGCGCGCCGAGGAGCGCGATCACGAGTGAGTGCGCCAGCGCGATCACCGTCAGCCCGAGCGCCTCGGCGAGGCCTGCCGCGGTCGCGGTGCGACGGGCGCCGGCCCGATCGGGCACGCGGCTAAGCGCGAGCCGCGCCGCGAAAACGGCGACCGCGAACGCCGTGAACACAGTCGCGCCTCCGCCGATTCCGCGCGCCTTCAGTGCCAGCACGACAAACCCGGCAAGCGCTGCGTAGCCGATGTTGGCGAGCGCCAGTGCCACCCCCGGCCGGTGGGCTGCAGGCGGCAGCAGCACTTCGCGCTCGGCCTCTGCGCTGAGCGCCGGCACCGCCGGCTCCGGCAGCCGCGTAGCCAGCAGCGCGGCGACCGCCGGCAGCGCGATCGTCAGCGTCCACACGGAGTCATATCCAGAGTGCGAGCGCAGCAGCTCGCCCGCCAGCGGGCCGAGCGAGAGGCCACCCCAGACCGCCAGGCCGAACAAGCCCAGCGCGAAGCCGCGCTGGCCCTCGGGCGCGAGGTCCACGGCCCATGTCGCGCCTGCCGTGTAGACGGTCCCCTCGCCGGCTCCGACGACGAGTCGCGCAACGACCAGCGTCGCGACGCTGTGCGAGAGCAGGTAGAGCACGCCGCCGAGCGTCATCGCGAGCGCGCCGATCAGCATCACGATGCGACGGCCGCGGCGGTCGGACTGGCGCCCGGCGAGCGGCCGGCACACGACCGACGTCAGCGCGAACGCGCCCACGACCACGCCGACCGCGAGATCTCCCGAATGAAGCGGTCCCTTGACGTAGACCGGCAGCGTGGGCAGCGCCGCGCCGATCGAGAGGAAGCAAAGCAGCGCGGTGAGGAAGATGCCCACCGAGGCCGCGCGGCCCGGGCGCATCTAGGGTCGCTCGGCTTGGCGGGACTCGCGGGACATCGGGCGGCACACGCTATCCACTGGACCCGGCCGCGCTCAGGCCGGCCGCCGCGAGCCGCGAGCGGGATCTAGGGCATCACTGCGCGCCCAGCGACAGGCGGACGCCCTCTCCGTGCGTCAAGCGCGCGCCTTCATCTTCGACCACTCGGCCTTGTGAACGCGCTTGGCCGCCTGGTAGTCGAGCAGCGCCTGTGGCGAGTCGACGTCGCCGAGCGTGGGATGCGGCGGCACGAGGCTCTTGGCCTTCGCGAGCTTGTAGCGCTTGGCCAGCACCGAGCCGAGCGCCTTGACCTTCATCTCGCCGAAGCCGGGCAGGCCCGCGATGTTGGCATGCAGCTGCTCGCCGTCCTTCGCGTCCTTCCACACACGCGCCGCGTCGCCGCTGTACTCGTCGCGCACGTGCTCGGCCAGCGCCTGCACCCGCTCTGCCATTTTGCCCGGGAAGCGGTGCACGGCAGGTTTCTCTCTGAACACCGCCCCGAGGTCTGCGTCCGCCAGCGCCGCCGGCTCGAGCGAGCCGAGCCGCTGCTTGATCGCGAGAGGCCCGGAGAAGGCCTTCTGCACCGTCACCTGCTGGTCGAGCGCGAAGCCGACGAGCAGCGCCATCGGGTCGCTTGCGATCAGCTCGTTCGCCTCGTCGGAGTCGGTGAAGTAGAGGCGCGAGGGCACGGGTGGATGCTAGCTAGCGGGCGACCAGCTGAAAGATCGGGATGACTCGGCCGGCCCTCGCGGCCTGATCGCGGTAGTCGGCGTAAGCCGGGAACACGCGGTCTGCGAGCGCCCACAGTCGTTCACGTTCGGCCTCGTCCTCCACGAGCTCGGCACGGAACGGGAGCCCGCCGTAGAAGACCTCAGGATGCTCGCGGAGGTTGTAGTACCAGGCGGGGTGAGTTGTCCACCCGCGCTTGGAGGCGACGATCGTAACCCGGTCTCCATCGTGGAAGTAGAGCGTGGCGTTCTTGCGCGGTTGCCCTGTCCGCGCGCCGCGTGACTCGAGCAGCGCCGCCGCGAGCGGTCGTGCGGTGCTGAGTCGGCCCTTCGTGATCTCCAGCAGCCACGGGTCGAGCTTCCAAGCGATGTTGATCGAGAACCAGGCGCCTGCTCTCGTCGCGGACAGGCGAACCACGGCGAGATAGAGCCGACCTCGCCGCTGATACGGATCGACGCGGCGCAGCGTTCGATCGCGCACCGGGCGCTCGGGCATGGCTCGATCGTAGCTGG
>DASWSH010000078.1:0-17146 GCA_036402735.1 Solirubrobacteraceae bacterium | reverse complement strand
GCGGTGATCCTGACCGGCGCGGGCCGCGGCTTCTGCGCGGGCCTCGACCTGCACGGCTATGGTCGCGCGCCCGGCAACGACGGCAGCGACGAGTCGCGCGACCGGCTCACCAACCAGGTGCACATGTCGAGGCTCGTGGTCGGCCTGCGCGAACTGCCGCAGCCGGTGATCGCTGCAGTCAACGGCCCGGCAGCCGGCTTCGGCTTGGCGCTGGCGCTCGGCAGCGACATCCGCTTCGCCGCCGGCGAGGCTGTGTTCCGTGTCGCCTTCGTCAACATCGGCGTGTCTAACTGCGACATGGCGACGAGCTGGCTGCTGCCACGGCTGATCGGCGCCTCGCGCTCGCACGAGCTGATGCTGACGGGGCGGCGCTTCGACGCGCAGGAGGCGCTGCGGATCGGGCTCCTCGCAGACGTCGTCGAGCAGGACGCGCTGGCCGCGCGGGCGCTGCGTGCCGCGCGCGAGATCGCGGCGCTCGCGCCGTGGGGCGTGCAGCTGACCAAGCAGGGCATGTGGTCAGCGCTCGAGATCCCCTCCGAGCGCACCGCCGCGGAGTACGAGGATCGCCAGCAGATCATGGCGACGTTCGGCGCGGCGCCGCCCGAGGCGATCGCGGCCTTCCTGGAGAAGCGCGCGGCGGAGTTCGCGGACTGACGATGAGCACGACCGGCCTGTTCGACGTCTCCGGCAAGACGGCGCTCGTCACCGGCGGCTCGCGCGGCATCGGGCTGATGATCGCGCGCGGCCTGGTGCAGGCGGGGGCAAACGTGGTCGTCTCCTCGCGCAAGCAGGCCGACATCGAGGCGGCCGCCGCGGAGCTCTCCGAGCTCGGCTCCTGCGAGGCGATCGTCGGCGACATCTCTACGCCCGACGGCGCAGGCGAGCTGGCGCGCGGCACGCGCGAGCGCTTCCCCTCACTGGACATCCTCGTCAACAACGCCGGCGCCACCTGGGGCGAGCCCATCGAGCAGTTCTCCCCGCACGGCTGGGACCGCACGATGCACACGAACGTCGAGGGCATCTTCCACCTGACCGTCGGCCTGCTGGACGCGTTGCGCGCCGCGGCCGCGCCGGAGGACCCGGCGCGCGTCGTCAACATCGGCTCGATCGACGGTCTGCGCGTGCCCTCGATGGAGAACTACAGCTACAGCGCCAGCAAGGCAGCGGTGCACATGCTCACGCGCCACCTCGCCAAGCGGCTGGCCGCTGAGCACATCACGGTGAACGCGATCGCACCGGGCCCCTTCGAGAGCAAGATGATGGCGTTCGCGCTCGAGAACCCCGAGACGCGCGAGGCGATCGAGCAGACCGTGCCGCTGGGGCGCATCGGCAGCCCGGACGACGTGGCCGGGCTGACGCTGCTGCTGACCTCGCGCGCCGGCGCGTACCTGACAGGCACCGTGATCCCGCTCGACGGCGGCATCACCGGCTGCGGCTGAGGCGCGCGTGCCGGACGCAGTCGTGGTCGGCTCCGGCCCCAACGGGCTGGCGGCGGCGCTCACGCTCGCGCGCGCGGGCCTCAGCGTCGAGGTGCTCGAGGGCGACGCCACGCCCGGCGGCGGCTGCCGCACCGAGGAGCTGACCCTGCCCGGCTTCGCGCACGACACCTGCTCGGCGGTCCACCCGCTGCTGGCCGCCTCGCCGTTCTTCGCGCAGGCGGAGCTGCCGGGGCTGGAGCTCGTGCGCACGCCGGTCGCGCTGGCGCACCCGCTGGACGGCGGCCGTGCCGCGCGGATCGCCGGCGACGTGCGCGAGACGGCCGCGGAGCTTGGCGGGGACGCGCAGGCGTACGAGCGGCTGCTCGGCCCGCTCGTCGCGCGCCGGCAGCAGCTCGTGCCGGCGCTGCTCGCGCCGCTGATCGCCGCGCCCGCCCACCCGCTCGCGCTGCTGCGCTTCGGGCTGCCGGGCCTGCTGCCCGCCGGCGTGCTCGCACGCCGCTTCCGCGATGCACCGGCGCGCGCGCTGCTGGCAGGGCTGGCGGCGCACTCGACGCGACCGCTGGGAGCGCCGGGAACCGGAGCCTACGCGCTGCTGCTCGGGATGCTCGCGCACGCCGTCGGCTGGCCGGTCGTGCGCGGCGGCAGCGGACGCATAACTGCTGCGCTGATCGCTGCGCTGCAGTCGCAGGGGGCTGCGCAGGTGCAGACGGGGAACTGGGTGCGGGACCTCGCGGAGCTGCCGCGGGCGCGGCTCACGCTGCTCGACATGACGCCGCGCGGCCTGCTGTCGCTTGCAGGCGAGCGGATCCCGCGTGCGCGCCGGCAGACGCTGCGCCGCTTTCGCTACGGGCCGGGCGTATGCAAGGTCGACTGGGCGCTCGCGGCACCGGTGCCGTGGGCCGCCGCGGCGTGCCGCGAAAGCGCGACGGTCCATGTAGGAGGCAGCTTCGAGGAGATCGCCGACTCCGAGTCGCAGGTCGCGCACGGGCGCCACCCGCAGCAGCCCTTCTGCATCGTCGCCCAGCAGTCGCTCGCGGATCCCACCCGCGCGCCGCAGGGGCAGCACACGCTCTACGCCTACTGCCACGTGCCGCCCGGGTCGAGCATCGACATGAGCGAGCGCATCGAGGCGCAGATCGAGCGCTTCGCGCCCGGCTTCCGCGCGCTCGTGCTCGCGCGCAGCGTGATGACTGCCGCCGATCTGGAGCGGCGCAACCCCAACTGCGTGGGCGGCGACATCAACGGCGGCGCGGCCACGCTGCTGCAGACGGTGATGCGGCCTCGCCCCTCGCCGCGGCCGTACGCCACGCCGCTGGCCGGCGTCTACCTGTGCTCCGCCTCCACGCCGCCCGGCGGCGGCGTGCACGGGATGTGCGGCTACTCGGCGGCCCGTGCCGCGCTGCGCGACATCGCGCGCGGGTGACGTGCGCGGCTTCGGCCGGGCCGCTGCGCCACCTTCTGCCCTGGTGACCGTGCGAGCGTCAGCCGAGCGGCCACGGGCTCGGAACCGTCTGCCACGGCTCCTGGCGCCAGTCGGCGTACGCCTCGTCCGGGTCGTCCGTCGTCGCGGCTGCGGAGGCGTCGTACCTGGCCGCCACCTCGTTGACGGGGTAATGCGGCCTGTCCTCGCGTCGCGACCCGATCATCAGAACAGCGGACGGGCCATCCCCCGCGCCGACGAACACGTGCTCTACCCCCGCCGGGCAGTGCAGGAAGTCCCACTGCGCCAGCGGTGTCTCCTCGCCGTCGATGATCGCGATGCACTCGCCGTAGAGGACCAGGAAGTCCTCCTGCACCGGCTCGGAGTGGTAGCGGCAGTTCGGCTGGCCGGG
This sequence comes from Solirubrobacteraceae bacterium, assembly GCA_036402735.1. GTDB lineage: Bacteria > Actinomycetota > Thermoleophilia > Solirubrobacterales > Solirubrobacteraceae > Palsa-744. The sequence continues at coordinate 13,875 of DASWSH010000078.1, read as the reverse complement.
CTGCATGACCTGGACGTTCACGCCCGTGTCCGGCCACTGTACGTCGTCGCGCTCGAAATCGATGATCGTGGCTCGTCGCGGGTGCGCTCGGGCCGGCGCGTTCGCGAGGTTCTCGATCAGGATCCGGTCCACGTCCCGCACGATACGGGAGGACCCGCCCGCGGTGCGGGATGAGCGCCGGCGCTGGAGCGCTCGCGCTGCCGCGGCGCAGCGCCCGTACGCTGGCAAGGTGCGCAACCTGACCGAGATCAGACGCGTCCTGCGCCATCGCGAGTTCCGTTTCCTGTGGCTCGCGCAGTCCTCGAGCGTGATCGGCGATTACCTGGTCGTGGTCGCGCTCGCGCTGTTCGTGATCCAGCGCACGGGCAGCCCCACCGACCTCGGCCTGGTGCTGGCCGCGCAGGCGCTGCCGCTGGTCGTGCTGCTGCTCGTCGGCGGCGTGTGGGCGGATCGGCTGCCGCGCCACCGCGTGATGATGGCAACCGACGTCGTTCGCTTCGCTCTGCACGGGCTGCTCGCGGTGCTGATCTTCACGGACGTCGTGGCGATCTGGCAGCTGGTCGTGATCGAGGCGCTGTTCGGCAGCGCCGAGGCCTTCTTCCGGCCGGCCGCCGAAGGGGTGCTGCCGCAGACGGTGCCCGAGCGCGACATCCAGCAGGCGCGCGCGATCACCTCGATGTCCAACAACGTCGCGGAATTCGGCGGGCCGGTGCTGGCGACGGTGCTCGTGCTCGGCGCCGGCGCGGGATGGGCGTTCGCGATCGACGCGCTCACGTTCCTCGCCAGCGCCGCCTTCCTCTCGCGTGTGCGCCCGCGACGGCGGGGCAGCTCCGAAGCGCCGCCCGCCTCCGGCGCCGCAGCTCCGGCGAGCGTGTGGGGCGAGATCCGCGACGGCCTGCGCGAGGTCCGCTCGCGCCCGTGGGTGTGGGCTACCTTGCTCTCCTTCTGCGCCGCGCTGTTCTTCGGCCTCGCGCCGTGGTTCGTGCTCGGGCCGATCGTCGCCGAGCACCAGTACGGGCACCTCGCGGTGTACGGCTTCCTCGAGGCGGCGATCGGGCTCGGCACCGTCGTGGGCGCGGTGCTCGCGGTCGGCTGGCGCCCGCGGCGGCCGATGCGCGCGGCGATGCTCGCGATCATGGCCTGGCCTGTCGCCGCGATCCTCTACGCCTCGGGCGTTCCGCTCGGCCTGGTGCTGCCGATGACGCTGCTCGGCGGCGTGGGGATCGCGGTGTTCGACGTGCTGTGGACGACCGCGCTCGCCGAGCGCATCCCGCCCGGCAGCCTGTCGCGCGTCAGCTCTTTCGACTGGATGATCTCCGGCGCGCTGCTCCCGCTCGGCTACGCATTTGCCGGCCCGCTCGCCAGCGCGCTCGGCGCGGTGCCGGTGATGCTCGGCGGCGCTGCGCTGGCGTTGCTCGCATTCGCGCTCGGCCTGCTGCCCGCGCAGACACGGTCGCTCGAGCGGCTGACGCCGGGCGATACGGCCGCCGCCGCCGAGCAGACGGCGGCCCTCGCCGCCCGCGCCGATGCGGCGCCGGCGGACGCGCGGCTGCCGCACGGCACGCCGCGCTAGTCTCCGGCCCGCGTGGATTTCCTGATCGCCAGGGACGACCTGCACCGCTGCCGCTTCGAGGAGGGCGACGCGCCCGCGCCGCAGGACGGCCAGGCGCTGCTGCGCGTTGACCGCTTCGGTCTCACCTCCAACAACATCACCTACGCCGCGTTCGGCGATGCGATGTCCTACTGGAAGTTCTTCCCCGGCCCCGAGGGCTGGGGGCGGATGCCGGTATGGGGCTTCGCCGACGTGATCGCCAGCCGCGCCGAGGGCGTGCCGGAGGGCATGCGCGTGTACGGCTACCTGCCCCCCTCGGGCGAGCTGCTCGTCACGCCGGCACGCGCCGGCGCGCGCGGCTTCACCGACGCCTCGGCGCACCGCGCCGAGCTGCCCGGCGCCTACAACTCCTACACGAGCACCGACAGCGACCCGGTGTACGAGGCCGAGCGCGAGGACCAGCAGATGCTGCTGCGACCGCTGTTTTTCACCTCCTGGCTGATCGACGACTTCCTGCGCGAGGCGGAGGTGTTCGGCGCCGGCACCGTCGTGCTCTCCAGCGCCTCGAGCAAGACCGCCAGCGGGCTCGCCTTCATGCTCTCGCTCGATGGCCTCGCAGAGGTCGTCGGGCTGACCTCGCCGCGCAGCGCGCAGTTCGCGCGCGAGCTCGGCGTTTACGACGAGGTGATCACCTACGACGAGCTGGACACGCTGCCGCGCGGCCGCGCCGTCTACGTCGACATGGCGGGCGACGCGGATGTGCGCGAGTCGCTGCACCGCCATTTCGACTCCGAGCTCGCGCACTCCGCAGTCGTCGGCGCCACGCACCTGGACGCGATGGGCGCGGTGCCCGACTCGCTGCCGGGCCCGCGACCAGCCTTCTTCTTCGCGCCCGACCGTGTCGTCAAGCGCAGCGCCGACTGGCGCCGCGAGGGCCTCGAACAGCGCATCGCCGAAGCGTGGCAGCCATACGTGCAATGGACCGACCGTTGGCTGCAGATCACACGCGCGAGCGGCCCCGACGCCGTGGAACAGGCCTATCTCGACCTGCTCGACGGTCGCATCGACCCGGCCGGCGCGCACGTGCTGTCGCTCAGCGCCTGAGGGCGGCCGTTCGATTGGACGTTTCGGATACCCGCCGCGGCGGGTATCCCCCTTTCCGGACACTTGACGTCGGGGAACATCGGAGGATGGAATGAAGGCAAGGGGCGCGCGTCTGTCAACCACGGCGACTGCTGCATTCGCGGCTGTCCTGCTCGCGATCGCTTTGAGCGCATCGCAGGCGGCGGCCAAACCGAAAGGCGAACCGAAACCGTTCGGCCACGCGTGCGTGGCGCAGAACGGCGTGCGCTTCTGCCAGACGGGAACGCTCGAAGAACGCGTGCCGACGTTCGACGGCGTGCCGCTCGACGCCGACGTGACGCTGCCGCCGACCGGCACCGGGCCGTTCCCGGTGATCGTGATGATGCACGGCTGGGGCGGCAACAAGACGAACTTCGAGTCCTCCACGCCAGCAGGCGACGGCAACCAGACGTTCGACTACAACAACGTGTACTTCGCCCAGCACGGCTACGCGGTGGTCAACTACTCCGCCCGCGGCTGGGGCAGGTCGTGCGGCAGCTCCGAATCGCGCACCGAACCGGGCTGCAAAGAAGGCTGGATCAGGCTCGCCGACCAGCGCTATGAGGCGCGCGACACGCAGTACCTGCTCGGGCTGCTGGCCGACGAAGGCGTCGTCAAGCCCAAGTCCGTCGGCGTCACCGGCATCTCCTACGGCGGCGGCCAGTCGATCGAGCTCGCCTATCTGAGGAACCGCATCCGGCTTCCCGGCGGCGAATTCCAGCCGTGGACGAGCCCCGGCGGCAAAGCTATGGAAGTGAAGGCTGCGTACCCGCGCTGGCCCTGGTCGGACCTGGTCGACGCGCTCGAGCCGAACGGGCGCTTCCTCGACACCGAAATCGCACCGGTCGGGCAGAGCTATGAACCGCTCGGCGTGGAGATCCAGAGCTACGTGTCGGGCCTGTACGCGCTCGGCCAGGCGAGCGGCTACATCGCGCCCACGACTCAGGATCCGGAAGCGGATCTGACGAAATGGTTCGCCGCCGTCAACGCGGGCGAGCCGGGCACGCCCGAAGCCGAAGAAATCGCCCACAAAATCTACAATTTCCACAGCGGCTACTCGATCCCGCTGGCCGGCAAGCCGGCGCCGATGCTGCTCGAGAGCGGCTGGAACGACGACCTGTTCCCGGTCGAGCAGTCGCTGCGCGCGTACAACCAGGCGCGCTCGGTCAAGGGCTACGCAGCGCTGATGTTCGGCGACGTCGGACACAGCCGCGGCGCGAACAAGAAAAACACCGACGAAGCCTTCAACGAAGCAGCGGCGGCGTTCTTCGCCTCGAAACTGCAGCACTCGGGCACGGCCCCGAAGAACGGCAGCGTCACGACCTACACGCAGACCTGCCCGAGCGCGCAACCGGCCGAAGGCCCGTTCACGGCCAAGAACTGGGCGAAGCTGCACCCGCACGCGGTCACGTTCGGCGAAGCCGCGGCGCAGACGTTCACCTCAGCGGGCGCCAACCCGACGGTCAACGCCGAATTCGACCCGATCGCCAACTCCAACGGCTGCAAGGAAACCAAAGCCGAAACGGAACCGAACACGGCGAACTACACGATGACGAGCCCCGGCTTCACGCTGATGGGGCTGCCGAAGATCAGCACGCACGTGAAGGTCACGGGTCCGTTCGGTGAGATCGCGGCACGCCTGTGGGACGTGCTGCCGAGCGGTCAGCAGCGGCTCGTCACCCGTGGCGTGTACCGGCTGCTCGACAACCAGGAAGGCGACATCGTCTTCCAGCTGCACGGCAACGGCTACAAGTTCGCCCCTGGCGACACGATCAAGCTGCAGCTGCTCGGGCGCGACAACCCCTACTACCGCGCGAGCAACGGCACGTTCGCGGTCGAAGTCAGCAACCTGTCTGTAGCGCTCCCATCCCTCTGAGCGCACGGCGCGGCGGGCGAGGGGCGTCTGCCCCTCGTCCGCCGTCTGACTCGCCTCGAGCTGAGGCGCGCGCTCAGCTCACTGGCTGTGGCGCTCGCCCGGCGCCAGCACGACGACCTCGGCGTGGCCGGCGCTCTCGACATCGGCCTTGAACGCCTGGGCGTCGGTCTCGATCGGCGGGAAGGTGTCGTAGTGGCATGGGATCACCTGCCGCGCTCCGATCAGCCGCGCCGCCTCGACGCCGTCGAAGCGGTCCATCGTGTAGTGACCTCCGATGCACATCAGCGCCACATCTATCTCGCCGTCGCCCGCCTGCGCGGACTGCGCGGCGGCGCGCGCGGCCGTCTGGCGCATCAGCGACAGGTCCGAGAACAGCGACGTGTCGCCCAGGTGATAGATCGTCTTGCCGCCGAAGCCGATGATCAGGCCGGCCGGTGTGTTCACGGCTCCTTTCGGCGTGGTCGAGGTGTGCCATGCGGGCACCAGCTTGACCCAGCCCCAGTCGAAGCGGACCGTGCCGCCTAGGTTGGGGTCGCGCACGTTCTCGACGCCGTCGGCGGTCAGCTCGTTGGCGATCTCGACGATCGCGACGACGTCCGGTTTGGCGCGCTGCGCGATCGAGACGGTGTCGCCGATGTGGTCCGCGTGCCCGTGCGTCAGCAGCAGCACGTCCGGGCTCAGCTCATCGGCGGCCACCGCGGCCTTCGGGTTGCCGGTGAGGAAGGGGTCGATCAAAACGCTCCTCGACCCGTCGCTCAGCTCGAATGCCGCGTGGCCAAGGAAGCGAATCTCCATCGTCAACCCCGTTCGGTCGAGTTGCAGTTCTCGCCCAACCCGTCTGGACGCCGTCACGATACATGCCCGCCGAGGCTGCGGCGCAATCGCGGGTGTGAGCGGGTCAGCAGACGCGCGGCGGCAGCTTTAGGCAAGGATGTCCGACGAATGGACCGCGACTACGAGCTCCAGACCCACCAGGCAGAGGACCGCCACTGGTGGTATCGCGGACGCCGCACCGTCCTGCATTGCGTGATCGCGGCGCTGGAGCTGCCCGCCCCGCACGAGGCGCGGATCCTCGACGCCGGCTGTGGCAGCGGGCGAAACATGGTCGAGCTGACCCGCTACGGCACCGTGACCGGCATCGAGCTCTCGCCCGCCAGCGTGCAGGTCGCGCGCGAGCGCGGCGCCGGCGAGGTGCTCGAAGGGTCGGTTCTGCAGATGCCGTTCGCCGATGACGCCTTCGACCTGGCGGTCACGCTCGACGTGATCGAGCACCTCGAGGACGACCTCGGCGCGCTGCGCGAGCTGCGTCGCACCGTCGCGCCTGGCGGCGCGCTGCTGGTGACGGTGCCCGCGTACCAGTGGCTGTGGAGCGGCCACGACGTGATCAACCACCATCACCGGCGCTACACGCGCCGCTCGCTGCAGCGCGTCGCCGAGCAGGCGGGCTGGCAGCAGGTGCGCACGACCTACTTCAACTCGCTGCTGCTGCCGGTCGCGATCCTGCTGCGGGGGCTCGACCGCTTCAACAAAAAGCCGACCGAATCGAGCCTCGACCTATGGGTGCCGCCGGAGCCGCTGAACCGCCTGCTCGAGCAGCCGCTGTCGCTCGAGTCGAGCCTGATCGGCCGCGGCGGGCACATCCCCGCCGGGCTGTCGCTGCTCAGCGTGTTTCGCTGAGCAGCTCCGGCTCGTGCCGGAACGTCCAGGCGCGGTTGGCGAGAAAGGTGCTGACCGTGACGACGACCGTCGCGAGCGCCTGTGCGAGCAGTTCGTCGATGCCTGCGTCGTGCACCAGCAGATACAGCAGGCCCAGGTTGATGCCGAGCCCGGTGCCCTGCACGACCGCCCAGCGCAGCGGCGTGTACGCGTCACCGACGTGCCCCGCGAAAGTCCAGCGGCGGTTCAGCAGGAAGCCGTTGACGGCGCCGATCACGAAGCCTATCGCCGAGGAGGCGATGTACCAGACGCCGAACACCTTCAACAGCAGCGTGAACACGGCGAAGGTGAGCAGCGTGTTCGAGACGCCGACGATCCCGAACTTGACAAACTGCACGAGCACGCCCGGCGCGTGCAGCCGCCGCGCCGGCATCGCAACCTCGGGGTCTCGGGGCGGCTCGTCGCTCATCCATAGAAAGGATGAACGAAAAATTGAGGGTCGGCTTAAGGATTTCGTCGATCATCTGCTCGACCGCAGCGTCATTTGCACCCGCAAAGGGCACAATTAGGAAGATGGCCGACACTCCCCTGCGCACTCCGACCCTGCTCAGCCTCGTCGCACCCGTCTACGACGAGGAGCAGCTGATCGAGGAGTTCGTCGCGCGCGCGACCGCGGCGCTGGCCGACTACGACTTCGAGCTGGTGCTCGTCAACGACGGCTCGAAAGACTCCACGCCGCAGCTGCTCGACCGGGCCGCCGCCGCGGACCCGCGCGTGCGCGTGATCCATCTGTCGCGCAACTTCGGCCACCAGGCTGCGCTGACGGCCGGGCTCGAGCACGCAGTCGGCGACGTCGTCGCGATGATCGACGCCGACCTGCAGGACCCGCCCGAGCTGATCCCGGACATGGTCGCGCAGTGGAGCCAGGGGTCCGACGTGGTCTACGCCGTGCGCAAGCAGCGCGACGGCGAGACCGCCTTCAAGCTCGCAACCGCCTCCTGGTTCTACAGGCTGTTCGACAAACTGGCCCAGGTCGACCTCGAGCCGAACTCGGGCGACTTCCGCCTGCTCGACCGCCGCGCGCTGAACGCGCTGCTGGCGATGACCGAGCGCTCGCGCTTCCTGCGCGGCATGACCGTGTGGATCGGCTTCAAGCAGACGGCGATCTCCTACCAGCGCGACGCCCGTCACGCCGGCGAGACGAAGTACACGCTGCGCAAGATGCTGCGCTTCTCACTCGACGCGATCGCCTCCTTCTCGCACCTGCCGCTGCAGCTCGCCACCTACGTCGGCATCCTCTCGGCGGGCCTCGCGTTCATCGCGATCCCCGTCGTGATCCTGCTGCGGATCACCGACTCCTACCTGCCCGGCTTCGGCTCGATCACGATCGCGATCCTGCTGCTCGGAGGCATCCAGCTGATCGCGATCGGCGTGATCGGCGAGTACGTGGGGCGCATCTACGACGAGGTCAAGCACCGCCCGCTGTACATCGTGCGCGAGGAGCTCAACCATCCCTCGCACTCCGGCCGCGCCACGATGGTGCCGGCCGCACGCGCCGGGCTGCACGCCCGCTCGTCCGAGCGGATCCTGCAGGAGCCCGAGCGGACCCACTGAGAGCGCGACACCGGGGGCGCGGCCGTGTTGTGATTGGGCGATGCCCTCTCCGCTCCCGCCGCGGCCCGTTCGCCGCCCGCTCTCGCTGCTGACGGCGCTCTCGCTGCTCGCGCTGCTTTCGGCGGCCTGGGCGCTGGCGAGCCCCGCCCCCGCCAGCGCCGAAGCGTGCGCGGGCGCCGGCACGCGCCCCTGTCCGTACTCCTCCGCGTCGCTGCTCGGGCGCCGCGCGGAGGGAGTGCTGCGCTTTCCGGAGGCCGTCGCGATAGGTCCCGCCGGCGACGTGTACGTCGCCGACCAGCTCGGCTACACGGTCCAGAAGCTCTCGCCCAGCGGCACGTTCGAGGCTGAGTGGGGCTCCTACGGCGGCGGCCACGGGCAGTTCGGGCCGATCGGCGGGCTCGCGACGGACGCGGCCGGCAGCGTCTACGTGGTCGACTCGAGCCACAACCGCATCGAGAAGTTCGATGCGAACGGCACCTTCCTGCTCGCCTGGGGACGCCGCGGCAGCGAACCGGGGCAGTTCAGCTTCGGCTCCTCGCAGGACTACACGAAGCCTCCGGGCGGCGGCATCGCGGTCGGCGGCGAATACGTGTACGTGGCCGACAGCGGCAACAACCGCATCCAGCGCTTCAACCTGCAGGGCGGCGAACCGATGGCGTGGGGCACCGGCGGCAGCGCGCCCGGGCAGTTCCTGTACCCGCGCGGCCTCGCCGCCAACGGCAGCGAGGTGCTGGTCGCCGACGACGACAACCACCGCATCCAGAAGTTCGCGCCCGAAGGCGCCTTCGTCGCCGCCGCCGGCTCACAGGGGAAGGGCCCCGGCCAGTTCGGCTTCCCGTACGGCATCACGCTCGACGCGGCGGGCAACTCCTACGTGGCCGACGACCTCAACCACCGGGTCGTCAAGCTCGACCCGCAGCTCGGCTTCGTCGGTGCGTGGGGCGGCTTCGGCACGAAACCCGGTCAGCTCGCCTTCCCGCGCGCGCTCGCCAGCGACCCCGCCGGCAACACCTACGTCGCGGACACCGCCAACGACCGCATCTCGGTGTTCGACGCCGAAGGCAACTTCCTGCGCACGCTCGGCATCTCCGCGCGCGGCCCTGGGCAGCTGACGGCGCCGCAGGGCGTCGCGGTCGATCCGACCGGCCGCGTGCTGGCCTCCGACACGGTCGGCGCGCGTGTCGAGCTGTTCGCCCCGCTCAGCGGCGCCTTCAGCGCACAGTGGACGCAAGCCGCCGGGCGCGGCTTCAGCAAGCCTGCCGGCATCGCGGTGGACCCGGCCGGGTCGATCTACGTCGCCGACCGCGGCAACGCCCGCGTGTCGCGCTTCTGGGGCGACGGCACATACCTCTCGGAAATCGGCGGCCCCGCCGCCATCGGCGGCGCGTCGTTGAACGGCGCCGGCTCGGTCGCCGTCTCACCGAGCGCCACGTATGTCGCCGACGCGGGCCACAACCGGATCCTCGTGTACGGCAGCGAAGGCGCCCTGAAGGGCAAGTGGGGCGCCGGCGAAGGGAACGGCGCGAGCGGCAGCGGGCCGGCGCAGTTCAACTCTCCGCAGGCCGTCGCGGTCGCTCCGAACGGCGAGGTGCTCGTGGCGGACACCGGCAACGACCGCGTGCAGCGTCTCTCGGCGGGGGGCGAAATGCTGGCCGCCTGGGGCGGCGCCGGCAGCGGTGAGGGCCGCTTCCACGCTCCCAACGGCATCGGCCTCGACGCCGCCGGACAGGTCTATGTGCTCGATGCCGGCAACAACCGCGTGCAGATGTTCGAGCCGAGCGGGCGTTTCGCGACGCGCTGGGGAAACCGCGGAGCAGGGCTCGGACAGCTCTCCCAGCCGGGCGGTCTGGCCGTCGGCTGCGAAGGATCGGTCTACGTCGCCGACACGAACAACAACCGCATCGAGCGCTTCAACCCGGTCGAACCGCGGCCCTTCGGATGCATCGGCGCGAGCTCGTGGCCACCGCCGCTCGACGTGGCGCCCACGCTGAGCCTCAACCTGCAGCGCACGCGCGGCGTGCTGGCGCGGCGCGCGCTGGCGATGTCGATCGCGTGCCAGCGCGGCTGCAGGGTGCTCGTCACCGCGACGCTCGCTCCGCGCGCGGCCTCCCGCCGCGCCGTGCCGCTGGCGGCGATCGCTCGCCCGCTGCCGGCCGCCGTCGCCGGGCACGTGCGGCTGCGGCTCGGCGCTGCGGGCCTGCGGCGGCTGCGGCGCGCGCTCGGCCCGCGCCGCGGGCTGCGCGCGACCGTGACGGTCATCGCCGCCGGCCCGACCGGCAGGCGCACGACCGTGCGGCGCACGTACCTCGTGTACCGCTGAGGGGACGCCTGCTTCGGCCTCCAAGCCCGATAATGCACGGCATGAGCCAGCAGGAGCCGCCGCCGGGCGAGGGCACGCCGATCGACCAGCGCCAGGAACGCGTGCGGATCGAGACCACGCGCCATCGCATCGAGGGCGTCGTGACGCTCGCGCGCGACGGCTACCGCAGCCGCGTCTCCGACGTGCTGAACGCGTCCGAGCGCGACTTCATCACGATGACCGAAGTTACGGTCGCGCCGCTGGAGGGCGGGCCGATCGAACTGCATCAGTACATGTCGATCGCGCGCAGGCACATCGTGTTCGCCGTCGAGGCGCCGGAACAGCCCGGCGCCTGACAGGATGCCGCGCTGATGGCGACCGTCCGCGAGGTCGCGCTCGAGCTGCTGCGGGCGCACGACATGACGACGATCTTCGGCAACCCCGGCTCCACGGAGCTGCCGATGCTCGCCGACCTGCCCTCTGACTTCGACTATGTGCTGGGACTGCAGGAGCTCGTCGTCGTGGGTATGGCCGACGGCTTCGCGCAGGCCAGCGGGCGCACGACGCACGTGAACCTGCACACCGCGCCGGGTGTCGGCAACGCCGTCGGCGGGATCTTCAACGCGCAGGCCAACCGCGCGCCGCTGCTGGTGACGGCGGGGCAGCAGGTGCGACCGCAGATCACCTTCGAGGCCAACCTGACAAACCGCGAAGCCGTGCTGGGGCCGATGCCGTACGTGAAGTGGAGCCACGAACCGCCCCGAGCGCAGGACGTGCCCGCAGCCCTGGCGCGTGCGATCCACCACGCCTCGCTGCCGCCGAAGGGGCCGGCGTTCGTGTCGATCCCGATGGACGACTGGGCGCAGGAGGCGGACGCGCAGACGGCGCCGCACACGCTTGCCCGCACCGTCGCCGGCCGCCAGGCGCCGGACCCGGCGGCGCTGAAGAAACTCGCCGAGCGCCTGCGCACCGCGGCCAACCCGGTGCTCGTCGCCGGCCCCGACATCGACGCGTCCGGAGGCTGGGAGCAGGCGGTCGCGCTGGCCGAGCGCCAGCGGCTGCCGGTGTGGGCCACGCCCGCGCCGGGCGGCGGGCGGCTCGGCTTCCCGGAGGATCACGCGAACTTCCTCGGTGTGCTGCCGCCCGCGATCGGGCCCGCTGCGGAAGCGCTGGCCGGACACGACCTCGTGCTGGTCGTCGGCTCGAGCGTGTTCCCCTACTACCCGTACATCCCCGGCGAGCTGCTGCCGCCCGGCGCGAGCCTCGTGCAGCTGACCGCCGACCCGTCCGAGGCGGCGCGCGCGCCGATGGGCGAGGCGTTGCTCGGCGACGTGGCGTTGGGGCTGTCGGGCCTGCTGGAGCAGCTGGGCGAGTCCGAGCGTCAGGCGCCGACGTCGCGGCCGGACCCCGGCGAGCCCGCAGAGGCGCAGCCGCTCAGCGGCTCCGCCGCGATGGCGGCCTTGCACGACGTGTGGCCCGACGGCGGCATCGCGGTCGTCGAGACGCCCTCGAGCACGGTCGCGCTACGCAACCGCCTGCGCCTCTCGCAACCGGGCAGCTACTACTTCAGCTCCAGCGGCGGGCTCGGCTTCGGCATCTCCGCGGCGGTCGGCGTGCAGCTCGCGCAACGCTCGCGGCCGGTCGTGTGCGTGCTCGGCGAGGGCTCGGCGCAGTACGGCATCACCGCGCTCTGGACGGCGGCCGCCTACAAGGTGCCGGTCACGTTCCTCGTGCTCCGCAACGAGGAGTACATGATCCTCAAGTGGTTCGCGGAATTCGAGGGCGAGGCGGGACTGCCGGGGCTCGACCTGCCTGGTCTGGACGTGGCGGCGGTGGCCGGCGCCTACGGCGTGCCCTCGCGCGAGGTCAGCGGACGCGAGGAGCTGACCGACGCGCTGGCGGACGCGATCGCCGTGCAGGACGGTCCCAGGCTCGTGCAGGTGCCGGTCGCCAGCGGCATGTGGCTGGACTGAGGTGGCCGCCACGGCGCAGAGCAGCCGCGCCGGCGCAGCGCTCGACCTGCTGACCGACCGTGCCGAGGCGCCCGCGAGCGACCGTGCGCCCGACTGGGTCGCGGCGGGCACGCCCGAGCCGCTCGCGCGCGAACTCGCCGCGGCGCTCGGCCCGGAGCGCGTGGCCACGCGCGCGCTGGACCTGATCGCCTACGCCTCCGACGCGAGCCCGTATCGCTCGATCCCGCGCGCGATCACGCGTCCGCGCAACATCGAGGAGGTCGTGCGAACGTTCGAGGTGGCGCGTCGCAGCGGCACGCCGCTCGTGTTCCGCGCCGGCGGCACCAGCCTGAACGGCCAGTCTCAGACCGACGGGATCCTGCTCGACTGCCGGCGCCACTTCAAAGCGATCCGCATCGAGGACGGCGGCTTGCGCGTGCGCGTGCAGCCCGGCGCGGTGCTCGGCCACGTCAACCGGCTGCTCGCGCGGCATGGCCGGCGCCTCGGCCCCGACCCGGCGTCGACCGACATCGCCTGCCTGGGCGGCGTGCTCGCGAACAACTCCGGCGGCATGCGCTGCGGCGTCACCGCCGACTCCTACCGCACCGTTCGCTCGCTCACGTTCGCGCTGGCCGACGGCACCGTGATCGACACCGCCGCGCAGGATGCCGAGCAGCGCTTCGCGAGCGCCGCGCCGGAGCTCGCGGCCGGGCTGGCGTCGATCCGCGACGAGCTGCGCTCCGACGCGCAGCTGGCGGCACGCGTCGCGCGCAAGTTCGAGATCAAGAACACGACCGGCTACAGGCTGTGCGCGTTCCTGGACGCCGACGAGCCGCTGGAGATATTCAGGAGGCTGCTGATCGGCTCCGAGGGCACGCTCGCGTTCATCGGCGAGGCGGTCCTCGACACGGTGCCGCTCGGCCGCCACACGACGCTGTCGCTGACGTTCTTCGAGGACATCGACGCCGCCGTGGCGGCCGTGCCGGCGCTCGTAGCCGCGGGTGCGAGCGCGACCGAGCTGATGGTCGCGCCGACGTTGATCGCGGCGGCATGGAACATGCCGGGCACGCCCGAGCGCTGGAAGGAGCTGCCGCCCGGCTCGGCTGCGCTGCTCACGGAGTTCCGCGCCGAAGCGGACTCGGAGCTGGACGGCCCGGAGGCGCAGGCGCTCGAGATCCTGCGCGCGGGCGCGCCGATCGACGAGCCGCGCTTCAGCCGCGAGGCCGAGGAGGTCGAGATGCTGTGGCACGTGCGCGAGGGCATGCAGGGGCTGCTCGCGGCGATGCGCGGACCCGGCGTGAGCCTGATCATCGAGGACGTGTGCGTGCCGCCCGCGCGGATCGGCGAGGCGGCGCGCGATCTGCAGCAGCTGCTCGGCGCGCACGGCTTCCTGCCCGGCGTCGCCGGTCACGCCTCGGCCGGCAACCTGCACTTCCTGCTCACGCCGAACTTCGGCGAGCAGGCGGACCTCGATCGCTACGACGCGTTCATGGGCGAGCTGGTGGAGCTGATCGTCGACAGGTACGACGGCTCGCTGAAGGCCGAGCACGGCACCGGCATCAACATGTCGCCGTTCGTGCAGCGCGAGTGGGGCGCGAAGGCGACCGAGCTGATGTGGCGCGTGAAGCGGCTCGCCGACCCGGACGGCGTCCTCGGGCCCGGTGTCGTGCTCAACACCGACCCGAGAGCGCACCTGCGCGGCCTGAAGTCCGCGCCGCAGATCGAGCCCGTCGCCAACCAGTGCATCGAGTGCGGCTTCTGCGAGCCGGTGTGCCCGAGCCGCGACCTGACGACGACGCCGCGC
>DASWSH010000077.1:0-16215 GCA_036402735.1 Solirubrobacteraceae bacterium | reverse complement strand
GTGCGCCGGTCATCCCGGCGTCGGTGATGTAGGCGGTGCCGCCGGGCAGGACGCGCGCGTCAGCCGTCGGCACGTGCGTGTGCGTCCCCACGACGGCCGTGACGCGCCCGTCGAGGTGCCAGCCCATCGCGACCTTCTCGGAGGTCGCCTCGGCGTGGACGTCGACGAGGACGTGGTCCACCTCTCCGAGTTCGCCCAGCGCAACCTCGATCTCAGTGAAGGCCGAGCGGCCCGCGCGCAGGTAGAGGTTGCCGCTGATGTTCACGACGCCGAGGCGGACACCGTCGCGCTCGACCACGCAGACGCCGCGCCCGGGTTGGCTGCGCAGGAAGTTGACCGGCCGCACGATCCGGTCGTGGCTCTCGAGGTACGGGTAGATCTCGCGCCGGTGGTAGGTGTGGTTCCCCAGCGTGATCGCGTCCACGCCCGCGGCGAACATCTGGTCTGCGTTCTTCGGTGTGATGCCCAGTCCGCCCGCGGCGTTCTCGCCGTTGACGACGATGAAGGTGGGCGCGTGACGCTCGCGCAGCACGGGCAGGCAGTCGAGCAGCGTCTGGCGCCCGATCGTGCCGACCACGTCGCCGATGAACAGGATCTTGGTGGCCGAGGGCTCAGCCATACTCTGGCGATGGTGGGAGGTTGATGTGGAGGATCCGCCGAAAAGGCGCTGAAGCGGAGCCCGCCGGTCCGCGCGCGGCGGATGCCGCGGCCGCAGCGCAGGCGAGCTCGCCCCCACCGCAGGCGGCGCCACCCGCGCCCGAGGAGGAGCGGCTCGCGGGCACCGAGGACACGGCCGTGATCGAGCCGCCGCGCGCGGTGATCCCGCGCTGGGTGCAGCTGGTGCTGCTGCCGCTGGCGCTGATCGCGCTGTGGGCGCTCGCGAAAGTCGCGGGCCGCGTGCTGTTGCTGTTCATCATCGCCGCGCTCATCGCGTTGATCCTCAATCCGGCGGTCGCGTTCGTGCACAGACCTCGCGTGCCGCGCGGTCTGGCGGTCCTCGCCGTGTACGTCGCATTCTTCCTGGCGCTGGCCGGCATCGGCTTCCTGCTGGCGAACCCTATCTCCCATCAGGTGCAGAGGTTCAGCCACAACCTGCCGAGCCTCGAACGCGAAGCCAACAAGCAGCTCGCAAAACTCGAAAAAACGCTCAACCAAAACGGCATCCACGTCAAGGTCGTCAAACCCGGTAAAACGGCGCTGCAGAGCATCTCCGACAAAGTCGGCAAGAGCGCCGGGAAATTCGCCTCGTTCGGGACGACGCTGATCGCCGAAATCGCGAACGCCGTGTTCGATCTCGTGCTGATCTTCGTCGTGTCGGTGTACATGTTGCTGTACGGCCCCGCGATCGGGGAACTGGTGCGAAGACTCATGCCCCGGGGCGACGGCTCGAAGGCGGACGACTATCCCTCGCTCGTGCAGCGCGCCGTGTCGCGGTACGTCGGCGGCCAGCTGCTGTTCAGCATCATCATGGGCGTCTCGACCGGCGTTTCGCTGTGGATCTTCGGCGAAACGGGGATCTTCCCGGACGGGAGCAAGTACGCGGTCGCGTTCGGCGTCTGGTACGGGGTGATGGAGCTCGTCCCGTACATCGGCCCGATCCTCGGGGCGGTGCCGCCGGTGCTCGTCGCGCTGTTCACCGAACCGATCACCGCCGTGTGGGTCGTGCTGCTGTTCGTCGGCCTGCAGCAGGTCGAGGGGCACGTCGTCGCGCCGCAGGTGTTCGGTCACACGCTGCGCATCAACCCCCTGCTTGTGATCTTCGCGCTGCTGCTCGGCCTGCACGTCCACGGCGTGATCGGAGCGCTCGTCGCGCTGCCGATCCTGTCGGTGCTGCGTGAGACCGCGATGTACCTCAGCCGTCACGTGACCTTCGAACCCTGGGACGAAACCAAGCGCGAGCTGCTGTGAGCGCGGCGCTTCGCGTCGAGGCGCTCAGCAAGCGCTACGGGGAGCTGTACGCGCTGCGCGATGTGTCCTTCGAGGCCTCCCACGGCGAGGTGCTGGCGGTGCTCGGGCCCAACGGCGCGGGCAAGACGACGTTGCTGTCGATCCTCGCGGGCATCCAGTCGCCCAGCGACGGCAGCGTCAGCACCGAGCCGCGCGAGGTCGGTTGGGCGCCGCAGCAGCCGGCCGTGTACGGGAAGCTGACCGTGCGCGAGAACCTGGAGCTGTTCGCGCGGCTGGAGCGAATCGAGAATCCGGGCGAGGCGGTCGCGCGCATGCTCGAGCAGGCGGCGCTGACCGCGCGCGCGGACGATCGCGTAGAGGTGCTCTCCGGCGGCAATCGCCAACGGGTGAACGTCGCGGTCGCGCTGATCGGGCGGCCGGCGGTGCTCGCGCTGGACGAGCCCTCGGCGTCCCTGGACCCGGCGCAGCGGGAGCGGCTGTGGCGGTTCGTCGATGCGATGGCGGCGGAGGGGACGACGGTCGTCTTCTCCACCCACAACGCGAGCGAGGCGCACAGCCACGCCGGCCGCGTGCTCGTGCTGGACGCAGGAAGCGTGCTGTTCGACGGCGAGCCGGAAGCGCTGCTCGAGCGCGCGGCCGCGCCGGGCGAGCAGCGCGACCTGGACCTCGAGCGCGCGCTCGTGCGCTTTCTCGAACGCGAAGGTGCCGGCGGCGCATGAGCTCGCTGCTGCGCAAGGACCTGAAGATCCTCGCGCGCTCGCGCCTGCTCGTCTGCCTGCTGGTCCTGTATCCGGTGGCGATCGCGCTCTTGCTGGGCTTTGCGATCTCACGCGCGCCCGCGAAGCCGCGCGTGGCGATCGTCGACGAGACCGCGCCGGGAGAGACGGTCCAGGTCGGCACGCAGCGGGTCGAAGTCGGCCGCTATGCGCGGCAGCTGTTCAACCAGGTGGATGCGGTCAGCGTCTCCTCCCGCGCGCAAGCGCTGGCGAAGGTGAAGACAGCGGATGTGCTCGCCGCGGTCGTGATCCCGTCGAACATCGCTGCGCGCGTCGGCTCGGGCACGGCGCAGGGGGAACTGGAAGTGATCTACAACGGCGACGCGCTCGAGCAGTCGCTGGTGCAGTCGCAGCTGCGCTCGGCGCTGGCGCAGGCGAACCTCGGCTTCTCCGAACAGATCCAGAAGGCGGCCGCACAGGCGATCGAAGCGTTGCTGCGCGGCGGCAGCCTCGGCGTGCGGGGCACGCCGCAGAACCTGATCGGACTGCGCCAGATCCCGGGGATGCTGCACAGCTTGATCGCGCGCACGCCGGCCGGCGCCGAGCGCGACGCGCTGCGACGAATCGAGACGTTCGCGGAATTCGCCGCGCAGAATCTGACGCTGAGCAAGCGCGTGCTCGCGACCGTGGGCCAGCCGATTCGCATCCGCAGCGTGCTGCTGCACGGACGGCGCACGCCGCTGGACAAGTTCGCCGTGGCGGCGGCCGTGAGCGTGTCGCTGATGTTCATCGCGGTGCTGCTCGCGGCGGGCAGCCTTGCGCTCGAGCGCGAGGAGCGTGCGCTGGCACGGCTCGCACGCGGGCTCGTCTCGCGCGAGCTGCTGCTGCTGGAGAAGGTGCTGCTCGCGGCGGCGGCGGCGTTCGTGGTCGCACTGGCGATGCTCGCCGGCGTGGGCGCCTTCGTCTCGATCGACTGGGGCAGAGCGGGGCAGTGGGTGCTGGCGCTCGCCGCCGGCGGGCTCGCCTTCGCCGCGCTGGGCGTCGCGATCGGCGCGCTCGCACGCGAGACGCGCGCAGCCTCGCTGCTCGCGTTCCTGCTCTCGCTGCCGCTCGCGCTGCTCGCGCTGGTGCCGGCCGTGTCCGTCGGGCACGCGCTCTACGACGCGATCTCGGTGATCTCGTTCGTGTTTCCGTTCAAGCCCGCGCTGCAGGCACTGGACACGGCGGTGAACGGTGCGTCCCCTTCGCTGGCGGGCTCGCTCGCGCACCTGTTGGGATTGACGCTGCTGTTCGGCGCGCTCGCGCGCGCGGGCCTGCGCCGGCTCGACTGAGCGATCGGCGGGCGCCCCGCCGCCGGGCACGGCCCTCGCGACGGCCTCGCGCCGGCCGGCCGCGGCCGTCTCAGGCGTCTAATCTGAATGAACAATGGCCTTCCCACGTACCCGCATGCGGCGACTGCGCACGAGCGCCGGGCTGCGCGGCCTGGTGCGCGAGACCGAGCTGCGCGCCGGCCAGCTGGTGCTGCCGCTGTTCGTGACGGACGTGCCGAGCCAGGGCCCGAGGCCGGGACGCGACCCGATCGAGGCGATGCCGGGCGTGGAGCGGCTCGCGATCGCACAGGCGGTCGAGGAGGCGCTGCATGCGGCCGCGCTGGGCGTGGCGGCGGTGATGCTGTTCGGCGTGCCGGCCGAGAAGGACGAGCAGGGCTCGGGTGCGTGGGATGAGGAGGGCGCGGTGCAGCTGGCGACCGCGGCGATCAAGCGCGCGGCGCCGGAGCTGCTGGTGATGACCGACGTGTGCCTGTGCGAGTACACGACGCACGGCCACTGCGGCGTGCTTCGCGAGGACGGCACGGTCGAGAACGACGCGAGCGTGGAGCTGCTGGCGCGCACCGCCGTCAGCCACGCGCGCGCGGGCGCCGACATCGTCGCGCCCTCGGACATGATGGACGGCCGCGTCGGCGCGATCCGCGAGGAGCTCGACGGCGAGGGCTTTCAGGAGATCCCGATCCTCGCGTACTCGGCGAAGTTCGCTTCGGCCTTCTACGGGCCGTTCCGCGAGGCGGCCGGCTCGACGCCGGCGTTCGGCGACCGCCGCGGTTATCAGATGGACCCGGCCAACGGACGCGAGGCGGTGCGCGAGGCGCTGCTGGACGTTCAGGAGGGCGCCGACATGGTGATGGTCAAGCCGGCGCTCGCCTACGGCGACCTGATCAGCGCGGTCAAGCAGGCGGCGGGGCTGCCGGTGGCTGCGTACAACGTCAGCGGCGAGTATGCGATGGTCAAGGCCGCCGCCGCGGCCGGCTACCTCGATGAGCGCGCCACCGTGCTCGAGATCCTGACCTCGCTGCGCCGCGCCGGAGCAGACACGATCATCACCTACCACGCAAAGGACGCCGCGCGATGGCTGGCCGAGCAGACCTGATCGACGATCCCGACGCGCCCCGCGCTGCGTCCGCGATCGAGGACCCGGACGCCGCCCAGCCGGGACGGGGGGCGCCGAAGATCCGCAGCCGCAAGGACGGCGCGGCTGTGCGGTTGGACGACGCTGACCGTCGCCTGCTGAACCTGATGCAGGGCAGCTTCCCGATCGCGCCGCGTCCCTTCGCGCACGTGGCGCAGCTCGCGGAGGTCTCCGAGCAGGAGGTGATGGCGCGCGTGAGCACGCTGCTGGAGAAACGGATCATCCGGCAGGTCACGCCGATCTTCGACACGCGCGCGCTCGGCTACTCCTCGATGCTGGTCGCGGCGAAGGTCGATTCGGAGAACCCGCATCGCGCGGCGAAGGTGATCAACGAACATCCCGGCGTCTCGCACAACTACCTGCGCAACCACGAGTTCAACCTGTGGTTCACGATCGCCACCGAGCCCGATTCCGAGCTCGGGCTGCAGGGCACGCTGGAGGTGCTCGCGCGCGAGTCGGGCGCGGAGTCGGTGCGCCAGCTGCCGACGCTGAAGCTGTTCAAGATCCGCATGGACCTGGAGATGGAGGGCGGCACCGATGCGCTCGCCGCCGCGGCCGAGGCGACCGCGCCGGTGGAGCTCGAGCCGCAGCCCTACGACGAGCGCGACATCGCTGTGATCCGCGCGCTGCAGGGAGACATGGCGGTGGTCGAGCAGCCCTACGCGGCAGCCGCCGCAGAGCTGGGCTGGCCCCAGGAGCAGCTGCTCGACCATCTCGCGGCGATGCAGGAGCGCGGCCTGTTGCGGCGCGTTGCGGCGATCCTCTACCACCGCCGCGCCGGCTTCTCGGCGAACGGGATGGGCGTCTGGAAGGTGCCAGACGAGCGGATCGCGGAGGTCGGGTGCCGCATGGCGGCGTTCCGCGGCATCTCGCACTGCTATCAGCGGCCGACCTACGAGGACTGGCCGTACTCGGTGTTCACGATGGCGCACGGCCGCTCGAAGCAGGAGTGCGACGCGATCCTCGACGCGATCGCGGCCGAGACCGGGGTGCAGGAGCGCGCGACGCTGTACTCCTCGACCGAGTTCAAGAAGATCCGGCTGCTGTACTTCACCGAGGCGTTCAAGGACTGGGAGCGCGCGCACGCTTGAGCAGGCCACGCCCGTGAGCGCGTCGCTCAGGGACACCCGCTCGGCCGAGCTCTACCGGCGTGCACTGGCGAGGTTGCCCGGTGGGGTGAACTCGCCGGTACGCGCGATGCGCTCGATCGGCCGCGACCCGATCTTCGTCGACCGCGGCGAGGGCGCGGAGCTGATCGACGTGGACGGCAACCGCTTCATCGACTACGTGTGCTCGTGGGGCCCGCTGATCCACGGCCACGCACACCCGGCGGTGCTGGAGGCGGTCACGCAGGCGGCGGCGAAGGGCACGAGCTTCGGAGCGCCCACCGCTGGGGAGGTCGAGCTGGCCGAGGAGGTGGCCGCGAGGATCGAGAGCGTGGAGATGCTGCGCATGACCTCCTCGGGCACGGAGGCGTCGATGACGGCGATCAGGCTGGCGCGCGCCGCGACGGGCCGCGAGCGCATCGTCAAGTTCGCGGGCGCCTACCACGGTCATCTCGACGGCCTGCTCGCGCAGGCGGGCTCCGGCCTGGCCACGCAGTCGCTGCCTTCCAGCCCGGGGGTGCCGGAGGCCGCTGCCGCGGCGACCGTGGTGCTGCCGTGGAACGATGCCGCGGCGCTTGAACGGGCGGCGCAGGGACCGCTCGCGGCGATCATCGCCGAGCCGATGCCGGCGAACATGGGCGTGGTGCCGGCGGCGGACGGTTTCCTGGAGCTGCTGCGCGAGCAGGCCTCGGCGACCGGCGCGCTGCTGATCCTCGACGAGGTGATCAGCGGCTTCCGCGTGGCGCGCGGCGGCGCGCAGGAGCTGACGGGCGTGCAGGGCGATCTGACCGTGCTGGGCAAGGTGATCGGCGGCGGGCTGCCCGCGGCAGCCGTCGGGGGGCGCGCGGAGCTGATGGAGATGCTGGCGCCGGCGGGCGAGGTCTACCAGGCGGGCACGCTGTCGGGCAACCCGCTGGCGGTCGCGGCCGGCATCGCGACGCTGCAGCTGCTCGACGAGCCCGCCTACCTGCGCCTGGCCGCCACCACGGAGAGGCTTGCCGAAGGCGTGCGCGGCGCGGCGGAGGCGGCGGCGGGGCGGGCGGTGCAGGTGCAGAGCGCGCCGGGGCTGCTGACGGTCTTCTTCAACGACGCCCCGGTGCGCAGCTTCGAGGACGCGCTGGGCTGCGACCTGGAGGCCTACGGGGCGTGGTGCCGAGAGCTGCTGAGCCGCGGCGTGTACCCGCCGCCGTCACAGTTCGAGGCGTGGTTCCCGTCGCTGGCACACAGCGAGGAGCTGATCGAGCGCACGCTCACGGCGGTGCGCGCTGCGTTCGCCGCCGTCGCGGCGCAGGGCCCGACATGAGCGGCCTGTCCGATCTGCGCACGCTGCTGGCCGAGGGCGGCGGTCTGATGGCCGAGCTGCTGGCACCGGGCGAGGCGCCGGCGCGCGAGCAGCATGGGCCGGCGGCGCTGGCGGCGGCGGGGCCGCGCGCAGAGGGGCACAGCGACGAGTACGAGCTGCTGGTCGAGGCGATCTACGAGGGCTACCTGCTGCATTACGGCGAGCCGCGCGTGCTGAGCGTGGCGGAGGCGGATCTGGGGCTGCTGGCCGGCGATCGGCTGTACGCGATCGGGCTGGCGCGCGTGGTCGCGCTGGGCGACACGCTGGCGGTCGCCGAGCTGGCCGACACGATCACGCTGAGCGCGCTGGCGCAGGGCAGCGGCGACGGCGTGCTCGCCGAGGCGGTCTGGTCGGCCGGCGCGCGCGCGGTCGGGTGGGGATGCGCAGAGCAGCACGAGCACGCCAAGCAGATGGTGCTCGCCGGGGCGCCCGAAGCGCTCGAGGCGATGCGCACAATCTCTCGCGTGCCTCTGCCCGGACCTGCGGCGCCGCGCTGAATCGCGCCTCGATATTGTTCAGCCGCAGTGGCTGACAGGCGGCTCAAGCACAAGTCCAAATACACCCTCGACCGGGGGATCCCGGGGGCATACGAGGGGGAGACGATCACACGGCGCCGCTTCATGACGGGCAGCGCGCATACCGCAGGCGCGATCGCGGCGGGCGCTTTCACGCTGCCCGCGCTCGGCTTCGCGCTGGGCCCGATCTTCAAGAGCACACCGCACCGTTGGGAAGCGGTCGGCAAGGCGGGGATGTTCCCCGACAACAACTACGTGCCGGTCGTGACGACGCTGACGCCGAACGTCGGCGAGGCGGGCAAGACGACCGTGTACATCCGCAAGTTCAACCCGGAAATCGACACCGACCCGTACGACAAGGGCACGCCGTACATCGCGATCTCCAGCCGCTGCGCGCACCTCGGCTGCCCGGTGCGGTGGGTGGACGCGGCTGAGCGCTTCATCTGTCCGTGCCACGGCGGCGTGTATGACCTGCTGGGCAGGCGCGTGGGCGGGCCGCCGGTGCGGCCGCTGGACCGCTTCTACACGCGCGTGAACGGCGAAACGCTCGAAGTCGGCCCGCGCTTCAGCGTCAACAGCGAGCTGCGGCGCTTCTCGCCGCGCGATCCGGGCGAGCCGCTGGACGGGATCGGCCAGTACCTCTACCCCTCGCGACCGGGCGCGCAGAAACTCTGATGCCGCGGCTGCCGAAGCTGCCCGCGCCGCCGCTGCCCTCGGCACTGAAGGAGCCGCCGCCGCGGCCGGGCGATCCGAACGGCAGGAAAACGCCGCTGCAGGAGGCGGCCGAGGCGGGCTTCACCGTCGTCGACTGGGTCGACGAGCGCACATCGCTGAGCGGGGCGGGGCGCTGGCTGCTGTTCCGCAAGGTGCCGAAGGGGACCAACTGGTTCTACACGCTCGGCTCGGCGACGATGTTCGCGTTCCTCTCGCAGGCGGTCACGGGTGTGTTCCTGGCGATGTACTACCGCCCGGACGCTTCGGGCGGAGCGTACGAATCGATCCGCTACGTGACCAACGAAGTGTTCCTCGGCCAGTTCGTGCGAGGCATGCACAAATGGGGCTCGAGCGTGATGGTGATCCTCGTCTTCCTTCACATGGGGCGCACGTTCTTCTGGGGTGCGTACAAGTACCCGCGCGAGCTGAACTGGGTGATCGGCGTGGTGCTGCTGATCCTGACGATGACGATGTCGTTCACGGGCTATTTGCTGCCGTTCGACCAGCGCGCGTACTGGGCGACGATCGTGGGCGTCAACATCAACGGCACCGGCCCGCTGATCGGGCCCTACCTCTCGGACTTCCTGCGCGGCGGCTCGGAATTCGGCGCGACGACGCTGTCGCGCTTCTACGCGATCCACATGCTGCTGCTGCCCGGGCTGATCGCGGCGCTGATCGGCGCGCACCTGTACCTGGTCGCGAAGCTCGGTACGACGGCGCCGCCGTGGAGCAAGGCGGAACCGAGCGACGAGCTGCGCGAGGCAGAGGTCTAGGCCCGTGAACAGGCAGCAGAAGGAGGAATACCTCCGCGACTACTCGATCCTGAAGGCGAAAGGCAAGCCGTTCTTCCCGTACGCGGTCGCGAAGGACGGTGCGATGGCGTGCGTGGTGATGGCGGTGATCATCACGATGTCGCTGGTGCTCGGCGCCGAGCTGGGGTCGAAGGCGAACCCGACCACCACGACGTACGTGCCGCGGCCGGAGTGGTACTTCTTCTTCCTGTTCGAGGTGCTGCGCGTGATCAAGCCGCCGAGCCTCGTGCCGCTGGCGACGATCGGCGTGCCGACGCTCGGCATGATCCTGCTGTTCCTGCTGCCCTTCTACGATCGCGGCGCGGAGCGGCGGCCGGAGCGGCGGCCGATCGCGATGGCCACCGCGATCGCGGTGATCGGCGCGATGGCGTTCCTGACCTACGAGGGCGCGAACGCCGGCTCGCCCACGGCGATCGAAATGAAGACGCCGAACTCGGTGTTGCAGGCCGGCGGGCAGACGCTGGCCGAATACGAACAGGGCAAGCGGGCGGTGGCGCAGTCCGGCTGCCTGGCCTGCCACAAGATCGGCGAGAACGGCAATGGGGGGCCGGGGCCGAACCTGACGAACATCGGCACGCGCCTGCAGCGCCAGGCGATCGCACGTACGCTCGTGAACCCGACGGCTCCGATGCCCTCGTTCAAGAACCTGCCGCCGAAGAAGTTCCAGGCGATCGTCAGCTTCCTCTCGCAGCTCAAGTAGCGCAGCGATGGCGGCGCCGCAGGGAGCCGGCACAACTCCCGATCCCGCGGGCGCGCGTGCTGGGCGGCTCGAGCAGCAGCAGGTGCGGGCGATGTTCGATCGCATCGCGGGGGTCTACGACCTGATGAACACGGCGATGACCGCGGGGCTGCACCACCGCTGGCGAGCGCGCGCGGCGGACCTGGCGCGGGTGGGACCGGGCGATCGCGTGCTCGACGTCGCGACGGGCACGGGCGATCTCGCGATCGAGCTGGCGCGCCGCGTGGGCCCGGAGGGCGCCGTGATCGGGGGCGACTTCTCGGAGGCGATGCTCGAGCGCGCACGTGCGAAGGCGGCGCGGCTCGATGCGGCGGCGCGGCCGCGCCTGGAATGGCTGGACGCGATGACGCTGCCCTACGACGACGACACCTTCGACGCCGCGACGGTCGGCTTCGGTGCACGCAACTTCGAGCAGCTGGGCCAGGGTCTGAGCGAGATGGCGCGCGTGGTGCGGCCCGGCGGACGGGTGGTGGTGCTCGAGATCACGACGCCGACGCGCGCGCCGCTGGCGCAGTTCTACGGGCTCTGGTTCGATCGGCTCGTGCCGGCTCTCGGTGCGGCGGCGGCACGGGCGAGCGCATTGCGCGGCCGGGACGGCGTCGACGGGACGGGCACGATCGCGCAGGCCTACACGTATCTGCCGAACTCGGTCAAGCGCTTTCCGGGTCCGCAGCAGCTGGCGGGCGAGCTGGAGCGGGCGGGGCTGGCGGAGATCTCATATGTGTTGATGGCGGGCGGGATAGTCGCGATCCATGCCGGCACGGTGGCGCGGGAGCGGCGCACGTGAGCGCGCCCAGCCCGGCTGCGGGCCTGTCGGGCGAGGGCGTGGCGGGCCTCGACGCGATCATGGCGCGGGGCGGCGCGGCGCTGCGCGAGCGCATGGCTCGAACGGAGGCGCACCTGCAGCAGGTGACAGTCGAGGCGGGAGCGCCGCTGGCAAGCCACGCCAACGCGACCGTCGCCGCCGGCGGCAAGCGGCTGCGCCCGCTTCTGGTGCTGGTCGCAGCCGAGGCGGCTGGAGGTCCGGCGCCGGTGCCGGGCGGGGAGGAGCGCCTGATGCGCGCCGCGGTCGCGGTCGAGCTGGTGCACTCGGCGACGCTCGTGCACGACGACCTGATCGACGGCGCGCAGCTGCGGCGCGGGCGACCGACGGTCGCTGCGACGGCCGGCCGGCGCACGGCGGTGGCGACCGGCGACCTGCTGTTCTCGCGCGCTTTCGCGGAGCTGGCGCGCAACGAGGACGCGGCGCAGCTGCGGGCGCTCTCGGAGGCGAGCTCCGCGCTGGCGGAAGGGGAGCTGCTGCAGCGCGAGGATGCATACGCCTCGCGCGTGGCGGTCGACCGTTACATGCGCCGTTGCGAGCTGAAGACGGCGGCGCTGTTCGAGGCGGCGTGCAGGCTCGGCGCGCTGAATGCGGCAGGCGGATCGGCGGTGCTGGCGGCGGCGCTGGGCGGCTTCGCGCGGCGCATCGGCCTGGCCTTCCAGATGCTCGACGACGTTCTCGACGTGTCCGGGCCGGTCGAGCGCACCGGCAAGGCGCGAGGAGCCGACCTGCTGGACGGCACCGTGACGCTGCCCTTCATCCTCGCGCGCGAACGCGAGCCGCAGCTCGCCGCGGTGGACCTGCGCTCGCTGGCCGGCGGCGGCGAGTCGGCCGAGCGCGGCGCGGGGCAGGCCGAGGCGCTGTGTGAGCGCATCGCCGCGACGGGCGCGCTGGACGAGGCGCGCGAGCGAGCGCTCGCGGTGGTGGCCGAGGCGAAGGCGGAGCTGCCCGCGATCCTGCCGGAAGGCCGCTCGGAGCTGCTCGAGCTGGTTGCCGACGCGGTCGTGGAGCGCTACCGCTAGATGCGAGCCGCTCCGGCCGCCCCGGCCGGAGGATGCGCGGCTCGCGCTAGCTTTCGGCGCGTCCGATCGCGCTGAAGCGGTCGGCGGCGCCCTCCAGGATCCGCGCGGGCACGCCGCCGACGACCTTGCCGGGCGGCACGTCGCGCACGACAACAGCGCCCGCGCCGATCACGGCGTCGTCGCCGATCTCGATCGGGCCGAGCACGATCGCGCCGGCGCCGACACGAACCCGATCGCCCAGCACCGGGGGCGCCCCGCGGTCGTCGTAGCCGATCGTGACCTGCTGCGCGACCTGGCAGTCGGTGCCGATCCGCCGGGCCGTGATGATCGTGGCGAAGCCGTGCATCATCATGAAGCCCGGGCCGAGCTCGCCGCACGCGAAGTAGAGCGCCGGCTCGCCCTTGTAGAACAGTTCGAGCGCCGATGCGAGCAGGCGCCCGGCGATCCCGCTGTTTCGCAGGCGCGTGTAGAAGATCGTGCGGAAGGGCCTGTGCGCGAGCGCCGCGAGAAGGTCGCGACTGGACACCGCACTCGGAAGCGGCAGGTCGAGGCGTGGCTGCAGCTGACGGCGGATGTCCCGCTGGGTAGCCTCGCCTCCGAGCGGCAGCGTTGCGCGCAGGGGCGCGTAGATGACGGAGCGCACGAGCTGCTTGACGAGCGCATTGTCCATGCGCTCAATCTATGCGAATCGTTCCGGCCCGGCCGTCTAGAAGTCGCTCGGCAGGATCAGGTCCGCCTCGAGCGCGCGTGCGAAGAACTCGATTTCCTCGGACATGTTCGCGTGGGTCATGCGCCGCAGGTCGCCGAGCAGGGCGCTCGAGCCACGGTCGAGCTCGTCGTCGAGCCGTTCCACGGTGCTCTGGTCGAAGACGCCCTCACGGCGCGACTCACACTCCGGGCAGCGGAGCACGATGCGCCAGTGGCGAGGACCTTCCTCGCACCAGTCGAGCGGGTAGACCAGCTCTCCGGCGCAGTGGAAGCAGACGTGCAGCTGGCCGGCGGAGGCGCCGCGCTCGGTGGCAGCCGCGTGCTCGCCGGGGACAACGCCGATCGGCTCGGCGGCAGGCACCGGCAGTCGCCGTTGGATATCGGGTTCTTTCTCAGATTCCATACCGTTCCCGCACTTCATCGACGGCTGACGCGGTGGCCTTTAGCGTGCGTTCGCAACGCGTGGCGGTGGTAGGTTGCGCTCCCGATGCCAAGATCGCTCCGTCCGATCGGCCACGAGGATCGGCTGAGCCTCGTCGATCACCTCGACGAGTTGCGCACGCGCCTGATGATCTGCGGCGGCGTGCTGATCGTCGCGCTGGGCATCTCCTTCTGGCAGAACCACGAACTGCTGCGGATCATCAACAAACCGCTGAAGACGCAGACGCAGAAGCAGGTGAGCAAGGGCGAAGGAACGGTCGGCCAGGCGGTGCTCGCTCAGCAGGCGATCATCAAAACGGCGCAGGACACGCGCGCCGCCTTGAGCATCCTCGCCGCGCCCGCGAGCGGCCTGCCGCCGCACACGCGCGAACAGCTCGCGCCGCTCGCCTCGCGGATCGGCTCCGACGTCGCCAAGGTGCCGCGCAACCCGAGTGGCGACAAGCCGGTCACGCTCGGCGTCGGGGAGCCGTTTACGACGACCCTGAAGGTCTCGCTCTACTTCGCGCTGATCATCTCGCTGCCGCTGATCCTCTACCAGCTGGCCGGCTTCGTGCTGCCGGCGCTGGCGCCGAATGAGAAGCGCGCGATCGTGCCGCTGCTGGCGGCGGTGCCGCTGCTGTTCGCGGCCGGCGTGGCGTTCGGCTACTTCGTGGTGCTGCCGGCCGCCGTCCACTTCTTCGTGAACTTCAACTCGGGCGAGTTCAACGTGCTCGTCCAGGCGAACCAGTTCTACGGCTTCGCGGCGACGATCCTGATCGCGATGGGAATCGTCTTCCAGGTGCCGACCCTGATCGTTGGTGCGACGCGGCTCGGCCTCGTCACGCCGGCGCAGCTGCGCAAACAGCGGCGCTACGCGGTGCTGCTGTCTGCGGTCGGCGCTGCTTTCGTGCCCAGCGACGTGATCACGATGGCGCTGGTCACCTTGCCGCTGTATCTGCTCTACGAGGCGAGTATCCTGCTTGCTGCGGCTCTTGGCATCCGCGACAGGCGGCGTGCCGCGAGCAGTGGAGGAGGCGGAGGTGAGGGCGAAACAGCGCGGGCGCCCGAGCCTCAGGCAGACGACGCCGCGCCGCCGACGGTGCAACAGATGATCGACCACGTGGACAACGACCTCTCCTGATGCTCTTCGACCTGCGAGGCCGCGGCCGCCGCCGCGTCGTGAAGATCATCTACGTCGGGCTCGCCGCGCTGGTCGGTGTCGGCCTGATCGGCTTCGGCGTGGGCGGCGGCCTGGGCGGGGGCGGCATTCTCAGCAACGTCAGCAACAGCGAAGGCACCAACGGCGCCAGCTTCGCGAGCAAGATCAAGAAGTACGAAAAGCTCACCAGGACGCAGCCGAGCAACCCCGCCAACTGGGAAGAACTGGCGAAGAACCTGCTGCACGAAGCCGGCAACGAAACCTACGTGACGAGCGCCGGCAAGGTGACCGGCAAGGGCAAGGAACTGTACAAGCGCGCCTCGCAGGCGTGGCTCGGCTACCTTGCGCAGAACCCGCCCAAGCCGAACGCGGAACTCGCGCAGCTGGTGTTCAGCATCTACGGCGAAGAAGGCTTGAACGAACCGGCGAAGGCGGTGCAGGCGCTCGAGTTCGTGGTCGAAAAGCGCCCCACCGCCGCCTACTACGCGCAACTGGCGATCTACGCCTTCAAGGCGAAGAACATCCGCCAGGGCGACCTCGCTGCCGCAAAGGCGGTGCAGCTGGCGCCGTCCAACGAACGCAAACGGCTGCAGACCGAGCTCGCCGAAGTGAAGAAGTTCCCGAACGGCGGCCAGACCTACACGACGACCACGAACGGCAAGACCTACGCGGTCAAATCCGCGCCCAGCGGCCAGCTCACCGGCACGCAGATCAAACCCGCCACGCCGGCGCCGAAGACGACCACCACCTCGAAGTCGTCTTCGACCACGACGACCAAGAAATAGTCGCGACTCGAGCCCGTCTGCCCCGGGCAGCTTGCGGTCTCGCCCCCGATCCGCGCTTGGCTAGACTCTCCTCGCAGCCGGCCTCGCCTGTGCGATCGGTCGGTCGTTCCCCTTCGCGGGCCGTTAGCTCAATTGGCAGAGCAGGGGCCTCTTAAGCCCAAGGTTGCTGGTTCGATTCCAGCACGGCCCATCGACATAGGCGCACAAGTCGCGCCGCCATAGCTTGCGGGTTTTGCAGCTTCCCGGGAGTGCCCGGATACCTCATGCGGAGATAACAGAGGGTTGCGCGGCCAGGGCCGGCGCGGCAGCCCTGCGAACCGGCTGCGGGGAGTCCGCCCGCACAGCCCTAGCCGCGTATGGACTGCGCCTCGCCAGAGCCGCTGGGAGTGTGTGGGAGCGCGCCGCGCCCTAACTGCGCTCGAGTTAACGCTCGTTGCTCCGACCTGCTCAGCAGCTAGCGTCCCCGCCCTGGACGACGCAAACTTCAAGAACACCGTAGACGCCGTTTCCAAGGTCATCGATGGAGCCGGGGTCTTGATCATCGTCGTGGGGCTGGCCGTAGCAACAGCCGCATTCGTCCTCACGCTGAGGCATCGCGAACGAGTTCAGGTTGCGTATCGCGGCTACCGCCAGCAGGTCGGCAAAGCGATCCTCCTAGGACTGGAGTTTTTAGTGGCCGGGGACATCATCCGCACGGTGGCCGTGGCGCCCACCTTCGCCGGAGTCGGAGTCCTGGCGATCCTCGTCGCCGTGCGTACGTTCTTGAGCTTCACACTGGACGTCGAGCTTTCAGGAAAGTGGCCTTGGCAATCCCGACCGAAGGCCGTCGACTCCTCGAGCTAGCTCAGGGCCAGCACGGTCGTTCGTATGTGTGGAGCGCCTACTCTCGCCGCGGACGGAGCGCACGACCGCGTAGCCCCGCCTTCACCCTGATGACCGCCTGCGCAGATGGCACGCGGTCTAGGAACTAGAGAAGAGGACGT
>DASWSH010000076.1:0-6580 GCA_036402735.1 Solirubrobacteraceae bacterium | reverse complement strand
GCGCACCGGCTCCGGATGGTCATCGCCGCCGAGCCCGGCCGGATGGAACACGCGCGCGTACGCCTCGAAACAGGCCGGGACGATCGAGCCCACGGTGAAGTCGAAGTCACGCACGCCCTCGACGATCCAGCGTGCCGCGGTTGCGTCGGCCGCGGGCGTGAGCCTGGCCTGCCCGCCGTTCATGTCACCGGCGGGTCAGCGATCAAGAGCGGCGGCTTGCGATCCGCCGCTCAGCGGGCCGATACTGCGTGGCCGGGGGCGGGCGTGTGCGCCGGAGCGGCGCTGGAGCCGGAGAAGCCGACTGTCGAGACGAGCCCCGCGGCGCACATCGCGGCGAGCGTGAGGCGGCGCATGCGCTTCGGCGTGAGCCATCCGAAGTGGTGGCTCTGCAGCCAGGTGCGAAAGCCCGTGGCGGCCGAGGCGGCGGTGAGTGCACAGCCTGCACACATGCGCCACATCATAGGTCGCGAGCGCTTGCTCGGCGACGGTCAGCCGGCGGGCGGCGCCTCGGCGCTGCCCGCTCGAGCCGATGCGCGATCGGCCTCGCCGACAGCTGCGCACGGGCCGTTTACGGCCGGCGGCTCTGCCGCGTGCAGACGTGACTCGAGGCGTCGGCGCAGCTCCGCTCCGCGGCCCGCGGCGACCGCTCTGGCGACGCGCCGCTCGGTCAGCTCGAGGCCGTTCGCGCTGGCCCAGTCGAGCAGGTTCTGGCGCTCCTCGCCCTCTTTGGCCGCGCGCAGGAACAGCCAGCAGAACAGTCCCAGCGTGAGCAGCGACTCCTCCACCATCATGATCGCGCCGGCGACGTTCTGGTCGGCCAGCGGCGAGATGTGGAAGGACGCGTCGCCCTTCAGGTAGAAGGGATAGAAGACCGTCCCCGACCAGAGGAAGATGTTGCCTAGGACGGTGCCGGTGAGGCGCACGGTGACGATGTAGACGAGCTTGCCGAGGTTGCCGAACCAGCGCGGCATCGGCAGCGGCCCGAACAGGCACATCCACATGTTCACGCCCAGGCCGAGGAACATCGCGTGCTGCAGCGCATGCACGGCGGAGTGGTGCAGCGCCGCCTGGTAGAGCACCGGCAGGTGCCAGACGTAAATGTCGAGCGCCCACAGCGGGAACGCGATCGCAGGGTGAGAGAGCACGCGCAGGCGGTCGAACACAGGCACGCGCAGGATCGGCGCGATCACCGGGCCGGTCAGCCCGAGCACGATCAGCAGCGCTGCGATGTCGCCGAGCAGCAGGTGCTCGATCATGTGCACGTACAGCAGCTGCTGGCTGTCATCGCCGAGCGAGGTGAGCGCGACGCCGATCACGACGAAGCCGGCGTAGAAGCTCGCCTGGCGCGCGCGGGGCACCGGTCGCCCGGCGAGCGCCAGCGTGCGCGCGCGACG
Organism: Solirubrobacteraceae bacterium; assembly: GCA_036402735.1. GTDB lineage: Bacteria > Actinomycetota > Thermoleophilia > Solirubrobacterales > Solirubrobacteraceae > Palsa-744. Next base: position 5,186 of record DASWSH010000076.1, on the reverse strand, counting down.
CGCGTAGAGCAGCGCGATCAGCGCCAGCGGCCCCAGCTGGATCATGTCGGTCAGTGTCTCGGAGGCGGCGATCGGCAGCGCGCGCATCTCCCCAGGGTACGTGAGGCTTCCATGGACTGCCGGCGGCATGAGCGCGTCGCCGAGTCGTCTGCTGACGCTGCTGTTGGGCGCGCGCTCGCTGCGATTGCGTGTCCGGCGAGTGCGCGAAGGCACTTGGCATCGCGGGCAAGGCGAACCTGCCGATCCCCGTGCGGATATTCAGCTGGCCGGCGTGGCTTCGCGTGGTTCGAGCTGCAGGGCTGCGCCGGGCCTGCACGCAGGCGCCGTAGGGGCCGGCGGCGGCACGCGCAAGGCCTTATCGCTGGTTTTTCATGATTTCTTCACGGGTATTCAGCTTGGCGTGAATACCATGGGTTTGACTGTGGGCATGAGCTCAGAGACCCTGATCCGCCCGGTCGCCGAGGGACACACCGAAAAGATCGATCCCGTCGCGTGCCTCGACGAGCGCGTGCGGCGCGAGGCGCCTGAGCGGCCCGAGACGCCCGGCCGCTACCTCGAGGTCCAAGGGCCCGAGCGGACGGTGGTGATTGCGCTCCGCGGCGAGGTGCTGCACATCGGTCGCGGTCTGGCGGCGGACCTTCACCTCGACGAGAGCTCGGTATCGCGACGCCACGCGATCGTGGTGCCGCGCCCGAGCGGCACGCGGATCCTCGACGATCGCAGCTCCAACGGCACGTTCGTCAACGGGCGACGCGTGCAGCAGGCAGAGCTGCAGCACGGCGATGTGATCGTGCTCGGCCGCGTCGTGCTGCGCTACCTCGAGGTCTAGCCGCGCGCGAACCGGCCGCCGGCCGCCGGTGCCGCGGTCCTGCATCCTCGATCCATTCCAGGGGTTGACATGTAGCGTGGGGGGGTTGACACCTACTGGTACGATCCCCGCGTCCAAGAGGGGTGTTGTCGACGGCTCGGAGCCGGTAGAGCGGCACGGGCGACGGGAGGCGGGCATGACGCGGAGTGGACTACGTATGGCGCTGGCGGCTGCGTGCACGGGGTTGCTGTTCGCAATCGTCGCGGCACCTGCGGGCGCGGTGGAACTCGAAGATTTCTCGGGCGGCGCTTTCCAGATCCTGCCGCCGGGCGCCGAAGGCGACATCGGCGGCGGTCCGTTCGCCACCGACCAGGCGAAGCTCTACGAAAAGCTCACGCCGCGCAAGAAAAACGTCACCCAGTCGACGCTCGAAACGCTGTTCCTGCCGGAGAAATTCGGGGTCAACGCCGGCGGCGTGCTGCGCACGGAAAACCCCAAGGCGGGCCTGGAAATCGTGCGGGACAACCACGACATCCCGCACATCTACGGCACCACGCGCGGCGACGCGATGTACGGCTCGGGGTGGGTCGCCGCGAAGGACCGCGGCCTGCTGCTGAAGCTGGGGCTCGGCCCCGCGTACACGGCGGCGCTCGGCGTGCCGGGAATCAACGCCTTCGGGCTGCTGCTGCAGACGCGCTCGTTCAAACCGAGCGCCGAAGCGATCGCCTATGTGGCCGCACAGAAGAAAGTGCTCGAAGAAAAGGGCGCGGCGGGCATGCAGGTGATCCAGGACCTCGAAGACTGGGTCGCCGGGGTCAACGGCTATGAGAAATCGCTGCCGAATGCGGCGCTGCCCACGGTGACCTTCGCCGACGCAATCGCCGGCTTCGCCTTCATCGGCTCGATCTTCGGCAACGGCGGCGGCAACGAAGTGCGCAACTCGGAATTCCTCGCACGTCTGCGCAGCAGCCTCGGCGAAGCAGGCGGCGATCAGGTATTCCGCGACCTGCGTCAGGTCAACGACCCCGAAGCGCCCACAACCGCCGCGCAGACCTTCTCCTACGACGAAGAACCGACCGGCCCCACGCCGGGCGCGGCACTCGTCGACCCCGGCACGCAGAACGCGGCAGCCGTCAAAGCGGCGAGCGCGCTCAGCCAGTCACGGCGCAAAGCGTCGAACTTCCTGCTCGTGGGCTCGGCCGATGCGGCGAACGGCCACCCCAAGGCGGTGATGGGCCCGCAGCTCGGCTACTACTACCCGGAGATCGTGTTCCAGGCTGACATCCACGCGCCGGGACTCGACGCGCAGGGCGTCGTCGCGCCGATCTCGCCGTATGTGTTCATCGGCCGCGGACGCGACTTCGCATGGTCGCTGACGAGCGCCGGAAGCGAGAACACGCAGCAGTTCCTCGAGAAGCTGTGCAACCCCGGCGAACCGGAAACGCCGCCGACAAGGGAATCGACCGGCTATGTGCGTGGCATCGAATGCGTGCCGATGCACCTCTTCGACGCCGGCGAACTGGGCGCGCACGGTGCGGAACCCGCCAGGGAGGTCAAGTTCTACGAAACGGTGCACGGCCCGGTGAGCGGCACCGTCCTGGTCAAAGGCGAACCGTACGCGATCGCCGTCGACCGCTCCACGCGCGGGCGCGAGCCGGCGGGCGAGGTCGCCTTCAGCAAGCTCGACTCCAACGAAGTCCACAGCCCGACGCAGTTCTTCGAAGCGGCCAACGAACTCGAGACGACGTTCAACATGGCCTACGTCGACAGCAGCCACGTCGCATACATCTCGACCGGTCGACTGCCGGTGACGGCGCCGGGTACGAACCCCAGCCTGCCGACGCTCGGCACGGGCGAATACGACTGGCAGGGCTTCCTCACGCTGGCCCAGCACCCGCACGAAATCGATCCTGCCGGGCACGTGTTCCTGAACTGGAACAACAAGCCGGCGCCGGGATGGGGCGCGGCATCGGATGAGTACTCCTACGGGCCGGTCCACCGCGTGCAGATGTACAAAGGCTTCACCGAAGGCATGGGACTTGCCGACGACGCGGCGATCATGAACAGGGCGGCGACGCAGGATCTGCGAGGCGTGCAGGTGTGGCCGAAGATCGAAGCGGTGCTGAAGACGCCCGGCCCGGCGCCCTCCGCGCTCGCGATGGAAGCGGAGAAGACGGTTGCCACCTGGGTGAAGAAAGGGTCGAGCCGTTTCGGCCGGACCGGCCCTCGCGAACCCGGCGCGGCGATACTCGACGCGGCTTGGACGCCGATCGGGGAAGCTGTGCTGAGCCCGGTGCTTGGTGGGCTCCTGCCCGAATTCCGCTCCATCCAAGGCCCGGACAACGGCGAGAACTCGCAGGGCTCCTCGTATGGCAGCGGCTGGTACGGCTACGTCTACAAGAGCCTGCGCGAAGCGCTCGGCGAACCCGTCGGGCAGCCGTTGAGCCGCGGCTACTGCGGCAACGGCAACCTCGAAGCGTGCCGCAACTCGCTGTGGAGCGCGATCGAAGGAGCCGCCGAAAAACTGCAGGGCGAACAGGGCTCGGAAGTCAAGAGCTGGCGTGCTGCGCCGGTCCGCATCAACTTCCTGCCGAGCATCCTGAAGACCAAGAAAGGGCAAGAATTCACGATGAGCTGGACGAACCGCTCGACGTTCCAGCAGGTCATCGAATTCACGGGGCACGCCGAATAGCCGCCGGCGAAAGACGCGGCCAGGCTCCAGCGCGCGGCTCAGCTGCGGCCGGGGCCTCAGGCGGCTGCTGCCGGGCCGACGCCTGAGGCGGCTGCTGCCGGGCCGGCGCCAGAGGCGGCTGCTGCCGGGCCGGCGCCCTCAGGCGGCTGCAGGAAGACCGAAGCTCACGCCGGTCAGCTGCTCTGAGACCTGCCACAGCCGGGCGGCGACGTCGGCGTCGAGCGCGGCTCGGCTCGGGGCGCTGAGATGAGGGCGGCCGCGGAACTCGCCGGGGCCGTCGGGGCCGTAGTAGCAGCCGCTCTGCGCGTCGGGACTGGTGGCAGCGTAGATCGTGGGCAGCGCGCCCATCTCCGCGCTCTGCGCAACGAGCAGGTTCGTGGCGCGCATCACCAGCCGGTCGAGCAGCGGCGGCGCCGCGGTTTGCAGGTTGGTGGCGGCATAGCCGGGATGCGCGGCGAGGCTCTTGACGGTCGAACCTGCGGCGCGCAGACGGCGGTCGAGCTCGAGCGCGAACATCGGGTTCGCGAGCTTCGACTGGCCGTAGGCGGTCCAGCGCATGTAGCGGCGCTCTGACTGCAGGTCGTCGAAGTGGATGCGCCCGAACTTGTGCGCGCTGCTGGAGAGCGTGACCACGCGCGCGTCGGCGCGGCCCTGCATGCCGGCGAGCAGGCGCGCCGTCAGCGCGAAATGACCGAGGTGGTTCGTGCCGAGCTGCAGCTCGAATCCGTCCTCGGTCTCTCGGCGCGGCGGCGCCATCACGCCGGCGTTGTTGATCAGCAGGTCGGGTCCATCCGCACCATGTGTCCGGCTGAAGCGTGCGGCGAACGCCTGCACCGACGCGAGGCTCGCGAGGTCGAGTTGCTCGAGCTCGACAGCCGCGGCAGGCGTATCCGCTTCGATCCGGGCGAGAGCGCCGGCTCCCTTGTCGATGTCGCGGCAGGCGAGCACCACGTGCGCGCCGTGTGCGGCGAGGCGCCCGGCCGTCGCGAGGCCGAGGCCGCTGTTGGCACCGGTGACGATCGCGGTGCGACCGGCGAGATCTGGGATCTCCACGGCGCGACTCTACACCGAGCACACGCACGGCAGGACTGTCGAGGGGGACTGTCGAACCAGCTGCTCTGTGGCCGCTCAAGCGCTTGGCGCGACACACCGATAGAGATCCCGTGGGAGACGAGCAGACACCGCTGCGCTACCTCAACCCGGTCGAGCGGACCACGCTCGGCTGGCTTGTGTCGCGCCTGTGCGCGACCGGCAACGCGCGCTACCGGCGCGCGCTGGAGGAGACCGGCACCGAGGCGACGGTGCGCATGGCGTGCGTGAACGCGCTGCGGCTGTACGCGATCGTGCTGTTCGTGCTGGGGTCGATCGTGAAGCTCGCACACGTGGGCACTGCGGCTACGGCGCTGTACGGCCTCGCGGCTGCCTGCATGCTCTGGTCGTTCTGGTGCCTGTACACGGTCGTCGGGCCGGAACGCGAGTTCAAGCAGGGCGCGAGCTTCGAGCAGCACCCGACCTGACCGCCTCGCCGCGGGGGCGGAGGTCCTACCCTGAAGGCGTGGAGAGAGCGAGAGGGAGACGGCGGCTGCTGCGCGGCCGCATCACGTACGCCAATGTGACGGCCACGCTCGCGCTGGTGCTGGCGATGAGCGGCGGTGCGCTCGCGGCGCGCCACTACCTGATCAACTC
>DASWSH010000075.1:0-2788 GCA_036402735.1 Solirubrobacteraceae bacterium | reverse complement strand
GAAGTCGGAGATCAGGCGCGCGAGCGCCGGCGGGGTCATGTCGGCCGGGTCCTCGAGCGGCAGCTGCTGGGAGCCGAGCGGCCAGTCCGGCGCGATCACGCGGAAGTCCTTGGCCAGCAGGGGAATCACGTCGCGCCACAGGTCGCCGTTCATGAGCAGGCCGTGCACGAGCAAGATCGGCGCGCCGGCACCGCTTTCGCGGTAGCGGATCGTGCCCTGGGGGAGACGGACCTCGTTCATCTTCTTCCTCCTTGTTCTCGCCGAGCGCTCGCTTGCAGCCCTTCCCATACAGACAGTATGTATCTATCATACAGACGGTATGGAAGTCAAACGAGCGGGAACACGCGAGGGGGGGAGGGCCGGCTCGCTGCAGGCGGAGCGCTCGCAGGCGACGCGTGCGGCGCTGCTGAAGACAGCGCGCGAGCTGTTCGCGCAGCGGGGCTATGCAGCGGTCGGCACGGAGGAGATCGTGCGCGCTGCGGGCGTGACGCGCGGCGCGCTGTATCACCATTTCGAGGGCAAGCTCGAGCTGTTCGAGGCCGTCTACGAACAGGTCGAGGAGCAGCTGATGACGCGCATCGCCGAGGCGGTCGCGCAGATCGAGGTGCAGGCGCCGCTGCGCGCGCTGGAGGTGGGCGCGCAGGCTTTCCTGGACGCGAGCGAGAGCGACCGGGCGGTGCAGCAGATCGCGCTGGTCGATGCGCCGTCGGTGCTGGGCTGGGAGCGCTGGCGCGAGATCGGCATGCGCTTCGCGCTGGGCATGGTGCAGGCGACGCTCGACGCGGCGATCGCGGCAGGCGAGGTGGCGCCCCAGCCCGTCGGTCCGCTGGCGCACCTGCTGCTCGGCGCGATCGACGAGGGAGCGATGCTGATCGCGCGCGCGGACGACGCAGGCGAGACGCGCCGGCAGGTCGGCGAGTCGGTGACGCGGATGCTGCAGGCGTTCGCTGCCTGAGCGCCGAGCGTCAGGCGGGCGGCGTCTTCTGCTTGGCGCTGTGGGTCTTGTTGACCAGGGCCGTGATGCGCTTGCGCAGCTTCGCCAGCTGCGCCGCGCTGGGGGCCTTGCCGTGCTTGGCGCCGGCGGGCGGGGCGTTCTGCAGGCGCGCCGCTACGAGCGCGTCGACCAGCCCGGCGGCGGAGCGGCCCGGTGTGCGGTCTGCGATCTGCGCGAGCGAAGCGCCGGAGCGCAGCTGCTGGCCGAGCGCGGTGGCCGTGATGCCGAGGTAGTGGCCGGCGGCGGCGCGCAGGCTGTGGCGGCCGTGGCGATTGGCGTGCTTGGCGCTCGCCTGGTGGGAGCTGAGGCGATGCTGGACCTGCGTCGAGGCGGCCTGGCCGAGCGTCTGCATCAGCGGGGCGACGGGCTTGCCGGAGGCGCTTGCGATCTGCGCGAGCGACTGGCCGGAGCGCAGCTTGGTCTGCAGCTGGCCGCGGCTGATGCCGAGATAGTCGGCCGCGGTCGCGAGGAAGTGCGCGCCGTGGCGGGCGCCGGCGGCGCTGTGCGCGGCGCCCGAGCCGGAGCCGCCGGTGGCGGCGACGGCGGCGATCGCACCGCCGGCGACGAGCCCCAGCGTCAGCGCGAAGGCGGCGACGCGGCGTTTGACGATCCGTCCCACCGTTTCACTGTAGCCCGATCGCGGCGAAACATGCGCAGGGTCAGGCGGCCTGGGCGGCGCTGCGCGCGGGCGGCTTGGCGGGCTGCTGGGAGACCGCCGTCTGGATGTAGCGCGCCGCGACCAGGCAGGCGACGCAGCCGAGCAGCCGCCGCAGCGAGCGCTCGGGAAGGCGCCGCTGCAGGCGTGCGCCGCAGTAGCTGCCGGCGAAGCCACCGGCGCCGAGGAAGGCGCCCAGCGCCCAGTCGGGCGCGATCGCGCCGCCGTGACCGAGCTGCAGAACCTGGTAGGTGGCGATGCCCGCCAGCGAGGTGAGGAACGTTGCAGCGAGCGTGGCCGGCGCGACCTCGTAGACCGAGAAGCCGGCTGCGAGCAGGATCGGCGCGAGCAACGAGCCGCCGCCGATGCCGTAGATGCCGCCGACCGTGCCGACGGCGAACGACAGCAGCACGATCAGGCGCTGGGCGCGAGGCGAGGGCTCGCGGCGTCCGGGCGGCACGCGCTGCGCGCCGAGCGCGAGCCACAGTCCGAGCGGCAGCAGCACGCCGGCGGCGATGAGCGTGAAGGCGCGGCCGCCGGAGAGCAGCTCCACGCGCAGGACCGCGCCGAGCACCACGCCCGGCAGCGTGCCCGCGAGCAGCGTGCCCGTCAGCGGGTTGAGCAGGCGCCGCTCGCGCCGGAAGCGCAGCAGGCCACCGGGCACGGCGGCGACGTTGAACAGGAGGTTGGTCGGCGTCACGGCCGGGCTCGGCACGTGCAGCACGCTGAGCTGCAGGGGCAGCAGCAGCACAGCACCGGACACGCCGGCGGGCGTCGTGACGAGCGCGAGCAGGAACGCGCAGAGCCCGCCCACGGGCCATGTCCACGGCATGTGCGGACTGTAGTGATCCGCTTCGTGGGAGACCGGCTCAGCGGGCCGGGCCTGAGCTGGATCGGCCCGCGCGGGGTGGCCGCCGCACATCGCCCTTCCTGCGCTCGATAATCGATGTTATGTGAAGTTGACGAGCGAAAGGCCGCGCAGAGCCCTTCCCGCTGCATGTCAATAGCATCGCGGCGAAACCAGAGACCTGAGGAGAGACTCAGATGGCGAACATCCTTTACACGGCGGAGGCTCAAGTGACCGGCGGGCGCGCTGAGGGCCACGGGCGCACCAGCGACGGCCAGCTCGAGGTCGACCT
>DASWSH010000074.1:0-38585 GCA_036402735.1 Solirubrobacteraceae bacterium | reverse complement strand
GTACACGCCGAACAGCACGAGCAGCCTCGTCTTGATGCTCATTCCAGCTCGCGCCGGCTCGAGCTCGCCGGCCGCGGGACCCGGCCGTTTGACGGCCGCGTCGGGGGGCGGGATGCCCCCCACGCCTCCTGCCTGCGGCGCGCTCATGAGGTCGTGGGCCTCCCCGGACTCGGCGGCTGCGCCGAGCGCCTGCCGGAGCCGAGCGGGAGCAGCGTGCCACGCGTGAAGAACGACATCACGAAGTACACGGTGAAGGCGGCGAGCATCAGCGCGGCGGCCATGATGCCGTCGTCCTTGGAGCCGGCGAAGCGCGCCACGAGGATCGCCAGCGCGACGATCCAGACGCGGCCCATCATGGCGGCGACCTGCATGCCCGCGCGCAGTTTGTGGTCGGCGATGCGCAGCGCGCGCTCCTGCAGGAAGGCTGTGCCCAGGCGCGTCAGCAGCCACGCGGCCGCCGCTATCAGGTAGCCGAGCAGCGGCAGTCCTGCGAGCGGCACGAACGGAGCCGTCGCGAGCACCAGGCACACGTCGAGATAGCGCAGGAGGAACACGTCAGTCGAGTCTTCCGGACGCCGGATGCCACGGATGGCATCGCGACCGCAGCCTCCACTGCGGCGGCGAGAAGGCTCCGACGGCCCACACCCGCTCCTCGCCGTGGCACGCGCGGCGGCTCGGCCGTCTGCGCGGCCCGAGCGCGTGCGCGGAGAGGCGCCGGTGGTGAGGCCGCGGCCTGCGCGGATGAGCGATCGCGAGGTCCCGCGCGCGGCGCACCAGCGGCGTCAGGTACTCGTCCTCGCCCTGCGTGCCGCCCGGCCCGCGGGCGGGCATGGTGATGTCATCGTTGGCGTCGAAATCGGGCATGTGGATAGCGCCACCCTACAGACGCGCAAATGGCCGCGCTCCCACGCGGCGGGGCCGTGGGGACGGCCGTGGGCGGTCTGCGGTAGCGGCGCCAGTCTAACCGAACTGCGACTTCGTAACAAGTTTGTGACATGCGGTACGCGGGGGCGCGATGGTCCTCCAAGGCGACAGCGGCCCAGATTTGGCGGGCCAGCCCCGGGCGCGGCGCCGGGTCGCTCAGGCGACGGTGCGCGCCGCGCGCAGCCGCCGCAGCGCCGGCACGCTGCGCCGCCCGGCGAGTGCGACGAGCGCGAGCGCCGCCGCCGCGACGAGCGCGCCGGCGAGGATGTCGAGCACGTAGTGGTTGCCCGTTGCGAGCACCGCGAACGCGGTGATCGTCGGATAGGCGGCGCCGAGCGCACGTGCCCACGCTCGCCTGCTGATGCGCCACACGGCGACCGCGCACCACACCGCCCAAGCGATGTGCAGCGAGGGCATAGCGGCGAGCTGGTTGGCCTGGGAGGCGAGCGCGCCGTCGTGCCAGGAGCCGATCGCGCCGGAGGAGGAGACGATGTCGGTGAAGCCGTCGAGCATGCGCGGCGGCGCCACCGGATACAGCCAGAACACGACGAAGCCGAGCAGGTTGATCAGCACGAGCGAGTTGCGCAGCGGGCGGAACAGGTCGGTGCGCCGCCACCACAGGAAGGCGAGCAGCCCGAGCGTGACCAGGAAGTGCGCGTTGTCGTAGTAGTCCGCGACGAGAAGCCCGAGCGTGTGGTGACCGGCCAGCCACTGATCGAGCGCGCGCTCCGGCGCGATGCCGAGCGAGGTCTCGGCGCCGAGGATGTCGCGGCCGTGAGCGAGCGCCGGTCCCCAACGCAGCGGCGCGAAGTTGTTGATCGCGTCGTAGACCCACACCAGCCAGACGACGATCAGCGCCTCCAGCCACCAGCGCGTGCGCATGCCGACGCCGCGCCGCCGTGGGACGCTGCGAAGGCGAAGACGAAGGCGCGCGAGCGCGGCGGGCGCGAGCGGAGGAGCGGCGCCCGCGGAGACGCCCGCGGAGGCCGCGGCGACCCGGTGCGGGCGCGCCAGCACACCCGCCGCCCGCGCGACGCCGAGCGGTGACGCGGGCACATCGCCGGAGGCGGCGTGCGGAGACTGGTCGATCGATGACGCGGCGGTCGACAAGCCGGTCATTCTAGCTTCGGCTTCAGATGTCAGACCGGTGACGCAACAGCGCGTGCGCTCACGGCAAGACGGCCTGCAGGCCGCGTGCGCGCATCGTGTCGATCACGCGGGGCAGGGCGTCGAGCGTGCGCCGCCAGGAACCCTCCGCGGAGTAGTCGTCGGCGTCGTGGAGCAGCAGCACGGCGCCGTCGCCGGCGCCGTCGGTGACGCGCGCGGCGATCGAGGCGGCGGTCGCGCGAGGCTCCCAGTCGCGGCCCCAGTGGCTCCACAGCAGCGTGCGCCAGCTTCGCGCGCGCGCCTGGCGCAGCGCAGCGGCGTTGAGAACGCCGTAGGGCGGGCGATAGAGATGCGGCTCGCGTCCGGTACTCGTCGCGATCGCGTCGTGTGCGCGGTCCAGGTCGGCGCGCACCTGGCGCGGCGCGAGGCGCAGCAGGTTGCGGTGGCGGTCGCAATGCACGCCGATCTGGTGGCCGGCGTGGACGATCTCGCGCGGCAGCGAGGGGTTGCGGCGGATCTGCTCGCCGACGAGGAAGAAGGTCGCGTGGATGCGCTCGCGCGCGAGCAGCTCGAGCACGGCCGGCGTCCCCTGCGCGTGCGGCCCGTCGTCGAAGGTGAGCGCATAGCCGCTGCCGCTGCTCGTGCGGTCCTCCACGCCGAGCGGGCGGCGCAGGGGCGCCCAGGCACCGGCGAGGCCGGGCAACAGATAGCTCCCGAGCAGCAGGATGCCCGCCGCGCCGACGATTGGCCCCCCGGGAGTGCGGTTATCGTGGGCGTACATGGTCAACCTGGTGCTGGGAATCGTGGCGGCGATCGGCGCCTCGACGCTGTACAGCCTAGGGATCGCACTCCAGGCCATGGACGCCAAGGAGGCGCCCCAGGAGGAGCATCTGCGGCTCGCACTGGCCTGGGGGCTCGTGCGGCGGCGGCGCTGGCTGCTCGGCACCGGCCTGTCGATCCTCGGCTTCCCGCTGCAGCTGCTGGCACTGCACCTGGCGCCGCTGGTGGTCGTGCAGCCGACGCTGGCGGTAGGGCTGCTGGTGCTGCTGGTCGCTGCCGAGCTGATGCTCGGAGAGCGCCCCGGGCGCTACGAGTACACGACGGTCGCCGCGATCGCGGTGGGCGTGACCGGTGCGGGCCTGTTTGCGCCGCGCACGACGACTGTCGTCTCCTCGCCGGGAACGACCGCCGTCGTGCTCGTCGCGGTCGGCCTCGTCGCGCTCACTCCCTACCTGCTGCGTCTCGTGAGCCGGCCCGTGGCGGGTCTGACGATCTTCTGCGCCGGCTGCGCGTTCGCGTGGAGCGCGATCGCCACCAAGCTTGCGGCAAACGACCTCTTCACGGGCTACATCGGCACGGGCCTACTGTGGGCTGCCGCCACGGCGCCCGCCTCGGGCCTCGGCACGCTCAGCGAGATGAGCAGCCTGCAGTCGCGACCCGCGATCCAGGTGGCGCCCGTCGTGTTCGTGACGCAGACGGTGATCCCGATCGCGATGGGTCCGCTGCTGTTCGGTGAACACTTCGACGCGACGCCGCTCGACGGCTGGCCGCTGATGGCATCGCTGGCGCTGCTCGTCGCCGGCGCGGCCGCGCTGGCGCGCTCACCGCTGCTGCTGGCGATGATGGAGGGCCAGGCTGCCGGTGCGGATCGTGCGGCCGGAGCCGGCGGCGCCGGCCAGGGTGCGCGGCCCGACGAACCTCACGGTGCGCCGGCCGACGAGGCTCAGGGCGCGCCGGCCGGCGAGGCTCGGGGCGCGCGAGCCGGCGAGGCTCAGGGCGAGAGCGAGGAGATCGGCGCGACGCCGAGTCCATCCGCGGCGAGCCGCGAGACGATGCGTTCGAAGCCGAGCACGGAGGCCGCCGAGCCGTCGCATTCGACCACGAGCACGTCGCCTGCGCGCATCGGCCGCTGAGGCAACGCTGCCCTGGCGGAGATCCGCACGGCGCCCTTGATCGGCGTGGCGCCGTCGGTGCGCGCGAGCACGAGCTGGCCGACAGACAGGCCGCCCCTCGGCTCGAGGTAGTAGAAGTGGTGGTGAAGGCCCAGCGCGCGCGCCTGCGAGCCGAGCACGCCGCGGGTCTTGACCCAGCGCGGGAAGGAGGAATTGGGAACTTCGGGCAGCAGCTCGTCGCGAAGGGTGTGAAGCTCCGCGACGCGCTCGGGCGTGGGTACGCCGCCGGCGTCGGCGAAGGACACGTGCACGCCGCGTTCTGCGAGCTCGTAGGCGAGCACCGAGATGATGCGGCCCGGCGCGCGAACGACGAGGCCGACCTTGTGTTCATCGGTCGCGACATGAGAGAGCGGATGCACGCGCAGCACCTTCGCCGCGAGCGTCGTGACCTCGTCGGTCGACATCACCCAGGAGCCGGCGAGCAGCAGCACGACGAGCTGCGTGGCCAGCGCGACCAGCTTCAGCCGCCAGCGCGGAATCGGACGCACGCGGCGATGCGCCTGCAGGACGACCTCGACAGCGGCCGGATCCTGGCGCTCGCCGTCGGCGGGCAGGTCTGCCGGCTTGGTCACGAACGTGGCCTGCACGTGGCGGCGCAGCTCGTCGGTGTCGTGCGCGAGTCGCACCAGATCGAGTGCCGCCATCGCGCGCGTGTTCAGGCGTGCGTGCCCGACCGGGAGGCCGTAGGAGACGACGGGCGTGCCGGCGGCGCGCGCCTCCAGGCACGTGACGCCGCCGGTGGAGTGGACGAGCACGTCGGCGGCGGCGAGCAGCTCGGGCATCTTGTCGGTGAAGCCGTACACATGCACACGCGGTTCGCCCGCGAATGCCTGCTGCAGCTTCTCCTGCAGCTGCTCGTTGCGCCCAGCGAGGCAGACGATGCTCGTCACCTCCGGCACCCGCACGAACTCCTCGACGGCGCCGGCGATGTCGCCGACGCCCCAGCCGCCTCCGGAGACGACGACCATGCGGCCGTGATCGGGCAGACCGAGCGTGCGGCGCGCCTCCTCGGGGGAGCGTGGCTGCAGGAACTCCTCGGAGATCAGCGGGCTGACGAGCTGCACGCTGCCATGGCCGGCGATCCGCTCGACCGACCGCATCGACTCGCCGTACATGACGAGGTGCATGTCGATCCCGGGCTGAGCCCAGAAGAACAGCCCGGTGAGGTCAGTGATCGTGGCGACGGTCGCGCAGTCGATCTCTCCGCGGCGGCGCAGGTGGGCGAGCACCACTGTCACAGCGGGATAGGTGGAGACGACGACGTCGGGGCGGTGCTGCTCGATCGTGCGCGCGAGTGAGCGGGCGCCGAACAGGCACAGCAGCCTGCGCGCGGTGAAGCGCACCGGCGCGATGTGCTCGAGCAGCCAGTAGACGAGCGTGTAGCTCCATGGAAACAGGCGCAGCTGCACGCGGTAGCCGTCCTCGACGATCGGACGCAACACGGGCCCCATCGCGGCCAGCCCGTCGATCAGCGTGACCTCGGCGTCCTGCGGCGAGGCTTCGATCTGCTGCGCGAGCGCGCGGGCAGCCGCCGCGTGGCCCTCGCCGACGTCCGCGGAGAGGATCAGCACGCGCTGCGGAGCGGCTGGATCCGCGACCGTACGCAGGTTGCGCTTGCGGATGCGACGTCGCATACGAGGAATTAGCACGGCCACCGGCACGCGGTTACAGCGCACGCACGGTCGAGCCCGGAGGGCGTCATCTGCCTCCAGGGTAGCGGCGGGCGCGGACGCGTGCCGGGCGCAGCCGCGACAATGACGCGCAGTTCTATGGCGGCGAGAGCAGAGGGTGCCACTGCGCAGGTCCGACTGCGCGACCCCGGTACAGGCGCAAGGCCGCGAGCGCCGATGTTGCGCACGCGCGCGCTGCAGGCGCTCGTCGCGCTCGCGCTGCTGGGCCTGCTGGCAGCGCTGTTCGCGCTGCTGGCGGACGCCGCGGCGGCCCCTTCGCGCTACGTCCCGGCACGCAGCGGCGGCTGGCCGGGCTGGCTTGCGGGGCCGCTCGCGGGGCTCGGAGCGCAGCTCTCGAGGGGCACCTTCCAGGGGCTGACGCTGGCGGTGTGCGGTTGCTACCTGCTGATCCTCCTCGGCGCGCGGTCGGTCGGGGCACGGCCGGTGTGGGCTGCGATCGTGGCTGCGCACGCGATTCTCGTGCTGGGACCGCCGCTGATCTCGCAGGATGTGTTCGGCTACATCGCGTTCGCGAGGCTCGGAGCGGCGCACGGCCTGGATCCCTACACGCACTTCCCCGCCGAAGCGTCGGCGGACCACGTGTACGGCTTCCTCGGCTGGCCTTTCCAGCACTCCCCCTACGGGCCACTGTTCACGCTCGTGAGCTACGCCGGCGCACCGCTCACGCTGGCTACCGCGCTTTGGGCCTACAAGGTGCTGGCGGCGCTGGCGAGCGTGACGGCGGTGTGGCTGACCGCGCGGGCGGCCGAGCGCCTGGGACGCTCGCCGGTGACGGCGGCTGCGTTCATCGGGCTGAACCCGGTGCTGCTCCTGCTGGCGGTCGGCGGCGCGCACAACGACACCCTGCTGATCGTGTTCGTCGCGCTCGCGCTGGTGATGACGGCGGGCGCGCGGCAGCACCCGGGAGCCGCCGCGGGGGCGCTGGTGGCCGGCGTCGGCGTGAAGCTCTCGGCGGGCCTGATGCTGCCGTTCCTCGTGCTCGGCCGGCGCCGCGGCCGTGCACGCCTGGCAGCGATCTCCGCGCTCGCGCTGGCGGCGCTGCTGGCGGTCGGCGTGGCTGGCTTCGGGCTGCACGCACTCGGCTTCGTCGGCGCGATCGGCGAGCAGCAGCAGCTGGTCGCGACGCACTCCATCCCCGCCGAGACGGCCCGGCTGCTGAGCCTGCACGGGACCCCTGTGTGGTGGCGGGACGTGTTCCAGGCCGGCTTCGTGCTCGTGTTCGCGGTGATGCTGTGGCGCACCGCGCGTGGCGCGAGCGATTGGCGCGACGCGGCAGCTTGGACGACGCTCGCGCTGCTCGCGGCAACGGCGTGGCTGCTGCCGTGGTACGTGATCTGGGTGCTGCCGCTAGCGGCCGTCAGCGGCCAGCGGCGCCTGCGCGCCGCCGTGCTGCTGGCCTGCGCCTACGCCATCCTGATCCACCTGCCGCTCGCCGACCCGGTGCTCAGCCCCGGGCACGGGCCCACGGCCGCCGACCGCGCCGCCGCCGACCGGCTCGTTCGCGCCGTCGGCTCGAGCGCTCACCGCATTGAATTCTCCCGTCTCGAAGTCCTCGGCCACACGGCGCTCGATCTCGGCTTCTGAGGCCTCGGGCCGCAGCCGGCGCAGCCGCATCGCGTCGAGTCGGCGGAACTTGAGGATCTCGAGCACGTACACGAGGTACACCGTTGCGGCGACGGCGACCACGCCGATCAGCGCCATCACGATCGCCCAGCCGGTGTAGAGACGGCCGTGATGGTCGCTGTATGGAACGAAGCGCAGCGCCAGCGCGACGCCGGCGAGCATCAGCGTCCAGGCGTAGAAATAGGCGATCGTGCGCCTGCTGCTGAAACCGATGCGAGCCATGCGGTGATGGAAGTGCTCGGTGTCCGGCCGGTAGACCGGCTGCTTGTACTTGAGGCGCTTGAGCACCACGAAGGTCGTGTCGAGGAACGGCACGGCGAGCAGGATCAACGGCAGCACGAAGGACACCACCGCGGTCGTCTTGACGGCCGCCTCGACCGCTGTCACGCCCATCAGCAGGCCGAGCAGGTTCGCACCGCAGTCGCCCATGAAGCTCGATGCGGGCGGGAAGTTGAAGACGAGGAAGCCGACCGCGGCACCGGCGGTGATCGCCGCCAGCACGGCCGGCTGCTCACGCGTGAGGTCGAAGGCGATCACCGCCATCGCGGCGGCGATGATCGCGCACACGCCCGCCGCGAGCCCGTCGACGCCGTCCGAGAAGTTGACGACGTTCATCATCAGCACCAGCCCGACCACGGTGAGGATCGGGCCGGCGTTCGTCACGCCGGCGTTCGGGAGCTGCAGTTTGCCGACGAACGGCAGCGTGATCGCCTTCACGGCGACGCCGTAGTGAACCACGATCACCGCCGCGACGATCTGGCCGATCAGCTTCCACGCCGGGTGCAGGTCGAAGCGGTCGTCGACAGCGCCCACGGCGGTGATCACGGCGGCCCCGAGCAATACGCCGATCCACAGATTGTGGTCCTTGCCGTAGCCGGAGGGCAGCCAGATCAGCGTCGCGACCAGGACGCCCCCGAAGATCGCCAGGCCGCCGAGCAGCGGCGTCGGCCGCTCCGAGAGACCGCGCTCGCGGGGCTCGTCGATCGCCCCGGCAGCGCGCGCGATCCGCATCGTGAGCGGCGTCAGGACGGCCGTCACTGCAAGCGCGGCCAGGAACGCATACAGCGCTTCGAGCTCAGTCGGGTGCGCCATCGGCTCGGCACAGCATCGCAGGCGAGGGGGTCGGGAGCGCGCGTGCGCCGGACGGCGCTATGCCGGCGCGGGCGTGTTCAGGAACTCGTAGAGCGGGTAGCGCTCGACGATCGCGACGACCCGATCCGCGAGCTCAGCGGCACGAGACTCGTATTCGGGGGTGAGCGCCACCGCGAGGATGTTGCCCACCTCGGTGAAGTCGTCCGCCTGCAGGCCTCGCGTGGCGAGCGCCGGCGTACCGATACGCAGGCCTGAAGCCTCCATCGGCGGGCGAGGGTCGAACGGCACCGCGTTGCGGTTCACCGTGATGCCGATCTCGTGCAGGCGGTCCTCCGCCTGCTTGCCCGTCAGCTCGGGGCTGCTCTCGCGCAGGTCGACGAGCGCGAGGTGAACGTCGGTGCCGCCGGTCAGCACGTTCACGCCGTGGCCGGCCCGGACCAGTTCGGCGGCCAGCGCCTTGGCGCCCTCGACCGTGCGCCGCTGACGCTCGGCGAAGAGCTCGCTGGCCGCGATCTTCAGTGCGACGGCCTTGGCTGCGATCACGTGCTCGAGCGGACCGCCCTGCTGACCGGGGAACACGGCCGAGTCGATCTTCTTGGCGTGCTCCTGCTTGCTGAGGATGATGCCCGCGCGGGGACCTCCGAGCGTCTTGTGCGTGGTCGTCGTCACGACGTCCGCTCCCGCCGCGATCGGGTTGGGATGAAGGCCCGCTGCGACGAGTCCGGCGAAGTGCGCCATGTCGACCATCAGCAGCGCTCCCACTTCGTCGGCGATCTCCCTGAAGCGCTCGAAGTCGAGCTGACGCGGATAGGCCGACCATCCGGCCAGCAGCAGCTTCGGGCGGCGCTCGTGCGCGATCCGTGCCACCTCGTCCATGTCGATCAGGCTCGTCTCGCGGTCCACCTCGTAGGCCGCGATGTCGTACAGCCGCCCGGAGACGTTGATTTTCATGCCGTGCGTGAGGTGGCCGCCGTGCGCGAGCGCGAGGCCCATGATCGTGTCGCCCGGTTCGAGCAGCGCGTGGTAAACGGCGGTGTTGGCCTGCGCGCCGGAGTGCGGCTGGACGTTGGCGTGCTCCGCGCCGAACAGCTCCCTGGCGCGGTCGATCGCGAGCTGCTCGGCGACGTCCACCCACTCGCAGCCGCCGTAGTAGCGCCGGCCCGGATAGCCCTCTGCGTACTTGTTCGTCAGCACCGAGCCCTGGCACTCGAGCACGGCGCGAGGCACGAAGTTCTCGGAGGCGATCATCTCCAGCGTCTGCTGCTGGCGCTCGAGCTCTCCTGCCAGCGCGTCGGCGATCTCGGGGTCGACGTCGGCGAGGGGACGGTTGAAGTAGTCGGGGCTCAGCTCAGGCACGGCGCTCTCCTTGCAGGCGACGATGTACGAGTGCCCAGGCGCGCGGCTCTATGAGCTGGCCGCTTCCCGGTGGTCGATTCCACCTAAAGGCGCCAGTCGCGGCAGCTTTCACGAGGCTAGCACCACACCCCGTCGCCGCCTACCGCGCCGCTCACACGAGCGCCAGCTTCTCCTGCACCGTTTCGCGCGGCAGCGCTCCCTCGCGCAGCACATACCAGCGACCCTCGCTGTCGAGGTCGCGCAGATCGACGACGGTGGAGGGCGTGCCGGGCAGCTCGCCGCCGTCGATCACCAGGTCGGCGCCGTCGCGCAGCCGCTGCGGCACGTCGGCGAGCGTGCGCGCATCCGGCTCGCCGGAAAGGTTGGCGCTGGACTGCAGCACGGGGCGAGCGATCGACCCGAGCGGGGCCAGCGAGCTCGTCAGCGCCGGCACGCGCAGCCCCAGCGTGCCCGGATCGATCCGGCACGCAGACGGATAGCGCTGCGCTCTGTTGCTGATCAGCACGGTCACGGGACCGGGCAGCAGCGCGTGCAGCGCCGTGCGCTCCGCGTCGTGCAGATCCTCGAGCGCGTCCATCGCGACGTCGAGCGAGAAGAACATCACCGCGCACGCGCGTGCCGAGGGCCGCCCCTTGAGCATGTACAGGCGCCTCGTCGCCTGCTCGTTCTCCGGATCGCAGCAGACCCCGTAGACGGTGTCGCTGGGAAACACCGCGACGCCACCCTCCGCTACGCACTGCTCCAGCTGCTCTGCGGCCTCGTCGTCGAGTTTCATCTCATGTCCTCCTTCGCCCGATCGCCACTCGCTTTATACCGCCAAGGTCATGCTCGTAGCTAAGCAGGCCAAAGCCGGCATCGGCAAGCAGCGAGCCGGCCGCCTCCGCCTGCCCATGCCCGACCTCCAGCGCCACCAGCTCGATGCGCTCGCGGCCGGCCAGCTCGTGCGCGAGCCGTCGGATCAGATCGAGCCCGTCTGCACCGGCGAACAGGGCGCCCGGCGGCTCGTGGCGCACGATCTCGGGAGCCAGCGAGGCGCGTTCGGACTCCGCCACGTACGGCGGGTTCGCGAGCACCGCCGCGAAGCTGTCGGGAACGCCCTCGAGCAGGTCGGCGTGCAGCCAGCGGACGCCGAGACCGAGGCGCTCGCCGTTGGCGCGTGCCAGCTCGAGCGCCGCCTCGCTCACGTCGCTGCCCCAGACATCGAGGTCCGGACGCTCGTGTGCGAGCGCCAGCGCCACGGCGCCGCTGCCCGTGCCGAGGTCGAGCACGGCCGCCCCCTCGGGCAGCGTCAGGCCGACCTCGACCAGCAGCTCCGTCTCCGGCCGCGGCACGAGCGCGCGACGGTCGACGCGCAGCTCCAGCTCGCGAAAGGCGCGTCGCCCGAGGATGTAGGCGACCGGCTCGCGCTGCACCGCACGGCGCCGCACCGCGTTCTGATACGCGCGCACCGCCGGCCCGGCCACGACCAGCTCGCGGTCCGTCAGCAGCCGCTCACGCCCGACGCCCAGCACGTCGGCGAGCAGCAGCTCCGCGTCCAGGCGCGGCGTTTCGCAGCCGGCCGCGGCGATCGCGGTGACGGCGCCCTGCAGCGCGTCACGCACCGCCGTGCCGCTCACACCGTCTGACCCTGCCCGGCCGAGGCCTCGAGTCGCCGGCGCCGCTCGTCGGCTTGCAGCGCCGCGGTCAGCTCGTCCAGCTCGCCCTCCAGCACCTGGTCGAGGTTGTGCACCGTGAGCTTGATGCGGTGGTCGGTCACGCGCCGCTCGCCGTAGTTGTAGGTGCGGATCTTCTCCGCGCGGTCGCCGGTGCCCACCTGCGAGCGCCGGTCCGCCGCCAGCTCGGCCTGCTGCTCGGAGATCGCGCGCTCGTAGAGCCGCGCGCGCAGCACGCGCAGCGCCTTCTCGCGGTTCTGCAGCTGCGACTTCTCGTCCTGCATCGAGACGACGATGCCGCTCGGCTTGTGCGTGATGCGCACCGCCGAGTCGGTCGTGTTGACGGACTGCCCACCCGGGCCCGAAGAGCGATACACGTCGATCTGCAGGTCGTTCGGGTCGACTGTCACGTCCACGTCCTGCGCCTCGGGCAGGACCGCGACGGTGGCGGTGGAGGTGTGGATGCGGCCCTGTGACTCTGTCGAGGGGATGCGCTGCACGCGGTGCGTGCCTCCCTCGAACTTGAACACCGAGTAGGCGCCCTGGGGCGGGCGCGACTTGATCTCGAACGTGTACTTGCCGTCGCCGATCTCCATCGCCTCGGTCTGGAAGCCCAGCCGCTCGGCGTAGCGGCTCAGCATCCGATACAGGTCGCCCGCCCAGAGACCCGCCTCCTCCCCCCCGGCTCCACCCTGCACTTCGACGATAACGCTCTTCTCGTCGTTCGGGTCGCGTTCCACCATCGCCAGGCGGATCTGCTCTTCGAGCTCCTCGGTGCGGGCACGCGCCTGCTCGAGCTCCTCGCGCATCCCGGACTCCTCGCCGAGCTCGGCGATCAGCTCCTCGGCGCCGGCTGCGTCGTCGCGCGCTCGTCGCCACTGGGCGGCCAGCTTCGCCGCGGGCTCCAGCTGCGAGTAGTCGCGCCCGACCTGCGCGTAGCGCTCACGGTCGGAGATCACCTCCGCGTCGGTCATCTGCTCGCCGAGCTCGGCGAAGCGGCTCTCTATCTGCCCGACCAGCTGCTCGATCATCGCGGGCCAGTGTAGGCCCGCGATGATCAGGCCGCCGCGTGCTGCGGCGCGGTCAGCTCGACCAGCTCGTCGAGCGTCGCCGACAGCAGCTCGCGCTGGTCGCGGTCCAGCGGCAGGCCGTCCTCGCCGATCGCCTCGCCGGCCTGGCCGACCGGCAGCTCGCGATCGACAACGCGTGCGCCCAGCGCGCCCAGCACCTTGCGCGTCTCCGCCTGCGACCACACGGCGCCGAACAGGCCCGTGCTGGCACCGATCACCGCGGCCGGTTTGCCGCGCATCGTGTTCTGCTCGTAGGGGCGAGACACCCAGTCGAGCGCGTTCTTCAGCACGCCCGGGATCGAGTGGTTGTACTCGGGCGTTGCGATCAGCACTCCGTCCGCCCGCTCGATCGCGTCCTTCAGCGCGATCACCGAGGCCGGCGGCGTGTGCTCGTCGTCCTCGTTGAACGGCGGGATCGCGCCGAGCTGGTCGAACTGCACCAGCTCGGCGCCCGCCGGCAGCAAGGTGCCTGCGCCACGCAGCAACCTCGTGTTGTGCGAGTCGCGGCGCAGGCTTCCTGACAATCCGAGGATCGTCATGGCTGCTAGGCCTCCCTCACGAGCTCGAGCGAGACCTCGAGCTTGACGTCGTTCTCGAGCGCGAAGCCGCCCTTGGGGAGAGGCGCATTCCAGTTCAGACCGAACTCGCGCCGGTCGATCACGGCCTCCAGCTCGACACCGATCTTCTCGAAGTCGCCGAGCGTCACGTGCGGGCCGCTGATCGTGCCGCGCGCCGTCACGTGGTGGGTCTGGTCCTTGATCGTGAGCTCGCCCTCGACCTCGAGCTCGCCGCCCTCGCCGACGTTGACCGCCGTCGAGGTGAACCTGATCTGCGGGTACGTCGCGCTGTCGAAGAACTCCGGCGAGGCGAGGTGCCCCGCGAGGTTCTCGTCCTTGACCTTCAGCGAGTCGACGTCGACCGAGCCGGTCAGGACCGGCGTGCCGTCCTCGCCTGCGAGCAGCGCGCCGTCGTACTCATCGAAGCGGCCGCGGAAGGTGGAGACGACCATGTGCTTGACCGCGAAACCCACGTGCGAGTGGACCGGGTCGATCTTCCAGGTGCCGGTTGCGACCGGCTGCGTCGTTGGGGTGCTCATCGGGGTCTTCTCCTGTTTCGTTTTTTCGTTCGGACTACAGTCCGTTTTCCCACTGACGACAGTGTAGCAAACAACTGGACCGTGGTCCGCTTAGTACAATGGAGGCATGAGCGACCCCTTCGAACTGCCCGTCGTGGAGACCGGAACCGCCGAGCGCACCGACGCCGCGCGCAACCGCGAGCGGATCCTGTCCGCCGCGCGGCGGCTGTTCGAGGAGAAGGGCGCCGGCTGCGTGACGATGGATGAGGTCGCCGAGGCCGCCGGCGTCGGCAAGGGCACGCTGTTCCGCCGCTTCGGTTCGCGCGCCTCGCTCGCAGCCGCGGTGCTCTCCGAGCGCGAGCGCGGCTTCCAGGAATCGTTCATCCGCGGCGAGCCGCCGCTCGGCCCGGGGGCCCCGCCCGAGGAGCGACTTGCCGCCTTCGGCGAAGCGATGCTCGACACACTCGCCACGCACTACGAACTGCTGCTCGCAGCCGAGCACGGCCCCGCTCGCTACACGCACCCCGCATACGCGGTGCACCGCCTGCACGTCACGCTGCTGCTGCGCGAGGCCGACGCCGAGTGCGACGCCGAGCTGCTCGCCGATACGCTGCTCGCGGCGCTCGGAGCCGAGCTGTTCATATACCTGCGCGAGGTCCGCGGCATGGACCTCGACCGCCTCAAGGGGGGTTGGCGCGAGACCGTTCGCCGCGCCCTCGCCGGAGTCGGCGTCTAGGCGACGACCTCTACGCCGACGAGATCCTCGGCGGTGAGCTCACCCGGACGCTCCCGCTCCAGCACGGCGTCCAGTGATGCGATCGCGACCGCCAGCTGGTCGAGGTCGGGCTCGCGCGTGGTCAGCAGCTGCAGCTTCATTCCCGGCCACATCAGCGCGCGCACCCAGCCGCGGTTGCGGTTGCGCCCCGCATACTTGATCAGCTCGAAGGAGATGCCCGCGATCAGCGGCACGCCGAGTATGCGCGTGAGCACCAGCCAGTACCAGGCGGGCAGGCCGATCGGCGCGAACACGAAGATCGCGACGATCATGACGATCAGCAGGAAGCTCGTGCCGCAGCGCGGGTGCAGCCGGGAGAAGCGCTGCGCGTTCTGCGGCGTCAACGGCAGACCGGCCTCGAAGCAGGAGATCGTCTTGTGCTCGGCGCCGTGGTACTCGAACACCCGGCGCAGGTCGCGCAGCCGGGAGAGCAGCAGCAGGTAGCCGAGGAAGATGCTCGTGCGGATCACGCCCTCGATCAACCAGAAGAGCAGCGAGGAATGAAGCTGGTCCTTGATCAGGCTCGTCAGCCCGACCGGGATCAGGAAGAAGAGCACCACGGCGAACGCCATCGCGAGCACGATCGTTCCCAGCCACACCACGCGCGGGATCTCCTGCGGCTCCGCCGCGGCGTCGCCCTCCGCGCCCTCGGCCAGCGGCTCCGGCGGCAGCTGCGCGTTGGCGGAGACCTCGAGCGCACGGAAGCCGATCGCGAGCGAGCCGCCGAGCGCGACGATGCCGCGGATCAGCGGCAGGCGCAGCACGCGGTGGCGGCGCAGCACCGACTCCAGCGCGAAGGTCTGCACCTCGATCTCTCCCAGCGCGGCTTCCTCCGGCGAGCGCTCTCCCTGCTCGAGCTGCTCCGCGCTGGGCTTGCGCACCGCGACCGCCCAGTTGGAGACGCCGCGCATCATCACTCCCTCCAGCACCGCCTGACCGCCCAGCGGCGCGTCGCGCGCCGCGCGCAGCTCGCCGTCGGGCAGCCGCTCTGCAGCGGGGGCCTCGACCGAGGCCATCGTGCTACTTGGCTGCCCGGGACTGGGCGAGACGGCCTTTGGCGACGCGGCGCTGGAAGCGCTCCACACGACCGCCCGTATCCATCAGCTTCTGCCGCCCGGTGTAGAAGGGGTGGCAGTTCGAGCAGACCTCGACGTGCAGCTCCTCGCGCGTGGCGCGCGTGATGAACTCGTTCCCGCACGTGCAGCGCACGTGGGCCTGCTGGTAGGTGGGGTGGATCTCAGCCTTCATCTCGCGAGATTCTAGCGAGACCTGCAGGTATCGCTGGCGGCTCAGGCGGCGGGCGTGCCGGCGGGCTTTTCTTCGCCGCCCTTGGTGGCGCCCGGTTCCAGCGGCTGCACGCAGCGCGGCGTGCGCAGTTCGAAGGCTTTGACGGCGTGACCCTTGGCGTTCAGCCAGCGGAAGCGGATCACCGCCCGGTAGGAGGCGGGGGCGGCGAGGTTGGTGATCTCTTTGAGGTACTTGTAGTTGCTCACGCCGGGTGCGGCCATGCGCCAGATGCCGAGGCCGGGCGCGTAGACCGAGTGAAACACGAGGTCCTTCGGCAGCCGCTCGAGCACGTCCACGCGCATCTCCATCTTCACCGCGCCCTTCACCGCCGACATTTCGCCGGCGAACGTGACGGAGCGTTCGGCCTGCTGGCTGGAGGTCACACAGCCCTCGAGCGTCACCGACGCCGGCAGCTTTGCGGGCGGCGGGTTGGTCGCGCCCGCGGGCGCCGATGCCGCCAGCGCGTGCGGCGCCAGACCCAGCCACGCGGCCACGGCCAGCGCCGCGAGCAGCAGGGGGATGTGACGCAGCGCCGTCGCGCGCAGCGGACGGTTGAACTCGACGACCTTCATCATTCCCCCCTAACACTGCAGGAGCGCCCTTGTTTCGCCGCGCGCGCCGGCGCAGCGGCGCCGCTCACAGGCGCTGCGGACGCCGCCCGAGGAGACGCCGAAGCGGGCCTCGCTCAGGTGACCTGGTACAACGGGCCGTCGCCGCCCTCGGGCGCCGTGAGCCGGCCGCCCTTCGCCGTGATCGCTCCGCACTGCACGCAGTTGGTGTAGTTGACGATCACGTCCACCTCGCCGTGCTCCGGCGCGTCCTCCGGGATCTCATAGACACCGGCCGGACACATCCAGCGCCACGTTTCGGCGATCTCGCGCGGCACGTGTTTCTGCACGCGGATGTGGTTCGGCGCGTCGTCGCGCGTGGCGTTGCCCGTGATGAACACGGAGGAGAGCTTGTCGAAGGTGTATTTGCCGTCGGGCTTGACGTAGACGTCCTTGGTCTTGCCGATGAACATCGGCTTGGCGTCGTTGCGATGCCATGCCGCGCGGCCGGGCAGCCTGCCCTTGGTGATCTGCTGCACGCCGCTCAGCGGGCCCCCGAGAAGCAGCCCCTTCTGCAGCGGCTGGCGGGCGTTGCGCACCTCCCAGAGCTCTTTGCCGACCTGCGAGTCCTCGATCACCTGCTCGTAGGACTCGAAGTTGCGCTCGCCCCGCTTGAGCGCGGCGTAGATCGACTCCGCCGCGAGCATGCCGGAACGGATGCAGTGGTGCACGCCCTTCAGCGCCATCGTGTCGACCATCCCGCCCGAGTCGCCGACCAGCACGGCACCCGGCATCGAGAGCTTCGGCATCGACCAGTAGCCGCCGCCCGGAAGCGCCTTCGCGCCCCACGCGACGCGCTCGCCCCCCTCGAGGATCTTGCGCACGAGCGAGTGCGTCTTGAAGGTCTGCAGCAGGTCGTGCGCGGAGGTCGTCGCGTCGGCGTACTCGAGCTCTACGACGAAGCCGATCGAGACCATGTCCTCGCCGGTCTTCTCGTTGTGCATCGGGTAGATCCAGGTGCCGCCGATCTGGCCATAGCGCGGGGAGACCTTCAGCGGCCAGGGACCCATCGTGTGGATCAGCCGGTCGAGCGGCTTGGGGACCTTCCAGACCTCCTTGACGCCCAGCTCCCAGACCTGCGGCTCGCGACCCTCGGCGAGATCGAACTCCTTGATCGCCGCCCCTGTGAGGTGGCCCCAGCAGCCCTCTGCGAGCACGGTGGCGTGTGCCTTGATGTCGGTGCCCGGCTCGAAGTTGCCGAGTGGCTCGCCGTCCTTGCCGCGGCCCTTGTCGCCCGAGCGCACGCCGACGACGGCGCCGTCCTCGACGACGAGCTGCGTAGCGGAGGTCTCGGTGAGGATGTAGGCGCCGCCCTCTTCGGCCTGCTGCTGCTGGTAGCGCGCCATCGCCGAGACCGAGACGACCTCGTTGCCGTGGTTCTTGAACGGCGGCGGCGTCGGGATGCGCAGGGACAGCTTCGAGGTCGGCGTCAGGTAGACAGCCTCCTTCTTCACCTCGCCGTAGGCGAAGCCCTGCTTGCGCCAGTCCTCGCGGCTGAGGTCCGGGAACAGCTCTTCGAGCGGGCCCGGCCGCATCACCGCACCGGACAGGTTGTGGCCACCGCAGGTCTTCGCCTTCTCGATCACCGCGACCGGCACTTCGCCGAGGCGCTCCATCGTCTCCGGGTCCTCGCCCAGCAGCTGCAACAGGCGGTTGGCGCACGCCAGCCCGGCGGTGCCGCCGCCGACGATCGCGACGCCGACCTCGATCAGCTCGTCCTCGGGATCGAGGCCGCGCTTGACGAACTCCTTCTGGGAATCGACCGGGGGCGGGAAGGCCGCGGGTGCCACCTTCCCGTTGCTGCTGCCGTTCGATGACACGTCAGGATCCCTTCTTCGCCTTCACCGCTTCTGTGAGCTTGGGCAGGATCTTGTTCAGGTCGCCCACGATGCCGAGGTCGGAGAATTCGAAGATCGGAGCGTTCGCATCCTTGTTGATCGCGACGATGTTCTCGGAGCTCTGCATGCCGACCTTGTGCTGGATCGCGCCGGAGATGCCGGCGGCGAGGTAGAGCTTCGGCGAGACGGTCTTGCCCGTCTGGCCGATCTGCGCCGCGTAGGGGTACCAGCCGGCGTCCACGACCGCTCGCGTGGCCGCGACCGCGCTGTTGCCGCCGAACGCCTGCGCCAGCTGCTCGACGAGCTCGAAGCTCTCCGGCTTGCCGAGCCCGCGGCCGCCCGCGATCAGCACGTCGGCGCCCTCGATGTCGACGTCCGCGCCGCGCTGTTCGCCACGCGTCAGCATCGTCGCCTGCTGTGCCTGCGGGCTGAGCTCGAAGCTGAGCTGCTCGACAGCAGCGTCGGCGCCGCCGACGTCCCTGATCTCGAACGCGTTCAGGCGGCCGATCACGATTCCGACGTCGGAGCGATATTTGACCTCGGAGATCGACGAGTCGCCGAGGATCGGGCGCTCGGCGATCAGCTCGCCGTTCTCGGCACGCACGTTGGTGACCTCCATCACCACGCCGGCGTCGAGCCGCGCGGCGAGGCCTGCGCCGATCTCGAAGCCGAGCAGGCCGCCGCCGAACAGCGCGTAGGAGTAGCCGCCGTCGGTGATCGCCTTCGCCATCGCGTCGACCAGCGGCTGCGCCAGGCCCTCCGGGCCCTGCGCGATGAGCGCCTTCTTCGCGCCGTATTTGCCCAGTGAGGCCGCGAGGTCCTCCGGCACGTTCTCGCCGAGCAGGATCGCGTGCGCCTCACCGCCGAGCTCACCGGCGAGCTTTGCCGCCTCGGAGACGGCGCCGAGCGAGTTCTTGTTGATCGCGCCGTCGTAGTGCAGCGCGTAGACCAGGATGTTTGCCATGTCGGTTCCTCCTCCCCTTAGATGAGCTTGCGCTCGTCGAGCCAGGCGACGATTTTTTCGACGGTTTCGCCGGTGTCCTCATCCTCGATGATTTCGCCGGCGGCCTTGGCGGGCGGTGCCTTCGCGGCGACCCACTGCGCGGCGGAGTTCTCGCCGCCGACTTTCGAGGGGTCGATCTCCACGTCGGAGGCGCCGACCGTGTCGAGCGGCTTCTTCTTCGCGCCCATGATCGCCTTCAGCGACGGGTAGCGCGGCTCGTTGATCGCATCGCCGACGGAGATCACCGCGGGCAGCTTGATCTGGACGGTGTCGTAGCCGTACTCGGCCTGGCGCTCGCAACGCAGCGCGTCGCTCTCGACATCCATCTTGATCACCTGCGTGAGCGAGGGCATGCCGAGGTGCTCGGCGACGACCGCGCCGATCGTGTAGCACTCGCCGTCGTCGGACTGCTGACCGAGCAGCACGAGGTCCGGGTTCTCGCGCTGCAGCGTCTTGGCGAGCGCGTAGCCGGTTGCCGCGACGTCCGAGCCGGCGACGATCTCGTCTGTGAGGTGCACCGAGCGGTCGGCGCCGAGCGAGACGGCCTTGTGCAGCGCGCGCACCGCGCTCTCCGGGCCCATCGTCACGGCCACGATCTCCTCGACCGGCACGCTGCCGCCCTCGCGGACCTGCATCGCAGCCTCGATCGCGTGCGTGTCGTACGGGTTGAGGTTCTTCTCCCCGCTGCGGTCCATGCGCCCCGTCGAAGGGTTGATTTTCTTTTCGACGGCGGCGTCCGGGACCTCCTTCACCAGGACGCATATCTTCATTTGGTTGGGCTTCTCCTTGGGTCTGTTGGGTCGAATCCTAGCGCTTCAAGCGGATTGACTGACGAGTCAATCAATGCGCTGTGCGGCGGCTGACCGGATGAAATCGACGATCGCCTGGGTCGGCGCGCCCGGCGTGAACACCTCGGCCACGCCCAGCCGCTTCAGCTCCGGGATGTCCTCTGCGGGGATCGTGCCGCCGACGGTGATCACGACGTCCTCGACGCCCTGTCCGCGCAGCAGCTCGACGACGCGGGGCACGAGCGTCATGTGCGCGCCCGAGAGGATCGAGAGGCCGACAGCGTCTGCGTCCTCCTGGATCACGGTCTCGACGATCTGCTCGGGCGTCTGGTGCAGGCCCGTGTAGATCACCTCCATGCCCGCGTCGCGCAGCGCGCGCGCGATGATCTTGGCGCCGCGGTCGTGCCCGTCGAGGCCGGGCTTTGCGACGACCACGCGGATCTTGCTCTTCGTGCTGGCGGCTGCTGAGGGCATGGCGAGCGGGGCGCTGTTCTTTCGATCGAAGGACGCCGGCACGAAGCCGGCGAGGCTCGGGACCGGCCGCTGCGACGCTTCCGCCGGCCCCCTGCGCGCACATACTCTATGCGCTCGCGCCCGGCGCTGCGCTCAGGATCGCCGCCGCACCGGCCTGCGCTCCAGGCGTCGGCGCTGCCCTGCCACGTTCCTGCCGCCAACGGCGGCACGCCCGGCGGCGCGCGCCCGATCGGCGGCGCCGCGGCCTCCGGCGCGTCCCCCCGCACGGCCCCGTCGCGCGGCGCCGCGGCCGGCGGCGGAGCGCTCCCCGGTGCGCGCCACGCCGGCGCGTTCCATCAGCGCGCGACCCGCCGAGGCCAGCGCGGTGCCGGCGCCGAGCGCAGCCAGCATCTTCAGGCGCCTGCCCAGACGGTCCAGCTCGATCACCTCCCAGCTCTGCTCCGCGGCGATGCGACGCAGCCTCGCGTCGGGGTTGACGACGACGGCGTGGCCGACCGCGCGGAGCATCGGCAGGTCGGACTCCGAGTCCGAGTACGCGTAGGAGCGGGAAAGCTCGAGCCCCTCGCGCTCGGCCAGTTCCTTCATCGCCAGCACCTTGCCCTCGCGGTAGTTGAAGGGGCCTGCGGGCCGGCCCGTGTAGCGGCCGTCGACGATCTCCGAGCGCGAGCCGAGGCCGCCGTCGAAGGCGAGCACGCGGGCGAGCAGGTCGGCCATCTCCTGCGATGCAGCGGTGAGGATGAAAACCGGCACGCCCGCGTCCTGATGCGCGTAGGCGCGCTCGAGCATCTCCGGGTACAGCCGCGGCAGCACGCCGCTCAGCACGCGCGGCGAGAGGCGCTCGAGGTCGCGCACACGCACCCCGGCGATCATCTCGCCGACGCGCTTGCGGACGTCGTCGGCGCGGTCGTCGGTCGAGCCGAGCAGGCGGAAGCGGACGTTCTCATAGACGTCCTTGACCAGCCGCGAGCGCGAGATCATTCCGGTCTCGTACGCGGCACGCGCGAAGAACACGCCGGAGGACCCGGCCATCAGCGTCTTGTCGAGGTCGAAGAACGCTGCCCCGCGCGCGCTGTCGACGCGCGCGCCGTCCGCGGGCGCTCCGTCCGGCCGAGCGCCGTTCGGCGAGGCGCTCACGACCCTCTCAGACCTTCAGGATGACCGCGTCGCCCTGCCCGCCGCCGGAGCAGATCGCGGCACAACCGAGGCCGCCGCCGCGGCGGCGCAGCTCGTGCACGAGGCTGCCGAGGATGCGCGCGCCGGAGGCGCCGATCGGGTGGCCCAGCGCGACCGCGCCGCCGTTGACGTTGACGCGCTCCTCATCGATGCCGAGCATGCGGATCGAGTTGAGCGTGACGGACGCGAACGCCTCGTTGATCTCCCACACGTCGATGTCGCCGGGCTGCAGGCCGGCCTTCTCGAGCGCCTTCTTGGCGGCGCTCGCGGGCGTCGTGGCGAGGTATGCGAAGTCGTTGGCGCTCTGCGCGTGCGCCACGATCTCGGCGAGCGCCTCCTTGCCGTTGGCCTGCGCCCACTCGTCGGAGGCCAGCACGAGCGCGCCGCCGCCGTCGTTGACGCCGGGCGAGTTGCCGGCCGTGTGCGAGCCCTCCTTGCCGATCAGCCCGGGCAGCTTGGCGAGCAGCTCGAGTGAGGTGTCGCGGCGCGGCCCCTCGTCGACCTCGACGACCGTGTCTCCCTTGCGCCCCTTCACCGTGACGCTGACGATCTCTTCGGCCATGCGCCCCTCGTCGGTCGCCTTCAGCGCAAGTTCGTGCGAGCGCAGAGCCCAGCGGTCGAGGTCCGCGCGCGTCATCTCGAGCTCGTCGCCGACCTCCGTCGCCTCGACGAACATCTGCTTGCCGGAGAACGGGTTGGTTAGCCCGTCGTGGACCATCGCGTCGAGCATCTTCGCGTCGCCCATGCGGTAGCCGAAGCGCGCCTGCGGCAACAGGTAGGGCGCCTTCGACATCGACTCCATGCCGCCGCCGACGCCGATCTGCATGTCGCCCGCGCGGATCGCCTGGTCGAGGATCACCGAGGCGCGCAGGCCGGACGCGCAGACCTTGTTGATCGTCTCCGAGGAGACCTCCTTGGGGATGCCGGCCTTGATCTGCGCCTGGCGCGAGGGGATCTGGCCCTGGCCGGCCTGCAGCACCTGGCCCATCACCACATGTTCGACCTGCTCGGGCTCGACCGACGCGCGCTCGAGCGCGGCCTCGATCGCGACGGCGCCGAGCTCGGTGGCGTCGACGGAGGACAGGCCGCCGCCCATCTTGCCGATCGGAGTACGGGCTGCGCCGAGGACGACTGTCTTGGCCATGAGGTCGGGGATCTCCTGGGGTTCGTGCGACGGGACGGTTCGAGAATGCTAGTGGACCGCCTGATTCCGGCCGGACGCAGGCGATGGGTATGGTGCTGCGACGATGGACGTGATCGCCAGCAGCGAGCCGCTCGGAACGAAGGACGCGGACACCTTCGCGGTCGCGCTGCTCGACGGCGAGGGCCTTCCCGCGGGGGCGCCGGATTCGCTCTCGCAGCTGCTCGACTCGGGCGAGGCGCGCAGCGCCTACAAGTCACTGGCGCTCGGCCACGCCGACGGGCACCGCTGGCTGCTGGTGGGGCTGGGCGCGCGCAAGGAGCTGACGGCCGAGCGGGCGCGAGTGGCTGCGGCGCTCGCGGCGAAACGCTGCCGCGAGCTCTCGACTCGCACGTTGTGCTGGGGCGTGCCCGCCGACAGCGACGAGAGGATCGCGGGCGCGCTGGTCGAGGGCACCGTTCTAGCCGACTACCGCTTCGAGCGCTTCAAGTCGGCGCCCGAGGATCCCGCCGAGCCGCCGAAGCAGCTCGAGCGCCTGATCGTGGCCGCCCCGGAAGCGGCCGCCGCCGCGATCGGCGATGCGGCGGTCGTCAGCGCGCGCGCGAACCGGGCTCGCGACCTGCAGAATCGGCCGAGCAACGATCTCACGCCGACCGCGCTCGCCGAGTACGCACGCGAGCTGGGCGAGCTGATCCCCGAGCTGAGCGTCGAAGTGGAGGGTCTCGCGAGCCTGCAGGCTCGCGGCATGGGCGCGTTCGCGGCCGTCGCGAAAGGCAGCGACGAGGAGCCGGCGCTGATCACGCTGCGCTACGACGGCGGCGGCGGGGAGGCCGCAGCGAGCGCGCCGGTGCTGGGGCTCGTCGGCAAGGCTGTGACGTTCGACAGCGGCGGCATCTCGCTGAAGCCGGGCGCGAAGATGGCGGAGATGAAGTTCGACATGTCGGGCGGCGCGGCGGTGCTCGAGGCGAGCGCGGCGATCGCGTCGCTGGGCGTGCCGATCAGGCTGGTGGCGGTGATCGGAGCGACCGAGAACCTGCCCAGCGGGCACGCGGTCAAACCGGGCGACATCGTCACCGCGGCCAACGGCAAAACGATCGAAATCAACAACACCGACGCCGAGGGGCGGCTGGTGCTGGCCGACTGCCTCTGCCACGCGGCGGCGCAGGGCGCGGAGCGGATCGTCGATCTCGCCACGCTGACCGGCGCGGTGATCGTCGCGCTCGGCTCGACCTATGCGGCTGTGATGAGCAACGACGACGAGCTCTCCTCGGAGCTCGCGGCAGCGGGGCAGGCGAGCGGCGAGACGTTGTGGCGGCTGCCACTGCACGAGGAGTACGACGCGCTGATCAAGGGACGCTACGCCGACCTCGACAACGCTCCCGAAGGCCGCAAGGCGGGCACGATCGTGGGCGGCTCGTTCCTGGAGAAGTTCGTGACGGTGCCGTGGGCGCACATAGACATCGCCGGCTCCGCGTGGGACCTGGACCGCGCGTATGTCGGCAAGGGCGCTTCGGGCTACGGCGTGCGCCTGCTCGTCGAGCTCGCGCGTTCGCTCAGCTCCGGCCGAGCGTGAACGGCCGCTGCGGACCCTCGCGGTCGGCGCTCGAGCGCTCGGTGATCCAGCGAACCGCCGTGCGCCAGGCCCGTCCGGAGGGATACACGTGGGCGCGGTGGCGGCCCTCGTGGCCGGCCAGCTCGACCAGCTCGACCTCGGCACCCGCCGCGCGCGCCGCCGCCGCATAGTCGCGGCTGAGGCGCACCGAGACGACCTCGTCGTTGCTGCCATGGATGAGCAGGATGCGGGCCGCAGGCGGCACGAGCGCACGCGGGTCCGCCGCCGCCCAGCGAGCGCGATCACGCTCAGGCGAGACGCCCATCAGTTCCAGCGCGGCGCCGCCTTTCCAGTCGCGAAACGCGCCGGCCAGGTCACATACGCCGGCCATCGAGACGGCATCGCGCAACTGCACCGCCGGGCGCCCTTCGGTCGCGCCGGGCGCGCCCGGCGCCAAGCGCTCGCGGCTGGCCGCCCACAGCGCCAGGTGGCCCCCCGCAGAGTGGCCCACGACCGTGACGCGGCCCAGGTCCAGCGGCTCCTCGAGCGTGGGGAGGTGGTCGATCGCCGCGGCTACGTCCTCGAACGTCTCCGGCCAGCCGCCGCCCTCGCCGATGCGGCGGTACTCGATGTTCCAGGCCGCATGCCCGCGCGCGAGCAGGTCGGCGGCGAGCGCGCGCATCACGCGCTTGCCGTAGCGCTCGCGCCAGGAGCCGCCGTGGATCAGCACCACCACCGGGTGCGGGCCCTGCCCGCGCGGCAGGTGCAGGTCTGCCGTCTGCGAGCGCTGCGGGCCGTAGCGGAAGGCGCGACCGCGCGTGAACAGGAAGTTGTAGGCGAGCGATGCGCGCGAGGCAGCGGCCATCGGCGCAATCGTAGGCGGAGATGTGAGAATGCTCGCCGATGGACTTCGACCTCTCAGACGACCACGAGCTGATCCGCCGCACCGTGCGCGAATTCGCCGAGGGCGAGGTCGCGCCCGTCGCCGAGGAGCTGGATCGCACCAAGAGCTTCCCGTACGAGATCGTCGCGAAGCTGGGCGCGCTGAACCTGATGGGCATACCGTTCCCGGAGGAGTACGGCGGCGGCGGCGGCGACTCGCTCGCCTACGCGCTGGCGGTCGAGGAGCTGACGCGCGTTGACTCCTCGGTGGCGATCACGCTGTGCGCGCACACCTCGCTGGGCACGCAGCCGATCTACCTGTTCGGCGACGAGCAGCAGAAACGCGAGTGGCTGCCGCGGCTGTGCTCGGGCGAACAGCTCGGCGCCTTCGGGCTGACCGAGCCGGAGGCGGGATCCGACGCGGGCAACACACGCACGCGCGCAACGCT
This sequence comes from Solirubrobacteraceae bacterium, assembly GCA_036402735.1. Classification (GTDB taxonomy): domain Bacteria; phylum Actinomycetota; class Thermoleophilia; order Solirubrobacterales; family Solirubrobacteraceae; genus Palsa-744. Next base: position 13,073 of record DASWSH010000074.1, on the reverse strand, counting down.
GGACGACGGCGAATGGACGATCAACGGCGCCAAGCAGTTCATCACCAACGCGGGCACCGAGATCTCCGGCGTCGTCTGCATCACAGCCGTGACGGGCGGAGGCGACGGACAGAAGGAGATCTCCAACATCATCGTCGCGAACGGCACGCCTGGCTACGAGCAGGGCGAGCCGTACCGCAAGATGGGCTGGAACGCCTCGGACACGCGCCCGCTCACGTTCAGCGACTGCCGCGTCGCGGAGGCGAACCTGCTCGGCCCGCGCGGCGCCGGCTTCAAGCAGTTCCTGCACATCCTCGACATCGGACGCATCGGCGTGGCGGCGATGGGCGTGGGCCTGGCGCAGGGCGCGCTGGACCAGGCGCTCGCCTACGCGCGCGAGCGGCGCGCCTTCGGCCGGCCGATCTCGAAGTTCCAGGCGATCCAGGGCAAGCTCGCCGACATGGCGACCGAGATCGAGGCCGCGCGGCTGCTCGTGTACAAGGCGGCGCGCGAGAAGGACGCGGGGCGCAACTTCACGCTGACGGCCGCACAGGCGAAGCTCAAGACCGGGCGGCTGGCGGTGCGATGCGCCGAGGAGGCCGTGCAGATACACGGCGGCTACGGCTACATCGAGGAGTACCCCGTGTGCCGCTTCTACCGCGATGCGAAGATCCTCACGATCGGCGAGGGCACCGACGAGGTGCAGCAGATGGTGATCGCCCGCGCGCTCGGCGCCTAGCGCGGCTCGAGGACGACGAGCGGGATCTCCCGCTCGGTGCGGCGCTGGTAGTCCTCATAGCCCGCGTACACCGACACGACCAGCGGCCACAGGTGGCTGCGCTCGGCTTTGGTCGCGGTGCGGGCACGGACGGCGTGGCGGCGGGTGCCGATCTGAACGGTCGTCTCGGGGTTGGCCATCAGGTTGTGGAACCACGCCGGGTTCTTCGGATAGCCGCCCTTGGAGGCGACAAGGACGACGTTCTCGCCGTCGCGCGCATATACGAGCGGGCTCGTGCGCCGTGTGCCGCTACGCGCGCCGACGTGCTCGAGCAGCAGCACCGGCGGCGCGCCCGGGATGCGATGGCCGATCAGGCCGCCGCTGAGCCGGTACGCGGCGGTGTGCAGGCCCATCAGGCGCCGCAGCAGCGGCCAGCTGCGGTCGGCGAGGTCGAGGTAGTCCATCGCGTCGCGAGCCTATCGCGGCGCGGTGCGGGCGGCCTCGCGCTCGAGCAGGGTGGCGGCCGCGCTTGCCGGGTCGAGCTTGCGCTGCACGACCTCCTCGAGCAGCTCCTGGAAGCCGTGATCGCGCTCCAGATCCGCTTCGAGGCGCCGGCGCAGACGCGCGGCGGCGATCGCGAGCACCTCGTTGCGCAGGTTGCGCCGTCGGCGCTCCTCGAGCTGGCCCGCAGCAAGGATGTGCGCGCGATGCTCGCCGAGGCGCTCGACAAGCTCGGCGACGCCCTCGCCGCGGCCGGCCTCGGTGCGCACGATCGGAACGCGCCAGCTCGCCTGCGCCTCCTGCGGCGTGCGATCGAGGTTGGCGAGCGACAGCACGCCCCTGATCTCGCGCACCATCGTGTCCGTCAGGGGGTGGTCGGCCTTGTTGATCACGATCACGTCCGGGATCTCCATCACGCCCGCCTTCAGCGCCTGGATCGAATCGCCCGAGCCGGGCATCAGCACAAGCACGATCGTGTCGGCGTGGTCGATGATGTCGATCTCGGCCTGCCCCACTCCGACCGTCTCGATCAGCACGTCCTGACGGCCGGCCGCGTCGAGCAGCAGCGCGGCCTGCAGCGCCGCCTCCGACAGGCCGCCGAGCGCGCCGCGGTTGGCCATCGAGCGGATGAACACGCCCTGGTCGAGGAAGTGCTCGGTCAGCCGTATGCGGTCGCCGAGCAGCGCGCCCTGTGTGAACGGCGAGGAGGGGTCGATCGAGAGCACGCCGACCGAGCGCCCCTGCTCGCGGCGCGCCTTCGTGATCGCGCCGATCAGGGTCGACTTGCCGACGCCGGGCGGCCCGGTGAAGCCGACGACCTCCGCTTTGCCGGTGTGCGGGTAGACCTCGCTGACCAGCTCCCAGCCCTCGGGGCGGTCGTCCTCGACGAGGCTGATCGCACGTGCGAGCGCGCGGCGGTCGCCGGCCAGCAGGCGCTTTGCGAGCGAGTCCTCTGTCATCGAGCGGGCATGATCGCAGGGGGCCGTCGCGTACGATCTGGCGGCGATGGAGCTGCTTGCCGATGCCCCGGCCGAGAGGCGTGCACAGGAGTACGCGGCGGCGCTGCGCGCGGCGCCGGCGCCGCTGCACGGCGGGCCACTCACCCTGTTGCGCTTCATGCGCGCCAACGGCATGCTGCGGCCGGGCTACGCCGTGCTGCTCGTCCGGCTCGCGCTGTTGAAGCTACGCCACGGCCGGCGCCTGCAGACCGAAGGGCTGTGCTTCATCTGTCCGCGCGTGAAGCTCGAGATCGGCCGCGGCGCGACGCTGCGCATCGGCCGCTGGGCCTGGATCGGGCACGGCTGCAAGATCCGCGTGCACGAGGGGGAGGTGTCGATCGGCGCAAAGACCGTGATCGGCCAGGAGTGCACGATCTCCGCGTTCCAGCGCGTCTCGATCGGCCGCGAGTGCATCCTCGCGGACCGTGTGATGCTGATCGACTTCGACCACGGCGTGACGGAGGTCGATCGCCCGGTACGCCTGCAGGGCATCTACAAGCGCGACGTGAGCGTCGGCCACAACGTGTGGATCGGGTATGGCGCGTGCATCCTGCGCGGCGTGACGATCGGCAACAACGCCGTGGTCGGCACCAGCGCCGTCGTCACGCGCTCCTGCCCGGAGAACGCGGTCCTAGCCGGCGTGCCCGCGCGCGTGATCCGCATGCGCGAAGCGCCCGCACGCATGCGCTGGGTCTGACCGGCCGGCCCCCGCGCGAAGTCAAGGCTCGAGCAGCGCGGCACCGTCGGCGTCGGGGGCGATGTTGCGCGTGGCACCGCCGTTGGCGGCGCCGCCACCGTCCGTCGCGGCCAGCGCCGCGGTGAGCTGGTCGCGGTGGCCGGCGAAGCGCTCCGCAGGGTACGGACCGGCGAGGCCGCGCGTGACCATGAACGGCCAGTCGCTCGCCTGCAACGCCAGCAGCTCGCGCACGGCCTGCGGTGAAGCGTCGCGGCCGGCTGCGAGCACGCGCAGCTCGCCGGCGCGCGCGACGAAGGCCATCTCGGCGACCTGCGGGCCCGACCAGGTCGAGAGATCGCCGTCCCGGCCCCAGCTCGACGGCTCTGCGGGCAGGCCGGAGGTCTCGAGCGGGAGCGGCTCGAAGCGCTCGAGCGCGTCGTCCAGCCGCAGCAGCGGCAGCTGCTGCTGCTCGCACTGCTCGACGACCGCGCGCAGCCACTCGACGCCCTCGAACCACCAGTGGCCGAGCAGCTCGGTGTCGAGCGCACACGTGATCAGCCCTCCCCCGGGCGCACTGCCGGCGGCGTCGCGCAGCCGCGCCTTCGCGCGGGCCACGAAATCGGCCGCATGCTCGCGAGCGAGCGCGCGTGCAGCTGCGCGATCGTAGGCGTCTCCGGCGTTGTTCCACGGGTTGTGGTGGTGGATCGTGTGGTGGTGATAGTCGCGGTAGGCGCCCGCGGCCGGGTAGCCGCGCTCGCTCCACACCAGCGAGATCGTCTGGCGGTCGATCGGCACGAGCACGAGCCCCGACGGGCTGCGCAGCGGGCGCAGGTGCTCGCGCGCGCCGAGACCGAGCGCGCCGGTCAGCTCGACGCAGACCGCGGCCACGCCCTCAGCCTGCAGGCGCCGCTCGATCCACGGCGACCAGCCGCACTCGGGCAGCCAGAAACCGCCCCGCCAGTCGCCGCCGAAGCGGCGGCGGTGTGAGCGGATGCCGCTGCGAACCTGTTCGGCGACGCCGGCGTCGCTTGCCAGCAGCGGCAGCACCGCATGGGTCGCCGAGGAGGTCCATTGCGCATACGGCGCGAACGCCGCGAGCAGGTCGCGCTCGCGCGCGCGAAACGACCTCAGCGCGCCCGAATAGTCCTCCCAAGAAAGCTCCAGCTCCTTCGCCAGCCGCTCCTCGCCGGCCGCGCGCAGCCCCGCGATGTCCTGAGCGTGTGTGTCGGCGCGCACCTGCTCGATGAACGTCTCGAAGCGCTCGTCGCCGCCGGATGCCTCGAGCTGGTCGCACAGCACCGGCGTGAGCGAGAGCGTGATCGCAGCGTCCTGCTCGAGCAGCTCGAGCAGCGGCAGGTAGCAGCCGGCCATCGCCTCCCACAGCCACTCCTCGCCGGAGGGCCAGGTGCCGAAGCCCTCCACGTAGGGCATGTGCGTGTGCAGCACGATCGCGAGCGCGCCCGCGTCGCGGCGCGCACTCACGCCCGGCACACCGCCAGGAAGTCGAGCGCTCCCTCGAGATCTGCCTCGTGCTCGCCTCGCAGCGCGAAGTCCGACGCCGCGATCGCCGGGGTGAAACGGTCGTAGAAGGGCCGCGTGATGCGCAGCGCGCCGTGCACGCGATCCCAGCCCAGCCGCAGCGCGAGCTCGTGGATGCGCAGCTTGCGCGCGTGGAACAGGCCATACAGCTCGACGTGCGCGAACTGCGCCCGGCACAGGGCGGCGAACTCCTCGCGGCGGTACTCGTGCACGTGCCACGGGTTGTCCGAGCGCACCGCTCCCGCCGGCGCCAGCGTGAGCACGTTCGGCGTCGACACGTACGCGCTGCCGCCGTCGCTGAGAATGCTGCGGAAGTGCGCAAGCGTCGCACCGGGATCCTGCAGGTGCTCGATCGTCTGCAGGAACACGACCGCGTCGGCATGCTCGCCGAACTGCTCGACGAGCGCGCGCTCGAAGCGCAGGTTGGGCGCGGTGTAGCGCAGCCGCGCGTGCTCGAACGCGTCCGGGTTCGCGTCCACGCCGACGACCGAGCGAGCGGCGCGCGCCAGCACGTTCGAGCCGTAGCCCTCGCCGCATGCCATGTCGATCACGCTCTTGGCGGCCACGCGCCGGGAGATCCACTCGTACACGACCAGGTGGCGGCGATACCAGTAGTTCTCCTCGGGAACGTCGGGCAGCGTGCGCTCGCCTGTCAGAGCGAGTGGAGGCACGCCACGGGGCTGATCGCGCTGCAGGTACTCGACGCTTGTGCTCAACAGATGCCTCCGCCTGTCACGGTCACTGCGCTGGACGCTGATGGGGCGCGCGAGTATATGGTGCCGCCCCGTGCCGCCTGCCCTCAGCGCCGAGCAGATCCGTGATGCCAACACCCGCTACCACGACGTGGCAGCGCATCACTACGACACGAAGTGGGGAATCGACTTCGGCGAGACCGGCCGCGCGCAGGTCACGGCCAAGGTTCGCAAGGCGCTCGGCGGGGAGCCGCCGCATTGGCGCCGATCGCTGGAGATCGGCGCGGGCACCGGCTACTTCACGCTCAACCTGCTCGCGGCCGGGCTGATCGGCGAGGCGACGTGCAGCGACATCTCGCCGGGCATGCTGCGCGCGCTCGAGCACAACGCGGAGCGTCTGGGGCTGGAGGTGCGAACCGCGGAGGCCGATGCCGAGCGGCTGCCGTTCGATGCCGGCAGCTTCGACCTCGTGCTGGGGCACGCGGTGCTGCACCACATCCCGCACCTGCAGCGCGCGTTCTCGGAGTTCGCACGCGTGCTCGCGCCGAACGGCACGCTGCTGTTCGCGGGGGAGCCGTCGCGCTACGGTGACCGGCTGGCGCGTGTGCCGAAGCGCTTCGCGACCACTGTCGCGCCGCTGTGGCGGCGCGCGCTCGGTGCCGCCGCCGCGCCCGACAGCGAGCATGGCGAGCCCGATGCGGCGCTGGAGCGAGTCGTCGACGTGCACGCGTTCGCACCCGGCGAGCTGACGCGCGCGGCGCGAGCGGCCGGCTTCGAGCACGTGCGGGTCCGTGGCGAGGAGCTGCTCGCGAACTGGTTCGGCTGGACGAACCGCACGCTCGAGGCAAGCGCCGTGGCGGAGGACGTGCCGTGGGCGTGGCGGCAGTACGCATACCGCGGCTATCTCGCGCTGCAGGAGCTCGACCGGCGGCTGCTCGAGCACAGGCTGCCGGCGGCGATCTTCTACAACCTGATGCTGACCGCGCGCACGCCCGCGCGCTGACGCCCACACGGCGCCGCACACGCGGCCTAGACTCATCTCGCATGGCAGAGGAACAGGTACGTGGCTTTCCGTTGTTCCCGCTGGGAATCGTTGCGCTGCCCACCGAGAGCGTGCCGCTGCACATCTTCGAGGACCGCTACCGCAAGATGATCGAGCATTGTCTGGGCAGCGAGGAGGATGAGTTCGGCATCCTGTGGCTCTCCGACGAGGAGCTCAAGCGCGTCGGCTGCGCGTGTGAGATCGAGCGCGTGCTGGAGCGCACCGACGATGGCCGCATGAACATCGTCGTGCGCGGCACCCGCCCCTTCCAGCTGCTGGAGCGCCAGGACGACCTGCCCTATCCCGCCGGCGCCGTCGACTTCCTCGACGAGCAGCCCGAGCAGCCCGACGAGGACAGCGCGCGCTCGGCGCGCGAGCTCTACCGGCAGCTCGTCAAACGCGCGACCGATCGCGAGCTGACCGACGAGGAGCTCGCCGAGATGAGCGCCTACCGCATGGCCGGCACGGTCGAGTTCGAGGTGGAGGCCAAGCAGCAGCTGCTCGAGCTGCGCTCCGAGAACGCGCGCATGGCGCTGCTCGCAACCCTGCTGGCAGCCGCGCTCGAGCGCCTCGAGCTGGTGGAGCGCGCGCAGATGCGTGCGCTCTCCAACGGCAAGGTGCGCTTCGGCTGAACGGCCGCCTCGGCGCCGGCCGTCGGCCGCCGGCCGACGGCCGACGAGCGGACCTACTGCGGCAGTTTGCAGAGCTGCTGCGCTGCCTGCAGCACGAACAGCTGGAGCTGGCGGAACACCTTCGGCTGGCCCGCCGAGTTGTCGGCGAAGCTGACCGAGCCGTCCTGGTCACGCAGGCGGTAGCTCAGCACGGAGCCGGAGCGCGGCGGCAGCGCGAGGTGCTCGGAGGCCTGGGTCTTGAGGTCTTCCTGGATCGCGCGCGCCGTCACGATCTGCTGGTCGCTCAGCCGTAGGTGCGGACCGCCGTTGCACTGCACGATGCCTTCTTCGGTGACGAGCAGCGTGAGGCGCGCGTGCGGGGTGCTGCCTTCGCGCTGGACGATGAACAGGTCGGGCGACTTGATGCCGCCACAGCCGGCGAGCAGCGCCGCCGCCACCGCCGCCGCCGCCACGACGCTTGCGAGCGCGGGCGGGGGCGCGAGGCGAAGCTGCATCACAGCTGCACCACCGCGCCGCCGCGCCGCGGGTCGCCGCCGCCGCTGAGCGCGCCGTCGCGGCGCAGGGCGGCCTGTGCGCCGCCGAAGAAGAGGTTGAGCGCGCCGAAGCGCACGCGGGGGAGCGCGGGATCGAGCTCGTCGAGGCCGATGCCCGGCTCGGCATAGACGATGCCGTCCTCGAAGTGCACGCGCGGCGCGCGCACGGCCGCCGCCGCGTCGAAGCCATGGTCTACGACTGCCACGATCGTCTGCAGGATCGCGGAGCGGATGCGATTGGAGCCCGCGCTGCCGACGACCAGCTCCACCTCACCGCCGCGCATCGCGATCGACGGAGCCATCATGCTCGGCATCCGGCGTCCGGCGGGATGGCGATGGAAGCCCAGCGGGTTCAGGTCCTGCTCGCCCATCACGTTGTTGAGGTGGATGCCGGTGCCCGGCACGACCACGCCTGAGCCCTCGCCGTTGGTGCACGTGACGCTGCACGCGAGGCCGTCGCGGTCGATCACGGAGATGTGCGTGGTCGAGCCGAGCCGGCTCGACAGGAAGCGCTGCAGAAAGCCGTCCTCGGCGAGGCCGTCGAGGAACTCGGCGCTGCGCTCCGCCTGCGCCGCCGCCATCGCAGCCACGACCTCGCGCAGCGGCGGCGGCGACGGTGCGCGGTCGAGCAGCCGCAGCGCGTAGGCCAGCAGCGTTCCGCCCGCCGAGGGCGGCGGGTTCGTGAGGATCTCGCGGTCGCGATAGGCGACCCGCACGGGCGTGCGCTCGATCGCCTCGTACGCCGCCAGATCGGACGCGCGCAACGAGCCGCCGCGACGCTGCAGCCAGCTGCAGACGGCGTCGGCCACCTCGCCGCGGTAGAAAGGCTCCGCGCCCTCGCGCGCCAACCGCATCAGCGCAGCGGCGAGGTCCGGGTTGCGCACCATCTCCCCCTCTTCGAGCAGCTCGCCCTGCGGCGCCCACACGGCCGCCGACTCGGCAGTCGAGAGCAGCAGCTCGCCGAGGATCTCGACCACATAGGCCTGCGCGTGGTTGATCTCGACGCCGTCCTGCGCCAAGCGTGCCGCGGGCGCTGCCAGCTCCGCGAGCGGCAGGCTGCCCCACCGCTCGGCCGCCGCGCACACGCCGGCGGGCACGCCGTACACCCCGCACGAGGCCGGTCCTACGTGGAACACCTGCACCGCGTCGCCGAACGACACCTCTACCGCGAGCAGCTCCGCCTCCGAGCCGTCGTTCTGGCGCGTCGGCGCGGCGACGAAGAAGTCGAGCAGCACCGGCTCGACGCCGAGCGCCGGCGGACCGGCGACGAGCATGTACCCGCCCGCGCCGAGCCCCGTCAGCAGGCTCTCCGTCACGAACGAGGTGAACATCGCCGCGAGCGCGCCATCCACCGCGTTGCCGCCCGCGCGCAGCGCATCTGCACCGGCGCGCGCGGTGAGCGGATGCCCGGCCGCCACGACCCCTTTCCGACCTGCGCTCATGGCTGAGCGATAGCACAGCGCCGGCGCACGGCGCGCGGCGAGGCTAGGTGTTCGGGATGAACTCGGGGACTTCGAGTTCTTCGAGACCGCCACGGCGCGGTGCGCGCTGAGCGGTGCTCGCGCCGACGGGGCTGTTGCGCTGCACGCGCACCTCGCCGGCCGGCTCCTTGAAGCGGCTGACGCTCTTGCGCCGGCCCTCGTCGCCGTAACCGGTCGCGACGACCGTCACCCAAACCTGGTCGTCGAGCTTCTCGTCGACCATCGCGCCGAAGATGATGTTGGCGTCCGGGTGTGCGGCGGCGGAGACGGACTTGGCGGCCTCGTTGACCTCCCACAGCGAGAGGTTGGACCCGCCGGTGATCGAGAGCAAAATCGAGCGCGCGCCCTCCATCGACGTTTCCAGCAGCGGCGAGGACACGGCCTGCATGGCAGCGTCGGTCGCGCGGTTCTCTCCCACGCCCATGCCGATGCCGAGCAGCGCGTTGCCCGCGTCGCGCATGATCGTGCGCACGTCCGCGAAGTCGAGATTGATCAGACCGGGCAGGGTGACGAGGTCTGAGACGCCCTGCACGCCCTGGCGCAGCACGTCGTCGGCGACACGGAACGCCTCGACCATCGAGGTCTGCTTGTCGAGCACCGCGAGCAAGCGGTCGTTCGGCACGACGATCAGCGTGTCGACCTCGTCTGCGAGCGCTTCCACGCCGAGCTGGCCCTGCTCACTGCGCTTGGAGCCCTCGAAGCCGAACGGCTTCGTCACGATGCCGACGGTCAGCGCGCCGACTTCTCGCGCGATCCGCGCGACGACGGGCGCTGCGCCGGTGCCGGTACCGCCGCCCGAGCCGGCCGCGATGAAGATCATGTCCGAGCCCTTCAGCAGGGCCTTCATGCGGTCGTAGTCCTCCATCGCAGCCTGCCGGCCGACGCTCGCGTCCGAGCCGGAGCCGAGGCCCCTGGTGAGTTCCGCGCCGATGTGCAAGGTCAGGTCGGCGGTCGACTGCTGCAGCGACTGCAGGTCGGTGTTGACGGCGAGGAACTCGATCCCCTCGACCTCGGCCTCGACCATGCGGTTGACGGCGTTGACGCCGCCGCCGCCGACGCCGACGACGCGGATCACCGGCTGCCCGACCACGGCGATGCGCGGCTGCTCGCGGTATTCGGCCGCCGGCTGGCGCGGCGCGGCGCGCTCCATCACGTTCTCGGGGATCTCCGAGGAGAAGGCGTGGCGCAGACGCTCCTGCGGCGTGGGCACGCGCGGCTGCTCAGGACGCTGCGCAGCAGGCGTGGAAGGCTCGAGCGCCGGATGCGGCAGTCCGCTCTCGCGGGGATGGACCGGCGGCGGCTCCTCGCGCCGTTCGACGCGATGCTCGCGCTGCTGGCGCGGGGCCCGCGCGGGCGGCGCCGCTTCGGCGCGTGCAGCGGCGGGTTTCTCACGCGGCTCGACCTGCGGCTGCTCCGGTGCGCCGGACTGTGCGCCGGCGTCCTCGGCCTCTTCGGTCTTGCGGAACAGTGCCGCGAGCGGCCCTTCGCGCATGCTCGCGCGTTTAGCGTTGGCCATGGGTGAGAACCTCCTGCGCGAGTTGCCGGTAGGACTGGGCCGCCACGCCGTCGGGCTCGTACTTCAGCACCGACATGCCCTTGACCGGCGCCTCGGCGAATCGAACCGTCTTGCGGATGCGCGAGGCGAACACGCGGTCTCCGAAGTTTTCCTCGAGGATCTCGATCGCCTCCTTCGCGTGGATCGTGCGCGAGTCGACGAGCGTCGGCAGGATGCCCTCGATGTCGACACCCGGGTTGAGATTCTCCCGGATCATCGCAAGCGTGTTCTGGAGCTGGATCAAACCGCGCATCGACAGATACTCGCACTGCACGGGGACGATCACCTTGTCGGCGGCAGTCAGCGCGTTGATCGTGAGCAGCCCGAGGCTCGGCGGCGTGTCGATGCAGATGAAGTCGTAGTCGTCGAGGATCGGTTCGAACGCCTTCTGCAGCGAGCGCTCGCGGCCGATCATCGTCGACATCGCGATCTCCGCGCCGGCGAGGTCGATCGAGGCGCATGCGATGTCGATCTCGCGCCGCCGGATCACCTCGCGGATCGAGACGCGCTGCACGAGCACGTCGTACATCGATTTGTCGAGCGTGTCGGGGTCGATGCCCTGGGACATCGTGAGGTTGCCCTGCGGGTCCATGTCCACGCAGAGCACGCGGTGCCCCTCCTCCGCGAACGCGGCAGCAAGGTTCAATGTCGTCGTCGTCTTGGCGACGCCCCCCTTCTGGTTGGCGAACGCGATGACCTTGGCCTTTCCTTCCACGGTGGCTCCGATGCTCGTTTGCTGGAAAGCCTTCCGGTGGGTATTCGGATGAGGGGATGCGATTCCTGCATGGGAACTACGATCCCGGCATGGCCGTCGCGGCAGCGCCGTTGGAGCAGCGCCTGCGCGGCAAGCGCGTCGTGATCGCGCTCGGCGCGGGCGGCGTCGGCAAGACGACGACCTCGGCGGCGCTCGGCCTCGGCCTGGCGATGAACGGGGCGCGCGTGGCGGTCGTCACGATCGACCCCGCGCGCCGGCTGGCCTCGGCGCTGGGCCTGGACGCGCTCTCCGGCGAGCCGAGCCGCATCGAGCTCGGCGCGCTGGAGGCTCACCGCGGAGCGATCGAGGGAGAGCTGTGGGCGATGATGCTCGACACCAAGCGCACCTTCGACCAGGTGGTGGCGCGCCTCGCTCCGGATGAGCAGACGCTGCAGGAGATCCTCGAGAACCCGATCTACGCGCAGCTCTCAGCGGCAGTGGCGGGATCGCAGGAGCTGAGCGCGGTGGTGAAGCTGTACGAGTTGCATGCGGAACGCGATTTCGACGTGATCGTGCTCGACACGCCGCCGTCGCGCCACGCGCTCGACTTCCTGGATACGCCGAGCCGGCTGCTCGGCTTCCTCGAGGGCAGGGCGCTGCAGGTGTTCCTCGCGCCGGGAGGCATGACGGCAAGGCTGTTCGGGCGCGGCACAGCGCTGGTGTTCTCGATCTTCGCGCGTGTGACCGGTGTCGACATGCTCAGCGAGCTGTCGCGCTTCTTCCGCTCGATGAGCGGCGTGCTGGAGGGTTTCGGCGAGCGCACTCGCGGGGTCCAGACCCTGCTGCGTGCGCCCGAGACGGCGTTCGTGATCGTCACCTCGCCCGAGGCGGAGCCCGCGCGCGAGGCGGGATTCCTCGCGCACCGGCTGGAGCGGGCGGGGCTGGCCAGAGCCGAGCTGGTCGTCAACCGCGTGCACGTCGACGGCCTCGCCGGCCACACGGTCGAGCAGGCGAGCCGGCTGCTCGCGCCGGAGCTGGGCGAGGGCCTGGCCGCGAGGGTCGCGCGCAACCTCGCGGATTTCGACACGCTCGTCAGGCGTGACCGGGAGACGATCGAGCGGCTGTCGCGCACGCTCGGCTCGGAGCGTCCGGTGGTGGTGGGCCACCTAGATCAGGAGGTCCAGGATCTCCTCGGACTCGAGCGGGTCGCCGAGCAGCTGTTCGCCTGAGCCGGCGCGGCGCGCCACGAGTGGCTCCCGTTCGACGAGATCGCTGGGCGCGACGGCGGGCTCGGCCGCGGCGGCCGGCTCCGGCTCCGGCTCCGCGAGCAGAAGTTCGTCGGCGAGGCTGACCAGATCGGGGGCCAGATGGCCGCAGATCACGTCGCGCAGCAGCGCGCGCAGGTTGTCGGCCAGCTCCTGCGCGAGCGTCGCCGCGCCACGCTGAGAGCCGATCGTGCCGTCGACAGCCGCGCGCTCGAGTGTGATCGCTCGGGCAGTGCGCGCGGCCAGCCGCGCGCGCCGGTCGGGCGTCGCGCAGAGCGCGGCGAGGCGGCCGGGCAGCATGCCGCTGTGCGCGCCCTCCGGCTCCAGCAGCGCGCGCAGCGCGAGCAGGTTGTCGCTGAGCGCCTCGAACTGGTCGTCGCGCCCGCAGCCGAGCTCGAAGCGTCGCAGCGCCCAGGCCAGCTCGTCACCGTGAGGAGCGCGGCGCGAGACGAGGTTGCAGAAGGCGCGCAGCTCGTCCTCCTGCTCCGGCGTCACGACGAGCATGCCGTGCGGCCGTCCGCCGCTGCCGACCGTCAGCGCGGTCCACTGGCCGCCGCCTATTCTCGCCCAGCCGAGCGCGCCGAGCGTGACGCGCCCGTCGCCGAACAGGCGCAGCGCGCGCAGCAGGTCGCCGAGCAGCTCCGGCCCGCGCGCAAGCGCCGCCCGCGGGTCATCGTCCTTACACGCGAGTACCACGACGAGGTGCTCGGCCTCGCGCTCGTCGGCCTGCTTCGCGGCGGGTGGAAGACCTTCGATCGCAGCCGGCCT
>DASWSH010000073.1:0-7206 GCA_036402735.1 Solirubrobacteraceae bacterium | reverse complement strand
AGGTTGTGGAGCTCGTCGATGAACAGGATGATGTCGCCGCGCTGGGTGATCTCCTTCATCACCTTCTTGAGGCGCTCCTCGAACTCGCCGCGGTACTTCGAGCCGGCCACGAGCGCGGCCAGGTCGAGCGTGTAGATCTGCGTGTTCTTCAGCAGCTCCGGCACCTCGGAGCTGGTGATGCGCTGCGCCAGTCCCTCGACGACGGCGGTCTTGCCGACGCCGGGCTCGCCGACCAGCACGGGGTTGTTCTTGGTGCGGCGCGAGAGGATCTGCATGATCCGCTCGATCTCGGTCTCGCGGCCGACGCACGGGTCGAGCTTGCCCTCGGCGGCGAGCTTGGTCAGATTGCGTCCGAACTGGTCGAGCAGCTTCGAGGACTTCTTGCCCTCGCCCGTCGCAGCGCCCGCGCCGGAGCCGGAGCTGCCCGAGGAGCCCTGGCGGCGGCCGCCGGGGCCGGACAGCATGCGGATGACCTCGTTGCGGATCTTCTCGGAGTCGGCGTCGAAGTCGAGCAGGATGCGCGCTGCGACGCCCTCGTTCTCGCGCACGAGGCCGAGCAGGATGTGCTCGGTGCCGATGTAGTTGTGGCCGAGGCTCAGCGCCTCGCGCAGCGCCAGCTCCAGCACCTTCTTGGCGCGCGGCGTGAACGGGATCTGGCCGGAGGTGACCTCCTCACCGGAGCCGACGATGCGCACGACCTGCGCGCGCACGCGCTCGACGGTTATGTCCAGGCTCTCGAGCACGCGAGCGGCGAGGCCCTCCTCCTCGCGCAGCAGTCCCAGCAGGATGTGCTCGGTGCCGATGTAGTTGTGCTTCAGCGTGCGCGCCTCCTCCTGCGCGAGGACCACCACCTGCCGTGCCCTTTCTGTGAACCGCTCGAACATGTTGCTGCTTCCTTCCTGCGGGGCGGTGCCCCCAAGGGTCTTTTTGGTGGTCCTTTTCGACGCCTAGGGCAAGCAGTCTACCAACCGCCTACCCGGCTCTAACGGGGTCATCGGCAGCGCCGAAGGGGGGCTTGATCCTCGCGGCCGTACGTACGTCCGCATCAGGGCTCATCCGCTACAGCCGCCCGGCGACACCGCGCGGCGGGCTGCGATGCGGACCCGGCGGCGGGCGACCCGGCAGCGGCCCCCGACACATCCAGCTTAGTCGCGCATCGCGGGAAACAGGACCACCTCGCGAATCGAGTCCCGTCCCGTCAGCAGCATGACCAGGCGGTCGATGCCGAGCCCCACACCGGCGGTCGGCGGCATGCCCTGCTCGAGCGCCTGCACGTAGGCCTCGTCGTAGGGCATCGTCTCCGCCTCTCCCTCGGTCAGCGCCTCGATGCGGTGCTGGGACTGGAAGCGCGCGCGCTGCTCATCCGGGTCGATCAGCTCGCTGAAGCCGTTGGCGATCTCCATGCCGCCGGCGAAGGCCTCGAAGCGCTCGACGATCTCCGGGCGGTCGCGGCGCTCGCGCGCGAGCGGCGAGATCTCCTTCGGGTAGTCGACGACGAACGTCGGCCGCGCCAGCGCCGGCTCGACGTACTTGCTGAGCAGATCGTCGGCGAGCTGGAACCAGGCGAAGCCGTCCGTGTTCATCGCGAGGCCGCGATCGGCGATCGCCGCCGCCAGCTCCTGCGCGGTCGGGTTGGCGAGCACGTCGATCGCGGTCGCCTGCTCGATCGCCTCGACGAACCCCACGCGGGGCCACGGCGCGGAGAAGTCGAGCTCGCCCTCGTAGCCGATCGCCGCGGCGGCGGCGCGAACGATCGCTTCGGTCCGCGCCATCGCGCCCTCGTAGTCGGCGTAGGCCTCGTACCACTCGACCATCGTGAACTCGGGGTTGTGCTTGTGCGAGACGCCCTCGTTGCGGAAGTCCTTGCCCAGCTCGTACACGCGCTCCAGGCCGCCGACGATCAGACGCTTGAGGTAGAGCTCGGTGGCGATCCGCAGGTAGAGGTCTCGCGCGAGCGCGTTGTGATGCGTGGTGAACGGCCGCGCCATCGCGCCGCCGTACAGCGGCTGCAGCACGGGCGTCTCGACCTCGACGAAGCCCTCGCCGTCGAGTGAGGCGCGCACCGCGGAGACGATCCGCGCGCGCTGCACGAACAGGCGGCGGCTGTCGGCGCTTGCGATCAGGTCGAGCTCGCGGTGGCGGTAGCGCGTCTCCACGTCGCTGAGGCCATGGTGCTTGTCCGGCGGCGGGCGCAGCGCCTTGCCGAGGATGCGGAAGTCCTCGACGCGCAGCGACACCTCGCCGTGGCGGCTGCGCATCGCGCTGCCGTCGACGCCCAGCAGGTCGCCGAGGTCCAGCGCGGTGAGCTGCTCGTAGCGCTCCTCGCCGAGCACGTCCTGGCGCGCATGCAGCTGGATCTTGCCGGTGCGGTCGACGAGGTCGAGGAAGGCGGCCCTGCCCGAGCCGCGGCGCGCGGCGAGGCGGCCGGCGACGCGGTGGCGCTCGTCGGTTTCCTGGCCGTTCTGGAGATGCTCGTAGGCGCCGAGCACGGAGTCGATCGGCTCGACGCCGGGGAAGGCGTGCGGGAAGGCATCGCTGTCGCGCTCGGACAGCCGCTCGCGCTTGGCGCGGCGCTCGGCGATCAGCTCATCGATGCCGTGACGGCCCGACTCCCCCGCGCCTGGCTCGGAGCCGTGCTCGCTTGCGCTCATCGCGGCGAGCCTACCCGACTGCCCGACCCGAGGCGGGGCTACTCGAGGCCGACGTCGATCTTGGTGATCTTCAGCTTGCGAGCAGGGCCGCGCGGGACCTTCACGGCGACCGTCTCGTTGCGTTTGCGGCCCAGCAGCGCGCGGCCGACGGGCGACTCGTTGGAGAGCTTGTGCTCGAGCGGCTTCGCCTCGGCGGAGCCGACGATCGTGTACTTGACCGATTTGCCGGTCTTCTCGTCCTTGACGTGCACGACCGAGCCGACCTGCACGACGTCTGTCGAGAGGTCCTTGGGCTCGATCACCGTCGCCATCCGCAGCTTCTCCTGCAGCTGCGCGATGCGGCTCTCGATCATCGCCTGCTCGTTCTTGGCGTCGTCGTACTCGGAGTTCTCGGAGATGTCGCCGAACTCCCGTGCCTCCTTGATGCGTTCGGCGACCTCGCGGCGCTTCTCGGTCGAGAGCAGCTCGAGCTCGTCCTTCAGCTTCTGGAGGCCTTCTGGAGTGAGGATGACGTCCTTCGGCATGAGGCCCTCGGTCGACTTGACAGGTCCGCCGGCGATACGCAAAACCCCGCTCGGGGCGGGGACAGTCGGACCCGGCGGCTTTGGCGAGCGCAGCAGTATAGCGAGGGGGCAAGAGTGTCCATCAGGGGCCGTTGCGGGCCCTGTGCGGGCGGCCCGGCCCGCTCCCGCAGCCGCACTGCGAGCGCCGTTGCGGTCCTTCTCTGCGGCTCAGCCCGCCACCGCAGCCGCGCTGCGCTCGAGCCCCAGCAGCTGCCTGGCCTGCGTCAGCGTCTCCGCCGTCTGCAGCGCTTCCCGCAGCTCCCGCGCCGCCGCCGCGTCGAGGCCGAGGCGGCCCGTGTACCAGGGGTAGAACTTGCGCAGGTAGCGAGTGGCGCGCTCCTCGCCGAGGTGCTCGACGGCGCGATCGAGCGTCCACGCCAGCTCGGTGCGCACCTCCGCCGGCGTCGGCTCGTGCAAGCGGGCACCGGTGAGCTGCGCGAACAGCCACGGGTTGCCGAGCGCGCCGCGCGCGATCATCACCGCCGCGGCGCCCGTCTGCTCGAAGGCC
Organism: Solirubrobacteraceae bacterium; assembly: GCA_036402735.1. Classification (GTDB taxonomy): domain Bacteria; phylum Actinomycetota; class Thermoleophilia; order Solirubrobacterales; family Solirubrobacteraceae; genus Palsa-744. Next base: position 3,484 of record DASWSH010000073.1, on the reverse strand, counting down.
TCGTGCACCTGCTCGGGCTCGTCGAGGCCCCCGGTGAGGAGCACCGGCGCGGGCAGGCTCTCGACCAGTCGCCGCGCGAGCTCGTAGTCGGGATGCCCCTTGTGGTGGACGGCGGCAGAGCGCGGGTGGAAGCCGATCGCAGCCACGCCGGCCTCCGCGACGAGCCGGTGCGCGAGATCGAACCCCTCGCTGTCTCCGGCGCGCAGGCCCGAGCGCAGCTTCACGGTGACCGGAACCCCGCCCGCCAGGGCGTCCGCCGCCTCGCGCGCCGCGCCGAGGCGGCGCTGGGCGGCGCCCGCGGCCGCGCCCTCCACGGCCGCACGCGCGACGGCGACGGCGCGGTCGGGATCGGCCAGCAGCTCGGCGCCGGCGCCGGTCTTGCGCACCTTGGGCACCGGACAGCCCATGTTGATGTCGATCGCGTCGGCGCCGAGGCCCGCGACCGTCTCCGCAGCGGAGCGCATCATCGCCGGGTCTTCGCCGAACAGCTGGATCGACACCGGCCCGCCGTCCCGCTCGCGCGGATCGATGCGCAGCAGCTCTCGCCAGGTCTTCTCGTTGCGGTGGTGCACAGCGTGCGAGGAGACCATCTCCGAGACCGCCATGCCGGCGCCGTAGCGCTTGGCCTGCAGGCGCACGAACCAGTTGCCGATGCCGGCCAGCGGCGCGAGCAGCACACGGTTCGGCACCCGCAGCGAGCCGAGCATCCACGGATCTGTCAGCGAGCGCGGCGCCATCGTCGCCTCCATTGTGGCGCTCCTCAGGAGTTGCGCTCGTGCAGCAGGCGCAGGCCGGTGAGCGTGAGCAGGTCGTCGACCTCCTCGATCTCCTCCGTGTAGGGCACGACCAGGCGCGCCAGCCCGCCCGTCGCGACGACCTGCGCGCGCGCTCCGAGCTCGTCGTAGAGCCGCCGCAGGATCGCGTCGATCGCGCCGGCGTAGCCGTAGACGACGCCCGAGCGGATCGCGTCGATCGTGTTCTTGCCGATCACGCTGCGCGGCGGCGCGAGGTCGATCTTCGGCAGCCGCGCGCCGCGCTCGGAGAGCGCTTCCAGCGAGATCTCGATGCCGGTCATCAGCGAGCCGCCGAGATACTCGCCCTCGGCGGAGACGACGTCGAACGTGGTGGCGGTGCCGAAGTCGACGCACACGGCGGTGCCCTCGAAGCGCTCGCGCAGCGCCACGGCGTTGACGAGCCTGTCCGCGCCGATCTCGCGCGGGTTGTCGTAGCGGATCGCCATGCCCGTGCGCATTCCCGGTCCGACCACGGCCATCTCGTGGGAGAGGTAGCGGTGGGCCATCTGCGTCCACTCGGGCTCGAGCTGCGGCACGGTGGAGGAGACGATCGAGGCGCGCACGTCGCCGAACGCGCAGCCGCGCAGTTCGAGCAGGTTGCGCAGCGCGGCACCGAGCTCGTCGGCGGTGGACTGCCTGACCGTCGCGAAGCGCCAGTGCTGGATCAGCTCCTGCTCCCGGTATACGCCGAAGTGCGTCTGCGTGTTTCCCACGTCCACGGCGAGCAGCATCGGCGAACCATTATGCTCGGCGCGAGGATGTCCGAGCTCAAACCGAGGCTTTACGTGCTGCCGGCCTCGCATCCGTGCGCCGCCGTGGAAGCGGCGCTGCATCTCAAGGGGATCGCCTACGACCGCACCGTGCTGCTGCCGCTCGCGCCCGTGCTGGCGGGGCCGCTGCGCTGGGGCGGCACGACGGTGCCGGGGATGCGGATCGGCACTGAGCGGCTGGTCGGCTCGCGCACGATCATGCGCCGCCTGGACCAGCTTGCGCCCGAGCCGCCGCTGCTGCCGGCGCCCGGCGACCCGGCGCGCGAGCGCGTGCTCGAGGCCGAGCGCTGGGGCGATGAGATCTTCCAAGCCGTGCCCCGGCGCCTGATCGACGCGGCGTTCCTGCGACGCCCGGAGGCGATGGAGAGCTACGCCGCAGAGGAGAAGCTGCCGCTGCCGCGGGCGCTGCTGCGCCCGGGCCTGCCGCTCACTGCGCGCCTGATGGCGCTGAAGAACCATGCCAACGACGACAGCGCCCGCGCGGACGCCGCGGCGCTGCCGGGCCGGCTGGACAGCGTCGATCGCTGGATCGCCGAGGGTCTGCTCGGCGGCGAGCGCGCGAACGCGGCCGACCTGCAGATCGGCAGCACGATCCGCCTGCTGATGTCGATCGCAGACGTGCGTCCGCTGATCGCCGAGCGCCCCGCGGCGCAGCTGGCGCGCTACTTCCCGCCGCTGATCGGTGAAACGCCGCCGGGCTCGCTGCCCGCGGAGTGGCTGGCACTGCCCGACGCGGCGCTGCAGGGCTGAGCGGCGCGCGCAGGCGCCCGCCCCGGCTTGCACGGCATCTGCCGGCGCGCGCCGCGGGCGCGCACCGAATCGGCGTGCGCCCGGCGGCGGCCTGACTCAGCGGCGGAGCGTCAGCGCGCGCGTCAGCGTCTGCGCGGCGGCGCCCGGCGGTATCAGCGCCACGCGCACCATCACCGCGAGCCGGCCGTGCCTGCGCAGCGCGCGGCGCGCAGCCGCCGTGAGCTTGATCGTGAACGACTGCGGCCCGGCGGCGACGTAGTAGCGCTTCAGCTGCCCGATGCGCACGGTCGCGGCGCTGTGCGCGGCGAGCGCGCCGCGCCGCGCGAGCACGTCGACCTGAAGCGTGCCGCCCGCGCCCGCCGGCGCGACGGCCAGCGCGCCGCGCACGCCTCCGCCGTGGCGCACCGCCGACAGCTTCACCGCGTTCGTGCCGCCGACGAACAGCGGCACGGAGCCGGCGGGCGCGCCGGCTCCGGGCAGCGGGTAGGGGCTCGTGCCGGTACCGCCGCCGGTCGTGCCGCCGGGGGAGGTGGTCGTCGTCGTCGTGGTCGTGGTGCCGCCCGGCGCGACCGTGATCGTGCCCCTCATCGTGTAGGGGTGGACGGTGCAGTAGAACGTGTATTTGCCGGGTGCGCTGAACGTGCAGCTCGCCTGCCAGCTCGTCGCGCCCGTGCCGGGGGGCACGCCGCTGCAGCTCGGTTTGGCCGCACCTTCGAATTCGAGGCCGTGCGGGACGCTCGTAGACGGGTTCTTGAAAACGACCTGACCGCCGATGCCGACTTCTTCGCTGCTGCGCGACCAGTAGAACGTCGGATACGGAGAGCCCGGTTGTTCGACGGGTTCGATCGGGGGCGCTTCGGCGCCCGCCAGCGCGGGCAGCAGGACCGTTGTGGCGCCCAGCGCCGCGGCGATGCAGGCCAGCAGGCACCTTCTCAGCCTCGAACTCATGTGACCCCACCTTTCGATCGTCTCCGCCGTCGCTCCCGCCCCGGCCACCGCCCCCGGACACGACCCGGCGAGCCGCGTAAATGCTAGGACGCCTGCTCGCGGCAATCCTTCCCCGCCGCTACAGTCGCGGGATGAGGAGATGCGCGCGTCCGCGCGCACAGCTTCCCTCCCAACGATGCGCACGCTCGATCCGCAGTCGCTTCCCAAGCACGTCGACCGCCT
>DASWSH010000072.1:0-1753 GCA_036402735.1 Solirubrobacteraceae bacterium | reverse complement strand
GTGCGCCTACAATCTCCCCATGGAGGGCTCGATGGCAGAAACCAGCGCGCGCAGCTGGCTGCGCTGCTACCGCTGCTGGTCGCAGGACCTGGAGGTGCAGGTCCACTACGAGGGCATCCACAAGATCGACCCGGAAACGGGCGAGCGCGCCGAAGTGGTCGACGAGCTTCAGGAGGCGGTCGTGCAGTGCCTGGACTGCATGCACGATCAGCCACATCTCGGCTTCAACAACGGCCGCGTCGAGCCGATCGAGGATCGCTGGGAAAGGATGATCGCGGGCACCCCGTGGGTCGCCTCCTGCACCGTCCAGGTGGACGCCGAGGACGTCGAGACGTGCTCCGGACCGGAGGCAGGCGACGCGCTTTCCTACGCCGCCTTCGGCGACCACGGCGTGCGCGAGTTCTTCACGCACGTGCGCTTCCACAAGCACGAAGACGACCAGCGCATCGTCGTGCACCTGCTCGTCGAGCTCTACGCCCGCTCGCTCGAGGAGGCCACAGAGGTGCTCGAGTCGAGCGCGCGCGGCCTGCTCACCATCACCTCGCTCGCCGAGGAGTCGCGCCCGCCGGCCGCTGCCGGCGAGAGCCACGGCCACGACTGACGCGCGAGGGGCCGCCGGCCCGGCGCCGCTTCAGTCACATGCTTTCGCTGCCGATGCTTGAAGCGTCGCCATGCAGCGAAGCGTCAACTCTGCTCTGAAGGTCCTGGTCGCGGATGATCATCCGCTGATCCTGCAGGGCCTGCGCCGCGCGCTCGAGGCGTGCGACGACATCGACGTGATCGGCGAGGCGCGCAACGGCGACGAGGTCCTGCCGCTGGTGGAGCGGCGCCGTCCGGACATCGTGCTGCTGGACATGCGCATGCCGGGCATGGCCAGCGCCGAGTGCATCCGCCGCATCAAGGAGTCCTGGCCGCAGGTGAGGACAGTCGTGCTGTCAGCCAGCGAGGACCACGCGACGATCGATGCCGCGGTGAAAGCGGGGGCCAGCGCGTACGTCCTCAAGAGCGTCAACGCGCTCGACATCGCCGCGCTCGTGCGTCAGGTGGCAGCCGGCTACACGCTCTTCCACACCCCCGCCGATGCGCCGGAGAACGGCGGCGCGCCCGAGCAGGAGCACGGCCTGACAGATCGCGAGACGACGATCCTGGCGGCGGTCGCGGGTGGCAAGACCACGAAGGCGATCAGCGCCGAGCTGTGGGTGACCGAGCACACGGTCAAGTTCCACCTCACGAACATCTACCGCAAGCTCGGCGTCAGCAACCGCAGCGGCGCCGTGCGCTACGCGTTCGAGCACGGTCTCGTCCGCGCACGGGACTGAACGGGCCGCGGCGCTAGCCGTCCGCGGCGGCGCGCTCGGCACCCGCCGCCTGCCAGCGCGGTAACGCGATCGCGATCTCGCTCGGGCCGCCGGCGTGGCTCTCGACACGGCAGTGGCCGCCCAGCAGGCGCACGCGCTCGTAGACGCCCGCCAGCCCCATGTGGCCGCGCCGCGCAGCACGCAGCAACTCCGCCTCCACGTCGAAGCCGTGGCCGTCGTCGCGCACGCGCGCGCGCACACCCGCCTCGTCCTGCGCGATCCAGATCTGCACCGAGGAGGCGCCGCTGTGCTCACGGACGTTGCTCAGCGCCTCCCCTACGACGCTCAGCAGCGCCATGCGCTGCGAGGGCGAGATGTCGTCCAGATCCCCCTCCAGCACGACCTCCGGCGCGATGCCGCTGCGCGCGCGGAAAGGCGCCAGCAGATCCTCGAAG
>DASWSH010000071.1:0-3720 GCA_036402735.1 Solirubrobacteraceae bacterium | reverse complement strand
GGGCCCGCCATCGAATAGGGGCGCGTGAGCGACATCCCGCAGCCGGCTGCCGCAGAGCTCGGGCCGGAGCCCGGCTCGCGCTCGGCGGCGATCGTGGCGACCGCCGCGCGCGTGGTGGCGGTGGTCGTGGTCGCCGTGCTCGGCCTGTACCTCGTCTACCTGCTGCGCAAGCCGCTCGGCTGGCTCGTGCTTGCCGGCTTCATCGCGGTCGCGGTCTCCGGACCGGTGCGCTTCTTCGAGCGCTGGCTGCGGCGAGGCCTTGCGATCACGGTCGTCTACCTCGCTGTGATCCTGATCCCGTTCCTGATCGCCGGCGTGCTCGTCCCGCCGATCGTCGACCAGGCGAACAACCTCGCCACGAACGCGCCCCAGTACGCGCGCGACCTCACGAAGACGGTCCAGGAGAACAAGACGCTCCACGACCTCGACAAGAAGTACGACCTGACCGTCAAGATCGAGGAGCAGGCCGCGAAGCTGCCGGCGAAGGTCGGCGACGCTGCGGGTGTGCTGGCGAGCGTCGGGGCGAGCATCGTGAGCTCGGTCTTCGCCGGGATCACGATCCTGATCCTGTCGGTCTTCATGGTCGGCGCCGCGCCGCGCTGGAGACGAGCCTTCGTGCGGCTGCACGACGACCACACGGCGAGTGCGCTCAACCGGCTGTTCGACCGGACCGGCAACGCCGTCGGCGGCTACGTGCGCGGCGCTCTGCTGCAGGCGGTGATCGCCGGCGTGAGCTCGTGGATCGTGCTCGAGATACTCGGTGTGCCGTACCCGGTGGCGCTTGCGCTGATCATCGCGCTGCTCGACCTGGTTCCGCTCGTGGGCGCGACACTCGGCGCGATCGTCGTCGGGATCGTGACCCTGTTCAACGACTTCCCGACGGCCACGATCGTATGGGCGATCTGGTCGGTGGTCTACCAGCAGATCGAGAACACGGTGATCCAGCCGCGCATCCAGTCGCGCGCGGTGCAGGTCGAGCCGTTCGTCGTGCTCGTGGCCGTGCTGTTCGGCAGCACGCTGTTCGGCGTCTTCGGGGCGCTGCTGGCGATCCCGGCGGCGGCGACGCTCCAGATCGCCATCTACGAGTACACGCTCTACCGCCGCCAGCGGCTGGCGGAGGACGCGGACGAGGAGCCGCCGCCGGATCCCCCGCCGGATCCCGCCGGTGGGCCGGAGCCCGCCCCTGTGGGCGCCTGAGCGGGCCGGCTAGCCGACAGGGCGCACGAGCTCTGCCACGAGGCTGCGCCCGCGGGCGAGATCGGTGATCAGCTCGAACAGCCGCCGCACGTGGCGGTTCGGGTTCGCGATCACCACCTCGCGATCGGCCGACAGCGCTTCGTCTGCCACGCGCAGCAGCGCGCGCGCGCCGAACACGTCCATGAAGCTGAGCTCGGTGAGGTCGATGACGAGGCGCCCGGTCGTGAGCTGGGCCGCAGCTCGCACGGCGCTCTCCGTCTCGAGCACGCCGCTCATGTCGAGTTCCCCGCGCAGCATCAGCCGCACGCCGCGCGGCTCGCGCACGATGGCGGTGGTCAGGTCGGAGCTGGGCTGGAGTTCTGGCACGGGCCGCACCCGCCAACCCTGCACGCGCGACGCCGCCTGGTCAAGGGCCATTTGGCGATACTCGCCGAATCGCCGGACCGAACCTCGATCTCGTGCAGCGGACGTTCGCGGCTTTCGCGGAGCGCGACCTCGATGCCCTCGTCGACCTGATGGACGCGGAGATCGAGTTCCTGCCGGTCACCGCCAACCTCACGACAGGCGGTATGCCCTACCGTGGGCACGACGGCATAGCGCGCTACTTCGAGGACGTCGCACGGGTGTGGCCCGAGCTGCGACTGTTTCCCGAGGAGGTGCTCGAGGGGCGCCGCGAAGACGTGGTGGTCGTGCTCGGCCGCGTGCTAGCACGCGGAGGCGGGATGATCCTCGACCGCCCGACGGGCTGGGTGTTCCTGATGCGAAACGGGAAGATTGCGCGGCTGCGGGTGTACGGCAGCCACGAGGAGGCCGTCGAGGCCGCGAGTTGAGGTCGGCTGAGGAAAGGAAGCGGATGGGGTTGCTTGCACGCTTGAGGGGGAAGGAGCCGGAGCGCCGTTCGGGCGGACTGGCGGAGGACGCGCGGGCGATGCGCGTGACTCTCGGCGCGCTCCATTCGGAGCTGGCGCGCGTGAACGGACTCGCGGCGGGCGTCGACCTGCGCGCGATCGTGCGCGACCTGCTGGAGGGCGAGGTCGAGGCGCCGACGGCCGACGCCGCCGAGCTCGTGCGCGCGGGCGTCGAGCCCGACGAGTTCTACGAGAAGGACCTGCAGCCGAGCTGGGAGGGGCTGGGCGAGTCGCAGCGGGCGGCGCGCGTCGAGGGCTTCATCGAGCTGTCGCAGATGATGGATGCCCCGGGGGCCGCCGCGGGGCTCCCGCCGGACATGATCCCGCGCGTCCACACGAAGACGCTGCTGCTCGCCTGGGCGTTCGACGAGACGTATGGCTACCTCAGCGCTCTGGGTAGGGGGGAGGTGTGAGGCGCTGCCTACTCCTGTCGCTGCTCCTGGTACTGGTCGCTGCGCCGGCCGCTCTTGCGGGCTCGATCATCGACAGCACGGTTGCCTGTCTGCGCTCGCAGCCCGTGTGCGGGAACGTGAGCGCTTCGGAACGTGACGCGCTGACGCGGGAGATCGAGCAGAGCGGCGCCGGCCCGATGTTCATCGCCGTGCTGCCCGCGGCGGCGAAGGCCGAGGCCGGCGGTTCGGCCGGCGGGCTCGTCAGGGCGCTGCATGACCGGCTCCGTCGGACGGGCACGTATGCGGTGTACGCCGGCGGGAGCTTCAACGTCGGTTCCGACGTCGTGAGCTCGCGACCGCTGGGCGCTGAGGCGTACAGCGCTCACAAGTCCGGCGGGCCGGACGCGGTCCTGAAGGACTTCATCGACCGCGTCGGAGCCGAGCGGAGCGCCTCAAGCGGTGGCGGCGGCAGCAGTAGCGGCGGTGGTGGCGGCGGGGGCTCGTCCAGCGCGCTGCCGCTCATCCTCCTGGGGGCGCTCGGCCTGGGCGGCGGCGCGCTCTTCGTGAACGCGCGCCGCCAGCGCAGGTTGCGCGAGGAGCGCGAGCTCGCGGAGGTGAAGCGCGTGGCGCGCGACGACCTCGTGGGCCTCGGCGACGAGATCCGCGCGCTCGACCTCGACGTGGAGATGCCGGGCGCCGATCCTGCCGCGAAGGCGGACTACGGCCGTGCCGTCGAGAGCTACGACAAGGCGAACACGCGCTTCGAGGGCGCGCGCCGGCCCGCCGACCTCGCGCCGGTCACGCAGGCGCTCGAGGAGGGCCGCTACGCGATGACCTCGGCGCGCGCCCGGCTGAACGGCGAGCAGCCGCCCGAGCGCCGGCCGCCGTGCTTCTTCGACCCGCGCCACGGACCGTCCGCGCGCGACGTCGCGTGGGCGCCCGAGGGTGGCGTGCCGCGGCCGGTGCCGGCGTGCGAGGCCGACGCCCAGCGCGTCGAGGCCGGACTGGACCCGCAGGTGAGGGAGATCGACGTAGGGGGCCGGCAGGTGGCGTACTGGAACGCGCCGGCCTACTACGGCCCATGGTCGGGCGGCTTCTTCGGAGGCTTCGGCGGGTTCGGCGGCGGCTTCCTCGGCGGGCTGCTCGCGGGCGAGATGCTCGGCGGCTGGGGCGGAGGCTGGGGCTCCGACACCTACGTCGAGAACAACTACTACGGCGACGGT
>DASWSH010000070.1:0-6071 GCA_036402735.1 Solirubrobacteraceae bacterium | reverse complement strand
GAAGTCCATGTTGCCGCCCACGTTCAGCTGCGAGGTGCGCAGCATCTTCACGCCGCGGTCCGCGAACAGGCGCGCCAGGTTGCGGTGCACGATCGTGGCGCCGACCTGCGACTTGATGTCATCGCCGACGATCGGCAGGCGCGCCTTTTTGAAGCGCTTGTCCCAGTAGTCCTCGCGTGCGATGAAGACGGGGATGCAGTTGACGAAGCCGCAGCCGGCCTCGAGCACCTGCTCGACATACCACTTGGTCGCCTGCTCGGAGCCGACCGGGAGATAGGAGACGACCACGTCGGTGTGGGTGTCCTTGAGGATCTTGACGATCTCGGCCGTCTCGCCGGGAGCCTTGGTGATCTTCTCTTTGAGGTACTTGCCGAGGCCGTCGTGGGTCATGCCGCGGTAGACGGGGACGCCGAGCTTCTTCGGCACCTTGGCGAACTTCATCGTGTTGTTCTGGCCCGCCCAGATCGCTTCGCCGAGGTCCTTGCCGACCTTGGTCGCGTCGATGTCGAAGGCGGCCGTGAACTCGATGTCGCGGATGTGGTAGCCGCCGAGGTCCACGTGCATCAGGCCCGGTACCTGCTCGGAGGGGTCGGCGTCTTTGTAGTAGTGGACGCCCTGCACGAAGGCCGACGCGCAGTTGCCGACGCCGACGACCGCGACGCGCACCTTCTCGGACTGGTAGCGGGCGCGGCCGTTGCTGGAGGGGGCGCCGTGGGCGCCGTTGCTGAGAGTGCTCAAGGGATAAGTCCTTCCTCGGTTCGGGGTGTTACTACTCCGCCCGGCGCTGCAGGTCACACCGCGAGCGCACGTCGCACGTGCCAGATGCGCTGGGCGACGGTGATCAGGGACAGCGCTGCAAGCACGTACACGGCCGGCTCGAGCAGCTGGAAGTTGCCCAGCGAGGCGCCGCGCGCGAACAGCAGGCCGATCGAAAGGATCACGACCCGCACCGGACGCGTGGCGATCCCCACCTTGCATTCCACGCCCAGCGCCTCCGCGCGCGCCCGCGTGTAGCTGACCATCAGCGAAGCAAGCACGGCCACGACCACGCCGGCGGCCGCTGCGCGGTTGCCGTGCTGCGCGAAGTAGCCGGCGACCGCCGTCAGCACGATGCCCTCCTCGATGCGGTCGAGCGTCGAGTCGAGGAACGCGCCGAAGGGCGTGCCCTTGCCCGACATGCGCGAGTAGCGCCCGTCGAGCGTGTCCATGATCGAGCCGACGACGAAGGCGACGCCGCCGAGGAAGAACAGGCCTTCCCACACGAGCACCGCCGCCAGCAGGTTCAGCAAGAGCCCCGTCAGCGAGATCGCGTTCGGCGTCAGCCGCGACTCGATCAGGCGGTTGCGCACGAGCTCGCGGCGCTGCCCCTGTCCGATCGGCGCGCGCACGGCGCGGCGCCCGGCGCGCCTGCCGGCACGGCGCGAGCGGCGCGTGGGTGCCTGCTGCCTGGGGGGCATCGAGAGGGAGCTCGTCAGCCGCTCGGCGTCAGTCGCGCGCCGACGCCGCCCGCGGCGGCTGGTGCGGGCGCCGGCGCGACCGCGCTGAAGCGCCAGGCGTTCGGACGCGCCCGCGCGAGCCAGGTGGCGCCGTACGCCGAGGCGGCCGCGGTCAGCGCGCCGAGCAGCGCGTCGACGATGAAGTGGTTGGCGGTGACGACGATCACGAACGTCATCAGGAACGGGTACACGATCCAGGCGATCCGCGCGGTTCGCGTGCGCACGAGCCGCGCCAGCGTCCAGCCGATCATCAACGCAAAGGCGACGTGCATCGAGGGCACCGCCGCATACAGGTTGGTGAGCGCGTTGATCGCCCCGCCGTGCTGGTCGATGTTGACTTTCGCGATGTCCGCGACGCTGTCGGTGAAGCCCCACTCCGGCATGAAGCGCGGCGGCGCGGTCGGGAACACGATGTAGCCGACCAGCGCGATCGCCATCGAGATCATGAACATGTTCCGCACGAAGTAGAAGCGCTGGTTGTGCAGCAGATAGAGGTAGAGCAGCGCCCCGACCGTCACCGACGTCTGCGCGTTCACGTACAGCCAGCTGGCCACCACCATCACGCCGTGGCTGCCCGATGCCCATCCCTGCACGGACGGCTCGACGAACACGTGCAGCGTGCGCTCCAGCGAGATCAGGTCGCGCGCGTGAGCGAACGCGGCGTTCGCGTTCGCCTCGACGATGCCGCGCACCAGCCGGTAGGCGAGGTAGGCACCGCCGAACAGCGAGACCTGTCGCAGCGCGTCCAGCCAACCGTGCGGCAGGGCGCGCGCCTGCAGGACACGAGCGCGAGCGACCATCGCGCAAACCCTAGACGATGCTCGGGCGCAGCGAGGCTCATCCGCAACGCGCGCTGCTCGCCAGCACGCGGGCCGGCGAGAACGCGATCACGACGTGCTGCTCGCCGGCACGATCGGCACGCACCGTCGTCCAGTCGCCGCTCTCGCTGCGCGCCACGCAGCCGTCGCCCGAGTCGAGCTTCCAGTAGGGGGTGAAGTGGATCTTCACGAGGTAGGAGCCCGGCGCGGGCACGAGCAGCGTGAACGACTGAGGCGTGACCGCCGTCATCCTTGCGGGCGCCCGCGCCAGCGGCGCCGGTGCGAGCACCGCGAACAGGCGCCAATGCGAGCCGCGCCAGATCTCCTGCAGGTAGCCACCCGGTCCGCTCACCGCGGGCATGCCGAGCAGCCGCGCCTCGGCCTTCGCCGAGTAGTCGAGCGGCGCGTCGGGCAGCGCCACGTAGGAGACCGCCTCGCGCGCGAGCCACGCTCGGTAGCTCGCGGGCGTGGGCGGGCGCGAGGAGTAGAACAGCGCGTTCCGGTCGCGGTCGAGCTGGCGCTCCCAGCCGCGGGCGAGCATCGCGTGCGGAGCGATCCAGCGCGCCTCCCAGTGGTCGGCCGTCGCGACAGCCTCGATGCGGACCGGGCGGTGGCCGTATCCGACCCCGAGCGCCTGCAGCCTGCCCAGCAGCGGCGTGTAGTAGGGCGCGTTCGCGGCGGGGTCTGTGACGGCCGCGGCGAAGTCGGCGACGGGCGCGTTGCTCTGCCAGTACAGCAGCGCGGGCGCGAGCACGAGCAGCAGCAGCCGGCGCGGGCGCGTGAGCGCGCCTGCGAGCGCCAGCGCGGCGATCGGCCCCGCAGCGAGGGCGCCTAGCCGGTCGACGTTGCCGCCGACGGCGCTCGGCACGAGGTAGGAGCCGATGAGCGTCAGCGCGTACAGCGCCGCCCCAATTCTCAGCGCGGGGTATTTGAACGGGATCGCGGCGCCCACCACGAGCACCCCGGCCAGCGCCGGATAGAAGGCCGACGCGACGAACGGCTGCGTCCCGCCTTCGGGGAACACGACGCTGAGCAGCAGGATCGGCACGAGCGCCAGCGCCGCCAGCAGCAGCGGCCGCGCACGTGCCGGACCGGCGAGCGCCCATGCGATGAACGCGAGCGCCAGGAATGCCCCGGCGACGGGGCTGGCAAGCGAGCAGAGGACCGTCGCGAGCGCGGCGACGGCGAGGCCGGCGCGCAGCCGCCGCCGTTGCGCGAGTGCGAGCGCGCCGAGGCCGATCGCGAGGCCGAGGTCGAACGGCACGCGACAGGACAGCAGCGCGATCGACGCACCGAGCGCGAACCAGCAGGCGGCGATGCGCTCGGCGCGCGCGCTGAAGCGCCCGCGGATCGCCGCCGCGAACAGCGCGGTCGCGGCGACCATCGAGAGCACCGCCACGAGCCGCGGGCCGAGCAGCGCGCCGAGGCCGGGGGCGAGCACCGAGTAGGCGAGCAGATGATGGCCGGCGTACCAGGAGTTGTCCCACAGCGCGAAGCCCAGCTGCGAGAACAGATGCGAGCGATAGCTTGCCGCGGCCAGGTCCGGGGCGGGCGGCGCGGCGATCAGGTACGCGACCCCGAGCGCCGCCGTGATCGTCCACGCGGGAGCGCCGCGCGCGAGCGCCCTCACCCGTCGCTCAGGAAGGCCGCCACGCGATCGATCAGGTCCGGGCGGTCGAGCCAGGGCCAGTGGCCGGCGTCCGGGTACTCCGCGAGCTGCGCGTTCGGCAGCGCCGCCGCATACTCGCGGCCGAAGCGCGCATCGATGTAGGGATCGCGCCCGCCCCAGGCGACGAGCGCCGGCATCCTCAGGGCGGAAAGGCCGCTGCCGGCCCGCTCGAGCACCTCCGGCGGTGAGCTGCGGTACAGGCGCAGGATCGCGCGCTGCGTGCCCTGGTCGAAGTGGTCCATCACCATGTCGATCCACTGCTGCGGCATCGGTCCGGGTGTCGCGTTGGACTCGCGCGAGAGCAGCCGCAGCGTGAAGTGCGTGGTCGCGCCCATCACGAGCTCTCCCACGCCCGGCGTGCGCCACATGCGTGCGGTGCGGTGCCAGCGATAGCCCGGAAGGAACGGGACCGCGTCGATGATCACGAGCCGCTCGATGCGCTCGGGCAGCCGCTGCGCGAAGGCCAGCCCGACACCGCCCCAATCGTGCACCACGAGCGACACGCGCTCAACCTCGAGCATGTCCAGGAATCGCTCGATGAAGCTGTCGTACTCGGCGATCGTGTAGGTCAGCGAGCCGGGCTTGCCGGAACGGCCGAAGCCGGGCAGGTCGGGCGCGAGGCCGCCCGTGCGAGCGAGGAACGGCAGCCATTCATCGGAGTTGGTGGGCACGCCGTGCAGGTAGAGCACCGGCGGGCGCTCCGCGCCGTCCGGGGCGGGCGCGCTGCGCCAGAACAGAGGGAGGGACCCGTGCTGCCCGAGCGGGGCGTCGAGCTGACCGTCGTTGTCGCTCACCGCGGGCACGGGGGCGGATATTGGCGGATACCGTTGGCCGATGCCGCCGAACGCAGCATGGAGTCCGCCGCGCCGCGCCCGCGTCGTACGTGTGCGCGAACGGCTGCGCGACGTCTACGGCGTGCCGCTGATGCGCCCGCACGGACACCCGATCGCGGAGCTGGTGCTGACGGTGCTCTCGCAGTCGACCAACGACCGCAATCGCGACGTCGCCTACCTGCGCCTGCGCGAGCTCCTCCCCGAGTGGGAGCGCGTGCGCGACGCGCCCCTCGCGGCCGTCGAGGAGGCGATCCGGCCCGGCGGGATCTCGAAGGTGAAGTCGGCGCGCATCCAGGCGATCCTGCGCGCGATCTCAGACGACGAGCGCGAGTCGGACGAGCTCTCGCTCGATTGGCTGGCGCGCGAGCCGGTGGCGCGGGCGCGCGACTACCTGGTGTCGCTGCCGGGCGTGGGGCGCAAGACCGCCGCGTGCGTGCTGCTATTCGCCTTCGGCATGCACGATGTGCCCGTCGACACGCACGTCTCGCGCGTCGGCATGCGCCTGGAGCTGCTGCGGCCGGGCGCGCCGTTCGAGCAGCTGCACGACCAGATGCTCGCGCTCACCGCGCGTGGCGAGGAGCTGGAGCTGCACGTCAACCTGCTGCGGCACGGCCGGCGCACCTGCCACGCGAGAAGGCCCGCGTGCGCGCGCTGCGCGCTGGCGCGTATGTGCCCGAGCCGCGTCCTGTTCGACTAGCCGTGCCCGTGAGGGAGCACGGCGAACGCGATCACCGCGTAGTGCAGCGCCGCCGCCGCCAGCACCAGCGCGTGGAACACCTCGTGGTAGCCGAACACCTTCGGCCACGGGTTCGGCCGGCCGCTCGCGTAAACGACGGCGCCGACGGTGTACAGCAGCCCGCCGCCCGCGAGGCCCGCGACGCCCAGCCACCCCACCGCCGCGGGCAGCTCGCCGAAGATCGCGGCTGAGACCCAGCCGAGCGCGAGGTACACGGCCGCAAGCAGCCACTTCGGCGCGTCGATCCAGAGCAGCTTGAACAGCACCCCGCCGGCGGCGCCCAACCAGACGACCAGCAGGACCATGTGCGCCAGAGCGCCCTTCAGAGCCAGCAGGCACACCGGCGTGTAGGTGCCTGCGATCAGCACGAAGATCATCGAGTGGTCCAGGCGGCGCATCCAGCGCCGCGCGCCGGGCCGCCAGGTGACGCGGTGATACAGCGCGCTCGTGCCGAGCAGCGCCGTGACCGCGCCCGCGTAGACGCAGGCGGCGAGCCGCGAGCGCGCGTCGGAGGCGGCG
>DASWSH010000069.1:0-14235 GCA_036402735.1 Solirubrobacteraceae bacterium | reverse complement strand
AGAGCGCCCGCGACGATCACGCCCGTGACCGACGCGACGAGCACCTCGATGAGCGTGAAGCCGTGCTGCTCGCGCAGGGAGAGCCTGTTGGTCAGCCGCGTCAGCATGTGTTCGAGGCCGCGGACGCGATCGTGAAGCCGCCGTCGCCTTTGGCTTCTTCTTCTTCACGGGTGACTTTGGCCGCTTCGTAGGCGGCCGTAGACTTTTTTTCGGCTTTCAGTTTGTTAATTTCGTTCGTTTCAGTGGTTTTGCGTTCGGTTGCAGTGGGCTGGCCGGTGTAGAGCGTTGTCGTGTTGCCGGCTTCCGTCGAGTTGGTGTATGTCCACGTGTACGTCTTTTTGCTCGTCGAGTTGTAGATGCAGAGCGTCTGCTTGCCGAATGGCTGGAAGGGGTTTTCCAGTTCGCCGGCGGCGGTTTTCTGTTCGTGTTTGAGGACCGGCGTGGTTGTCGCGTAGGAGTGATTCGGTTTTTCGTAGCCTTCGCATTCGGGGTTCTTGATCCTGACCGCGTAGGCGCTGGCGTCGGTCGTCGCGGTCGCTTTGGTCGCAAACGTGCCGGTCTTGAGGGTCAGGCTGACCAGGCTCAGCGGCAGCGTGACTTTGGTGTTCGTGGACGCGAGCACCAGGGCTTTGACTTCTGAGGCGGGGCCGACGTTGCTCTTCGGGCAGTCGCCCGCGTAAGCGGTCCATTCGCCCGGGAACGGGAACAGGTCACCGGTCGGGTATTTGCCGGCCACAGCGGTGGCGGCGCCTTCGGTCGTGTAGCCGGCGATCGCCGTGGCCGCAGAGGCGAGATATTCCTGTTCGCCGGTTTCCTGTGCTTTGACGTTGGTGCTGCCGAGAACGTACTGGGACGTGCCGGTGGGGATGCTGGCGTTGGAGGCGACGAACGTGTCGCTCTTGACGGTTTTGCCGTTGAAGGTGGTTGCGCCTTTGTATGCGAACTGCGCTGTCAGCTGCCCGCCCGGCGCGTACACGATCGGGTACTGCGTCGTGATGTTCGGGGCGATCGTGACGGTTTTCGCCGACAGTTTGATTTCCCCGGTCTTGAACACGTAGCCGAGTTTTTCGACGATTTCGACGGTGGCGCTTGTCGCGGCGAGCCCGCTGAAGACGACGCAGCCCGCGCTGCCCGTCGTGCCTTCGACGGTCGTCGCGGTGGCCGCGCCGGAAGGCGTGAATTTGACGATCGCCGTGACGCCGGAGACCGCTTTCGGCGGGCTGGCGCCGTCGGTCACGTCGACCTCCAGCGCAGAGCCGACAGGCGGCGTGACGATGCTCGAGAGGCGGACCGCTTTACGCGCCGTCTGTTTTTCGAGCGCCGCCCAGGTGACGGTGGTGATGATCGCGATGTTGGCGCCGTTTTCCCTGCTCGCCCCCGTAGCGCTGCAGCCGGTCGTGCCTTTCGAGCTGAGCGCTTTTGCTTCCTGGCTGATTTTGTAGGTGGTGGTGCTGCCGTTGTTCGTCACTTCACGCGTGTAGGTGTGCGGCGAGGTCTCGAGCGCGTCGAGCGCGGTCGCGGAGTCGCTGCGCAGCTGCTCCTGCGATTCCGCCGCGAGCAGCTGAGCCATGCTGTGGCGGCGCTGGTCGATCGTCAACCTCTGGGCGACGTCGAAGCCGTTGAACGTCGCGGTGACGATCAGCCCAACGAGCAGCGCGCTCACCATCACCTCGACGAGCAGGAAGCCGTCCTCGCCGTCGCGGAGGCGCCGAAGTACGTGCGTGCGCAGACGCGACCCGCTGAGGCGGGCTCGGGACGGCATCATCTGCAAAAAGGTGTGCATGGATTGGCGAATCGACAGACCTATGTGCCTGTCGGCAGCGGAGGGGTCCTGCTTGAGCCGTAGAGGCCGTCGCTAGGCGCCTGGGGCGGGCTTCAGGAGTGGCATGGCGCCGCGGTCATTCGCGGCAACCGCGTGTGGGCAGCGCGGCGGCGGGGGGGGTGCCGGGCCCGATCGGCTGCGCCGCGGGCGCCCGGCGCCGCGGTGAAGTGGCGGCGAGACCGTAGAATGCGAGGCCCTCGGGGGACTGGTGTATCGGTAACACGGTGGTCTCCAAAACCGCAACGCCAGGTTCGATTCCTGGGTCCCCCGCTCGGCTCTAGCACGCGGAAGCCCGCTCTGCGGTTCACCGGACAGCCGGATCGTCGCGCCGCCGAAGCTTGCGGTGAAGCCTGCGCGCGGCCCACCACATGAGCAGCCTCCGGACCAAGCTGCCTTCTCGGCTCAGCTTCCTCAGCGCGTCAACGGCCGCTGGGGTTCCGGTGTTCTTCAGGCCCGCCGCGGCGCCGACCGCACCCAAGATGCTGGCGTCGTGCGCGGCGGCTTCCAGAGTCGGAATCCAAGTGTCCGACTTGGCTTCGCCAAGCGCTCCGGCCGCGTTCATCCGCACCGCGGCATGAGCAGAGCCAGTCGCCAGCCTCGCCATCGGGGGCCATGCATCTACGACGTGCGTCGCCTCAAGGGCCTTGACCGCAGCGTCCTGCACGGCCCAGTTCTCATCGTCCAGTGCAACGACGAGGGCCGCCGCAGCTTTGGGACCGCCGATCCGTCTCAAGGCGTCCGCGGCGCATCCGCGAACCGCCGCCGTCTCCTCTGGGCGCAGGAGGCGGGACAGGCGGCACACATGTGCCTCGGTGCCTATCGAGCCGAGCGCACACGCGACGAGGGCCCGTTCGCTGAGTGTGTTCTCCTCGTCCGGCCTGTCGGGAGCGTCAAGCCGGGCGAGGAGGCCGTCCAAGTCGTCCTGGAGAGCGAGGGCACGTGCCCCCGGGCGCATGACCCAGAGCGCCGACGAGCGCGCTCTGCCCACCCCCGGCGGTCGAGGCAGCTTCATGCCGTCGTTTTACAACGACACGCCGGCGCGGCGCTCACTCGTACCGCACGCAGCGTCCAGATACGCAGTTCCATGCCCCGCCGGAACCGAGCGCCGACCAGAACGCGCCGGCGAACTCCCCGGGCATCCGCCATCTCGCATTCGCAGTCGACGACATCGACGCCGTCGTTGCCGGCCTGCGAGCCCGCGGCGCGGAGCTCGTTGGCGAGCTGGCACGCTACGAGGACAGCTATCGGCTCTGTTACGTCCGCGGCCCGGAGGGGATCATCGTCGAGCTGGCGCAGCGGATCGGCTGTGGGAGGCCGCCCCTCGGCCGGCTTTGGGACCTGCAGCGCTGCAGGAGGACCGGAACCGCTCAGCCGGGCGGCGACCTCGTCCGCCATTCAGCCGCATCTGCTTGGCTTGACGGGCCGCGCCGCCGTTCGAAACACTGACGTGGTGCCGGGGTCTTCGAGGACGAGGCTGGCCGTGCTGCTGGTGACCGCGTCCGCTCTCGGTGGCGTCTCCTGCGGCGGCCAGTCCAGCGGGACGAGCAGAGCGCAGTCGGAAGTCCGAGCGCTGTTCGCGACCGTCGCCGCAGACGGACGCGCGCACCGCTTCGCCGTGATCTGCCACCGCGAGATATCCGGCCTGCTGCAGGAGCTCACCTACCTGGTGAAAGGCGACTGCCCGAAAGCCCTCGCGGCGGAGTGGGCCGAAGGCGTGCAGCTCACGCACATCGCCTCGAGCACGCGCATCCTGATCTCGGGCAGAACAGCCACAGTGTTCGACGGAGGCTCGCCAGACCGCGCCTATCTCCTACACGGTCGCTGGGTCCTCGCGGAATTGCCCCGGAACAAGGCGCACGCTCGTCCCAACGAAGCCCTGGAAGTGGCAAAACAATTGAACCCCGGTTTCCGTAAGGACCATCTGCCGGAACTCAACGAGGAAACCCCCGCGCCGGTGCGGGGCGCGGGCGGCGCGTAGGTGGCCATCGAGCAGCTACCGCGGCTTCGGCAGCGCTCGTTCAAGCCGCAGGCCGTCCGCGCAGGCCGTGGCGCGAGCGTCTGCGGCGGAGAGGGATCAGGAACCAGACGGTCCCGAACGTGACGGCGACGAGCGAGGTGGTGGTGACGGCCGCTGCGGTGCCGAACAGGTAGAGCGTTATCAGGAGGACGGCGGTAGTCATCGCCAGCGCGAAGACCGACAGCCCCACGATCATCAGGCGGTTGGCGGCCTGGACCACGTACGGCTTTTCTCCGAGCCGAAAGTGGAGTCGATGGATCAGCGTGGGGGCGATCAGGAGGATCGCCGCCAGCAGCGTCGAGAGCAGGGCGAGCAGGTAGAGATGGCGCTCGAACTGGCTGAGCCGTGCGAAGCGCTGGTTGAAGGGCGCTACCAGGAGGAATGCAAACAGGACCTGGACGCCGGGCAAAGCGACCCGCAGCTCGGCGAGCAGCTCGTTGAGGTTGCGGTCATATCGCTCGAGCTCGGTCTCGTTGCGGAGGCCCACAATCGCGGTGACCGGCGTTTCTGCAGCTTGCTGTGCCATCTCCTCTGACGAGATCTACCCGATCAGCAGGGACTTTCACTTCGGAGCTCAACGCTCCACGAGGCCGGCGTTCGGTGTCCAGGAGACCATATGCGCGCGACTTCGGCGAGGATCAGCGAGCGTGCCGCAGACGCCGAACATCTGCGCCGGCCCGTTCGGGGCCGTCTACGACCTCTACGTCGAGCGTCCCTGGCTGATGCAGATCGTGGGACGGCTCACGTGGGGAATCGACGCTCGCTGCCTGTACGAGAGCATCCAGGAGGTCTCGCGTCTGTCGCCGGGCCAGCGTGTCATCGACGTGCCTTGCGGCGGCGGCGTCGCCTTCCGCCAGCTCCGCGCGGGGCAGCGGGTCGAGTACCTCGCCGGCGACCTGTCGGTGAGGATGCGCGCTCGTGCGCTGCGCCGCGCACGAGCGCTGGGGCTGGACCAGATCGAGGTGGTCGAGGCCGACATGACCGCGCTGCCGTTCGCCGATGCGAGCGCCGATCTGTTCCTCTCCTACAGCGGCCTGCACATGATCCACGAGCCCGACCTGGCGCTGAGGGAGATCAGGCGCTGCATCAAGCCCGGTGGGCGCGTGATCGGCACGACCTTCCTGCGTGGTGAGAGGCGTCGTGCGGACATGCTCTTCGAGTTGGGCAGCCGGCGCGGACACGCGCAGCCGCCGACGCGCGAAGCGCTTCGTAGGGGTCTCGAGCAGGCGGGTCTGGGTGACGTGACGATCGGACCCGAGCGAGGATTCACCGCCTTCTCCGCCAGACGTTGAGGATCCGCCGCCTACGACGAGCAGAATCCGCATAAAGACGATCAGGAAAACATGCTATTGTCGAGGGACGATGCGGACAGACGTTCACCAGCATCTCTGGAGCGAGCCCTTGCTCGAGCGGCTGGAAGCGCGCAGCGAGCTTCCGTTCGTGCGCGTGGAGCGCGATCTCACTGTGCTGTAC
The DNA here is from genome assembly GCA_036402735.1 of Solirubrobacteraceae bacterium. Lineage (GTDB taxonomy): Bacteria > Actinomycetota > Thermoleophilia > Solirubrobacterales > Solirubrobacteraceae > Palsa-744. The sequence continues at coordinate 8,923 of DASWSH010000069.1, read as the reverse complement.
CTCGCGGGAGAGCGGCCGTACGTGGTCGATCGCGACGGCGAGCGGCCCGAGCGGCGCGCGGCGCTCGTCGGCGACGACGGGCTAGATCGTGCGCTGGTCTGCCTGTCCAGCCCGATCGGCATCGAGCAGCTGCCACGCGAGCAGGCCGTGCCGCTGCTCGACGCCTACCACGAGGGAGCGCTCGCGCTGTCCGATCCGTTCGGTGTGTGGGGCGCGATCGCGCTCGACCGCGCCGAGCCCGGCGACGTGGATCGTGCGCTCGCGAGAGGCTGCGTGGGCATCTCGCTGCCGGCCGGCGCGCTGGCGAGGATCGACGACTTCGAGCGGCTACGGCCGGTGCTCGCGCGGCTCGAGCGTCACGGCGCGCCGCTGTTCGTGCATCCGGGACCCGGCCTGTTCAGGCGCATGCAGCCGCCCGGCTGCTCGCTGGGCGACCCGCTGTGGTGGCACGCGCTCACGCACTACGTGGCGGGGCTGCAGTCGGCGTGGCTGGCCTTCCAGGCGGCGGGACGCGCGGCTCATCCGCAACTGCGTGTGGTGTTCTCGATGCTCGCGGGCCTTGCGCCGCTGCACGCGGAGCGGCTCGCCGCGCGCGGTGGTCCGCAGGCCACGATCCACGACCCGCTGACCTTCTACGAGACGTCCTCCTACGGCCTGCAGGCGACCTCCATGGTCGCGATGCTCGTCGGCGGCGCACAGATCCTCTACGGCTCCGATCGGCCGGTCGTCGAGCCGCGCCAATCCGAGGTGCTGGACGGCCTCGACTGGGACCTGCTGGCGGACGGCACGCGCCGCGCGCTCGGCGCACCGGCGACGGCGACAGCGGCGGCCACGGTGGCGGTAGCGCGATGAGCGCGCGGAGCGCAATCGCGCGGGCCTCGCGCCCCGCGGCGGGACGGCTCGGCGACCGTCTCGCGGACGTGCCTCGTCCGCGTGGGCGCGATCTCGACGAGGCTGAGCTGCAGGCGTTCGTGGCCGAGCTGGCCGATCGTCCCGAGCTGTGGATCGAGCACGTGCGCCACGACACGCGCCAGCGCTCATACGAGGAGCTGCTGGCGGACGAGCATCTGACGGCATGGCTGATCTGCTGGATGGACGACCACGACACCGGCTTTCACGATCACGACCTCTCCTGCGGCGCGGTGGCGGTCGTGAGCGGCGCGGTACGAGAGGAGCGCCTGGCGCTCGGCGGCGAGCCGGTGACGCGCGCGTTCAGGGCCGGGCAGAGCTTTCGCTTCTCGGCGGCGGACATCCACCGCGTGCGCCATGCAGGCGCCGATCCGGCGGTGACGCTGCACGTGTACTCGCCGCCGCTGCTGCGCATGGGCTCCTACGTGGTGGGAGAGAACGGCGTGCTGGCGCGCCATCCGATGTCCTCCTCAGAGGAGCTGCGTCCGCGCGAGAGCGAGCGCGAGGCGGCCTAGGAGCGCTTGCCGCCGCGCCGCCGGCGCACGTCGGCGCCGGCCCCCGTCAGGATCACGCTGACCAGCTCCGGTGCGAAAAGGCCGTGCTCGACCACGCCGGCGGTGGCGGACAGGCGCGCGGACAGCGCGCGCGGCTCGCCGATCGCGCCGACGTAGTCGGCGATCAGGTTGCCGTCGGGGCTCGGCGGGCACTGCCGCAGCGCGGCGGGGGCGAGCTGCGCGAGCACCACCGTCGCGCCGAAGCTCAGCAGCTCCAGCGGCACCGGTGCCGTGAGCTGCTCGACCTCCTTCTCGGCCGAGACGATCACGACGAACTCGCGCGCCGCAGAGGCGACGATCTTCTCTCGCGTGTGCGCGCCGCCGCCGCCCTTGATCAGCCAGCCGGCAGGGTCGACCTGGTCGGCGCCGTCGATCGCAAGGTCCAGCTCGCCGACGTCGTCGAGCTCGCGCACGCGCAGGCCGAGCGCCAGTGCGGCCTGTTCGGTGGCGGTCGAGGTTGCTACGCAGACGAGGTCCGGCAGCGAGCGCTCGGCGATCGCGGGCAGCAGGTGAGCGACCGTCGAGCCCGTGCCGAGTCCCAGCCGCATGCCGTCCCGCACAAGCTCCGCTGCGGCGCGTGCGGCGGCGCGCTTCTCCGCGGCGCGCGGATCTTCGCCGCTCAGCGGCGCTTGTTGCTGCCGCCCAGCCGCACCAGGGGACGCCACGGCGCGGAGGTTACCGAGCCGCTCGTGTCCCTGATGCGCAGGCGGTTCGGCGCGGTCGGGCCGTGCAGCAGGAAGCCCTGGCCGAGTGCGCAGTCGAGTTCGCGCGCGAGCGCGAGCTGACGGTTGGTTTCGATGCCCACGGCCACAGCGGACAGTCCCGCCTCCTTGGTCAGCGCGATCGTGGCGGCGAACATCGCGCGGCGCTCCTTGTCGCGGTCGAAGGTGCCGGTCAGCATCCGATCGAGCTTGACGACATCGAGCGGGATGTTGCGCGGCAGGCCCAAAGAGAACTGGCCGGAGCCGAATTTGTCGAGCGCGATCGAGACGCCCAGGCGCTTGACGTCGCGCAGCGCCTCGCCCGCGCGCTCGGGGTCGCGCATCACGGCGTCCTCGCTCACCTCGAGGCACAGCGCACGTCCGGGCAGCCGGCAATAGGCGAGCTCCTCGCGCACGCGCTCTGCGAGGTCCATCTCGATCAGCTCACGCGCGGAGATGTTGATCGAGACCGGTACCTGGATGCCGACACGGCGCCACGCCTCGGCCTGCAGGCATGCGGTGTGCATCACCCACTTGCCGATCTGCACGATCAGGTCGGTGTCCTCGGCGGGGGGCAGGAAGGTCGCAGGCATCACTTCGCCGTCGGTGCTGCCCTCGGTCTGCTTGTGCGGACGCCAGCGCAGGAGCGCCTCGATGCCGATCGCCTGGCCGCCCTTCAGCGGCAGGATCGGCTGGTAGGCGAGGACCAGCTCCTGCCGCGGCAGCGCGTCGCGCAGCAGCGTCTCGATCTCGACCTGCGTGGAGACCGCGTGCCGCAGGCTCTCGTCGAACAGCTCCAGCCGCCGCCCGCCGGCGCCCTTGGCCTTGTACATCGCGAGATCAGCCTCGCGCAGCAGGGTCTCCGGGTCGCACTCGGGATCGTGCGAGACGGCCACGCCGACGCTGGCCAGCATCGCCACTTCGGAGGTGCCGAGCGAGAACGGCAGCTCGAGCGCTTCGAGCACGCGGCTGCCGAGCGCCAGCGCCTCGCCCTCGCTCTCCAGTTCCTCGGCGAGGATCACAAACTCGTCGCCGCCCAGCCGCGCGACGGTGTCGGTGTCGCGCATCAGCTCGGCGAGGCGTTCGGAGACGGACACGAGCAGGTTGTCGCCGGCGTCGTGGCCGAGGTTGTCGTTGACGGCCTTGAACTTGTCGAGGTCCATGAACAGCATCGCGAGCACGCCGCGGCTGCGGTGCATGCGCGTGATCGCCTGGCGCGCGCGGTCCATCAGCAGCGTCCTGTTCGGCAGTCGCGTCAGCGGGTCGTGCAGCGCTTGGCGCTCCAGCCACATGCGATCCGTCACGTCCTTGGCGGCGGCGTACCAGGTGTCGCCGTCGCGTCGCGCGCTCCACAGCAGCCAGTGCCAGGAGCCGTCGCGGTGGCGGTAGCGCGTGGTGAAGTTCTCGACCTCCGCCGGATGCCCGTTGCCCGCGCGCATCGGGCCGAGCAGCTGCTCGGCGTCGTCCGGATGCACGAAGTCCGTGACCGGTCGCGACTGCAGCTCCTCGCGCGGCCAGCCCAGCAGCTGCTCCCACGCAGGGTTCAGCAGCGTGAAGCGACCGTCCAGCGAGATCGTCGCGAGCAGGTCGCTCGTCATCTCGAACAGCTTGCGGATCCGTGCCTCTCCCGGCGGCTCCTGCGCCGCGGGAGCGGCGTCAGGTGCAGATCCCGGCGCGGACGCGTCGACCGGGCCGCGGTTCAGGGTCAGATCGCTCGCCATCGTTACCGGACACGTCGGCGCGGCGGGCGCCGATCTCGGCCCGCGACGCTCGCGCTTGGACGTATATCCATCAGCGAACCTCCGCATCGCGCAGCAGCCGCACGCGTCGCTGCCGGCGAGTCGCCTTCTCAGTAGGAGCTGCCGACGGCGGCCGGCTGCTCAGCGGGCTGCGCCGGCGCGTCGAGCGATGCTGCCGGCGCGTCTCCGCGCAGGTAGCGCCACACTGAGAGGACCATCAGGATCGTCATCAGCACCGCGCTGCCCACGCACCACTCGCAGATCTGTTCGAGCGAGAACACCTCGCGGTAGGTGAGGTAGGCGCTGAAGCCGAAGCCTCCCAGCGTGAACGCGGAGGTGGCGAAGCGCGTGCGGTCGTCCTGGCGCACCAGCAGCGAGCACAGGATCACGATGTAGCCGATCAGCCCGATCAGAGCGACCGGCACGCCGGCCAGTTTGGAGTACTGCGAGCTCTGTACTTTCGCGCAGGTGCCGCCACCTTTGCCGCACAGCAGGTTGTTGAGCCCTGCGTAGTGGACGTAGGTCAGGTAGCTGGCGAGGCCGACGCCGATCACGGTGAGCGCGATCAGCGCGATCCGCGGCCTGTCTGCGCGCATGAGCGCCTAGCTCTTCAGGGCTTTTTCGATCGACGTGTCGAAGCCCGTGGAGCTGGTCAGCGAGCCGTATTCGGAGCCTTCCAGCTTGTTCAGGGCGCCGTTCTTGCCGAGCAGGAAGGAGGGCGTGCCGTTGAAGCCCTCGTTGCTCGCCGATTCCCGGTCCTTTTCGAGCTGCGATTCATAAGCCTTGTTGCTGCGGTCGCTCGCCCATTTTGAGAGGTTCAGGCCCGGCACCTGCTGTGCGATCCCCTGCAGGAACGCTTCGTTGACGTAGCCGGATCCCTCGGCTCCCTGCTGGCGGTAGAAGATCTCGAGGTAGTCCCACATCTTGTGCTGCGCGCCCGCCGCGAGTGCTGCCGTCTGCTGAGTGCGGAACGTTTCGGGTTCGCGCGTGGCTGTTTCGAGGTTGCGGTATTCGATCTTCAGCTTGCCGGGCTTCACCCACTTTTCGATCACGCCGGGCAGCGCTCCCAGCGTGAATTCTTTGCAGATCGGGCACTGCAGGTCGCCGAAGTAGACCAGCGTGACGGGAGCGGCGGGGCTGCCCAGCGTGTTTCCGTTCTGGGGGATGCCGCCGATCTCTTTCTGAACTTCTGGGGGCGTGTTTTTGGCGGCCGGTGATCCGGGTGTCGGCGGTTTGCTTTTGCCGCCGCCGGTGGCGATCAGGATCGCGACGATCGCGACGACCACGATCGCGACAGCACCGGCGAGCTGCGTCATCCTTCGGCGCCTCGACGCTGCTGCTGCCGCGGCCTGCTCGGCCGCTTTGCGGTTCGAGCGCGCCTGCTCGCGGCGCTCGCGGCGCGTCAGGTCCTCCTCGTCGCTCCCCACGGGTGTCATCAGCGCAAACTTTTACAGATTCTGCTTCAAGAGCGTCTAAGTAGTGTTCGATGGAGCAACGCGGGAAGATGACGCGCGAGCCCCTGTAGCTCAACCGGATAGAGCATCGGCCTTCTAAGCCGGGGGTTGCTGGTTCGAGTCCAGCCGGGGGCACTGCGTCGGCGGCTCTCGGCGGGCTCTGCAGGAGCCTGCTGAGCGGGCGCCCGTCCCAGGCGCAGACGGCGGGCGAGGCCTGGCGGCAGCCGTCCGTCGGTCGAGAGCCACGAGCCGGCGAGGATCAAGAGCAGCCCGGCGACGGCGCCGGTGCCAGGGCGCTCCCCGAGCAACGCGACGCCCAGAGCGACGGCCACGACCGGGTTTATGTAGGTGATGATCGACGCTCGAGCCGGTCCGGCTTCTGCGATCAGGACGTTGAAGATCACGAACGCGAGCGCGGTGCAGAGGAGCCCGAGCACCGCTATCGCGGCCAGCGCGCCTGTGCTGGGCAGCGCCGAGGGGACATCGAGGGCGGCGACCGGCGCGATCGCGAGCGAGGCGATAGCGAGGCTCGCTCCCATCGTCGCGCGGGGGTCGAGCTCCACGAGATGGCGCTTGAGGATCAGCGGCCCGACGGCATAGCCGGCGGCGGCGCCGAGGATCGCGAGCGCGCCCGGCAGCTCGCCGGGCCGCCCGGAGACATCGAGGCCGACCAGCGCGACGACGCCGGCAAAGCCGACGAGCATGCCGAGCATGCGCAGCTTCGTGGGCCGCTCAGCGCTGGCGAAGCGCAGCGACAGCAGCGCGATCATCAGCGGCACGGCGGCAATCAGGATCGCGGCCAGCGACGACGGCAGGCGCTGCTCACCGTATGCGATCAGCGGGAATGGGATCGCGATCTCGATCAGCCCGTACGCGGCGACCCAGCGCATGCGCCCGGCGAGTGAGGAGAGCACACGTGCACGGGCAGCCAGCGCGAGCAGCACGAGCGCGGCCAGCGTGACGCGCCCCCAGGCGATGCCCGCCGCCGGCGCGCCGCCGTTGATCGCGATCTTGATGAACAGGTACGGGACGCCCCAGATCGTCGACATCGCCGCGAACGCCGGCCACGCGCGCCTGCTCATGGCGGCCAGCAATAACAGGTCGCAGCGCTCGGCGTCCATCGGCGCCCGACCGTATGGTGCGCACCATGGGCGCACGCGCGAAGCCGAACCGGACGGACCAGATCCTGCTCGGCGAGAACATGGAGTTGCTGCCGAGCTTCGATGACGGCTCGTTCCAGCTGATCTACATCGACCCGCCGTTCAACACCGGCCGCAGCCAGCGCCGTCGCACGCTGCGCGCGGTGGGCGACGAGGCGGGCGAGCGGCGCGGCTTCGGCGGGCGCCGCTACACGACCACGCTGCTGGCGGAGTCGAGCTACCGCGACCAGTTCGAGCACTACCTCGACTTCCTCGGCCCGCGGCTCGAGCAGGCACGGCGGCTGCTGAGCGCGGAAGGCACGCTGTACTTCCACATCGACTATCGCGAGTCGCACCACTGCAAGCTGCTGCTCGACGAGGTGTTCGGGCGCGAGTCGTTCCTCAACGAGATCATCTGGGCATACGACTACGGCGCGCGTGCGCGGCGCCGCTGGCCGGCCAAGCACGACACGATCCTCGTGTACGTGCGCGATCCGCAGCGCTACTGGTTCGACTCCGAGCAGGTGGACCGCGAGCCATACATGGCACCGGGGCTGGTCACGCCCGAGAAGGCGGCGCTCGGCAAGCTGCCGACGGACGTTTGGTGGCACACGATCGTGCCGACGAACGGTCGCGAGAAGACCGGCTACCCGACGCAGAAGCCGGAGGGCGTGTTGCGGCGCATCGTGCAGGCCTCGAGCCGGCCCGGTGACTGGTGCCTGGACTTCTTCGCCGGCAGCGGCACGCTGGGCGCGGTCGCCGCGCAGCTGGGGCGGCGCTACGTGCTGATCGACTCGAACCCGGACGCCGTGCGGATCATGCGTGCACGGCTCGGCGCGCAGGGCGGCTCGCGGATACCTTTAGGGGCGTGACGCTTCCCGCCGAGGGCTATCGCCTCACGGGTATCTCGCCGAAGGCCTACGAGCATCCCGCCGACCGCGCCGCGACCGCGGCGCTGAAGGCGATCCCGCACCTCGACACGGTCGTGCGCAAGGTGATCGAGTTCGGCTATGAGCGCGCGCTGCGGCGCAGCGTGCTGGGCTCGGCCGTGCGGCTGGGCGAGAACCAGCTCGCTGATGTGTGGCAGGCGCACGAGCGCGCGTACGCGACGCTGGACCTGTCGCCCGTGCCCGATCTGTACCTGACGCAGTTCCCCGTCGCGAACGCACTGACGTTCGGCGCCGAGCGGCCGGTCGTGGTGATCAACTCGGAGCTGGTGCAACTGCTCGACGCCGAGCAGCTGCGCGGGGTGTTCGCGCACGAGGCCGGTCACGTGCTCTCCGACCACGTGCTCTACCGCACGGCGCTCGTGATCCTGGTGCGGCTGTCCGCGCTGCCGGGCATCCCGGTGCCGCTGTTCCCGCTGCGCGCAGCGCTGATGGAGTGGTTCCGCGCGGCGGAGCTCAGCTGCGACCGCGCCGCGGCGCTCGTGATCCGCGACCCTCTCGCCGTATGCCGCACGCTGATGGTGATCGCCGCGGGTGCGGAGGCAGGGCGGCTCGACCTCGACGTGTTCATGAAGCAGGGACAGGACTACCGCGAGAAGTCCTCGCCGTTCGACCGCTTCTCGCGCCTGCTCGCCGATCTGAACCTGTCCCACCCGATGTCCGTGCAGCGCGTGCACGAGCTGATGGAGTGGGTGCAGTCTGGCGAGTACGACCGCATCGTCGACGGCTCCTACGCGAAGCGCGACGAGCCGGACAGCCCGCGTGCAGAGGCCGGCGACGCGGTCGCGCATTACGCGGAGCGCTTCCGGCAGACCTTCAACGAGCTCGGCGACTCGATCGAGGACGCCGGACGGCAGCTGAGTGACTGGCTGCGCAACACGCGGGACAGAGGCGACGACGACGGCGGCGGCGGTTGAGCATGTACCACATCGAGCTGCGCGAGTTCCCACGCAACATGAACCGCTTCAATCTCAGCGGCACGCAGATCGGCGCGATCCTCGTGCCGTGGGCGCAACGCGAGCCGGTGGACGTCAACGGCGAGAGCTGGGACCCGAAGCAGGCGACGATCATCGTGATCGAAGGCCCTGAGATCCCGATCCACCGCCTCTCGATGGGCCGCGGCTTGCGCCCCTGCACGCCGCTCACCCCTCGGCGTGGTCCTCGCCGCCCCTGCGGGTGTTGCGCAGCCAGTCGCTCAGCTGCCTGCCGGCGTCGTCGATCGAGTCGCCGAGCTCCTTGAAGGTGTCGCGAAAACGCTCCGCGTAGTGGGCGACGGCGTCGCCGGCCTCGGCGCGCGGGCTCTGGGGCTCGTGACGGGAGATGTACTCGCCGTCGACGATGCGGTCGTAGGCGCCCGAGCGCACCCACTCCATCAGCTCGTGCACGCGCTGCACCGACATCGGATGCGTCAGGTTGAGGTCGCTCAGGAGCCGCGAGAAGCGGTCGAAGGGCGATGCCTTCTCGCGGTACTCCTGGCCCT
>DASWSH010000068.1:0-10633 GCA_036402735.1 Solirubrobacteraceae bacterium | reverse complement strand
CCTTCGTCCGCCGGCAGCGGCGCCGCGTTGCCTTCCTGGTTGACCTTCTTGAAGCAGCCGTCTTCGCTCGTGCAGGCGGGCAGCCCGAACTGGCTGTCGAACACGCCCAGGTCCGCTTCGGCGGTCGGGTCGTTGAAGGCGTCGATCAGCGCGATCGTCTGGCTCGATGCTTCCGGCGTTTCGGTCGGCAGGTCGTACGCTTCGTGCAGCAGCTCCGGCGTGAGGAAGCCCGGGAACGGCTTGTTGTTCGAGCCGGCGCCCGCGCGCGTGGTCGGCGCGGCGCCGGTGCCGGCAGGTTCGATCAGCAGCCGCTCGGCCATGCACGCCGCGCGGCCCGGAAAAGGTGCGGCGCACACGCGCTGGGCCGGGAGCGCCGATGGCGCCGTGGGCGCCACCGCTTCCGGCAGCGTCGATGCGGCCGCAGGCGCGGCGCCGGACGCGCACAGCACGCACAGCCCCGACACGACGGCAAGCACCGTCTTTGCTGGATCGATCCGCATCCCCGCTGTCCCTCCGCCGAGCGCCTCCTGCGCTCGCCGCTCGCTGAAAGGTACGAACCGGGTTTACGCCTGTCAAGCGGTGCGGCCCGCTCTTGCCGATGGGACCCTGCTTAGATATGTTCCGGCTCTGGACCGAGCTGGTCCAGAGCAGCACAGCACGCGCCCGTAGCTCAGTGGTCAACGGTTCTCTTCGGGGAGCCAAAGAGCAGCGGTCTTTCAAGCCGCAGGCCGCGGGTTCGATTCCCGCCGGGCGCATCCTCGATCGCCTCCCGAGCGGAGGCGGCGGCATCTGCAGAACGTCCGCGCGCGGCTGCCCTGCAAACGGAACGCGCCCGCCCGCCCGCGGCGCCGGCGCCGCCAGCTTTGAGAAACAAGTTGTTTCCCATGTCAAGCGTTCGGTTTAAGTTGACATTCTGCGTAAGACGTGATTTATATGGTCGCGAGGAAGCGCACGGAGGAGGGAACAGAGGGATGGGTCTGGAGGACTGCACGCGCCGGCTGTGCGGCGTAGGGAGCGCGCCGGCATGAGGCTCGACTGCCACGAGCGGCGCATGTTTCGCGGCCTGCACGGCCGCTGGCCCTACCGCCGCTCGCACGGCCGGCACGACCACCACTGGCTCGTGCGCGTCCAGGCGAAGGAGTCGTGGTGCGTTAGCGCGCGCTCGCACTCCCTTGCCGGGCTGCGCGCATGCAGCCGGCGCCCATAGAGGGGGGCGCGAGGGGTCTCGTCCCTGTCGGCCTGCTCAACCCGCTGTGGGGGCGGGCGCAGGCCGCGGGGGCGCCCCTCTGTTCGCCTCGACGGCTTCGCTGAGCGCGATGTGCTCGGCGATCGCGTCGATCAGACGCGGCCACAGCATGCGCGGCAGGTCGTGGCCCATGCCCTCGACCTTCATCAGCCGCGCGCCGGGGATCGCGCGCGCCGTGGCGCGGCCACCGGAAGGTGCGACGAGCGGGTCCGCGGCGCCGTGGATCACGAGCGTCGGCGCGACGATGCGCTGCACTTCGCGCGTGCGGTCGCCCGCGGCGACGATCGCCGCGAGCTGACGTCCCGGCCCGGCGGGATCGTGATCGCGGTCGTAGCTGGACGCGGCGAGCGTGCGCACGTCTTCGATGTTGCGCGGCATGCCCGGCGAGCCGATCAGCTTGAACAGCCGGACGGTGTGCTCGATGAACGCGTCGCGACCCTGCGGCTGCGCGCGCAGGAACATCGGGTAGATGCGCAGCGCGGGCTGGCCGCTGCGCATGCTGCCCGTGCTCGACATGATCGAGACGAGCGAGCGCACCGCGCGCGGATGGCGCGCTGCGAGCGTCTGCGCGATCATGCCGCCCAGCGAGGCGCCGATCACGTGCGCGGGCACGAGCTGCAGCTCGCGCAGCAGCCCGGCCGCGTCCTCGGCCATGTCCGCGAGCGAGTAGCGCGCCGCGCGGCGCGAGCGCAACAGCAGCTGGCGCAGGGTGGGTGGCGCACCGGCCACGTGCGTGGAGTGGCCGATGTCGCGGTTGTCGAAGCGCACCACGTGCAGGCCGCGTCCCGCCAGCTCGCGGCAGAAGTCCTCGTGCCAGGCGATCATCTGCGTGCCCAGGCCCATCACGAGCAGCGCCGGGGGATCGGCCGGGTCGCCGAAGCTCTCGTAGCAGAGCGTGATGCCCCTGCCCACGTCACAGAACTGCTCGGACACGATCGGCGGACTGTAGCGCCCCGCTGGCTCGGCGGCCAGTCGATCTGCACAGCAGCCGGATAATGCACGCGCTTCGGGGTAGGATCGACGCGATGGCTGCGACACGGCAATCCGGCAGCTCCGGCACCCACGCCGCCGGCCGCGAGGGAGCCGATCCGGTGAAGCTGTCGATCGACACGATCCGGGCGCTGGCGATGGACGCCGTGCAGAAGGCCAACGCCGGCCATCCGGGCACGGCGATGGCGCTCGCGCCGCTCGCGTACACGATCTTCACGAAGTTCCTGCGCGCCAACCCGACGGACCCGCACTGGCCGGACCGCGACCGCTTCGTGCTCAGCGCGGGGCACGCCTGCATGCTGCAGTACGCCGTCCTGCACCTCACCGGCTACGACCTCTCGCTCGAGGACCTCGAACAGTTCCGCCAGTGGGGCTCGCGCACGCCCGGGCATCCCGAGCGCGGGCACACTCCCGGCATCGAGGTCACCACCGGGCCGCTCGGACAGGGCGTCGGCAACTCGGTCGGCATGGTGGTCGCCGAGCGCTTCCTCGCCGACCTGTTCAACCGGCCGGGCGAAGACGTCGTCGACCACCATGTCTACGTGATCGCCTCCGACGGCGACATGATGGAGGGGATCAGCCAGGAAGCGGCGTCGATCGCCGGCCACTTCGGGCTCGGCAAGCTGATCGTCTGCTACGACGACAACCGCATCACGATCGACGGCACCACCTCCCTGTCGTTCGACAGCGAGAACCACCTAGAGCGCATGGCCGCCGAGGCCTGGCACGTCCAGCGGGTCGAGGACTCCGAGGATCTGGAGGCGATCGAGGCGGCGTTGACCGCGGCGCGTGAGGAAGTCGAGCGCCCGTCCTTCATATCGATCCGCTCGCACATCGCCTATCCCGCGCCGCACGCGGTCGACACCGCCAAGTCGCATGGCGCCGCGCTCGGAGAGGACGAGGTGCGCGCTACGAAGGAAGTGATGGGCTTCGACCCAGACCGCCACTTCTGGGTCGACGAGAGCGTGTACGAGCACATGTCCCTGCGCGAGCGTGGCGCCGAGCGCCAGCGCGAGTGGGAGCAGCGCTTCGGCGCCTGGCGCGAGCGCCATGCCGATGCGGCCGCGGACTGGGACCTGGCATGGTCGGGACGGCTGCGCGAGGGCTGGCAGCAGGCGCTGCCGAGCTTCGAGCCCGGCAAGCCGCTGGCGACGCGCGCTGCGGGGCAGAAGGTGATGGCCGCGTTCTCGCCGTTCGCTCCCGCCACGATCGGCGGCGCCGCCGACCTCGTCGAGTCGACCAAGACCGTGTTCGAGGGCGCCGGCGAGTTCTCCAGGGTGCACGCAGGGCGCAACGTGCCGTTCGGCATCCGCGAGCACGCGATGGGCGCGATCGTCAACGGCGCCTGCGCGCACGGCGGCATCGTCAAGCCGTACGGCTCCACCTTCCTGATCTTCTCCGACTACATGCGCCCCGCCGTGCGCCTGTCCGCGCTGATGGCGCTGCCCGTGGTGTGGGTGTGGACGCACGACTCGGTCGGGCTGGGCGAGGACGGGCCGACGCACCAGCCGGTCGAGCACTACTCCGCGCTGCGGGCGATACCGAACCTGTGGGTGGTGCGGCCCGGCGATCCGAACGAGACCTCGCAGGCGTGGCGCATCGCGCTCGAGCGCGAGGACGGTCCGGTAGCGCTGCTGCTCTCTCGCCAGAACGTGGAAACGCTCGACCGCGACGAGGTGGCGGACGTGGCCGGGGTCGGGCGCGGCGGCTACACGCTGTGGGACGCGCCCGGCGGAGAGCCGCAGCTGATCCTGATCGCCACCGGCGCCGAGGTTCCGCCGACGCTGCAGGCCGCCCAGCAGCTGGCCGGCGAGGGCACGCGCACGCGCGTCGTCTCGATGCCGTGCATGGAGCTGTTCGAACTGCAGCAGCAGAGCTACCGCGACGAGGTGCTGCCGCCGTCGGTGACCGCGAGGCTGGCGGTCGAGCCGGGCGTGCGCATGAGCTGGTGGCGCTGGGTCGGCGACCGCGGCGACGTGCTCGGGATCGAGCGTTTCGGCGCATCTGCGCCCGGCACGACCGTTCTGAAGGAGCTGGGCTTCACCGCCGAGGGCATCCTCGAGCGCGCTCGCGCCCTGATCGAGTAAAGGAGGGAGCACACATGTCAGACGCGACACCCCTGCAACGCCTCTCGGGACTCGGGCAGAGCGTGTGGGTCGACTACCTGTCCCGCGAGTCGATTCGCGGCGGGCACCTGCAGGAACTGATCGATGACTTCTCCGTGGTCGGCGCCACCTCCAACCCGACGATCTTCGAGAAGGCGATGGCCGCCGGCGACGCCTACGACGAGCAGCTCGGCGAGCTGATCGCCGAAGGCAAAGACGCCGAGGAATGCTTCTGGGCGCTCGCCGAGCAGGACATCCGCGAGGCCTGCGACCTGTTCCGACAGGTCTGGGACCAGGGCTCGGGCAAGGATGGCTACGTCTCGCTCGAGGTCGGCCCGGGGCTGGCCTATGACGCGCTCGCGACGTTCAACGAGGCGATGCGCATCCACGCCGCGGTCGACAAGCCGAACCTGTTGGTCAAGATCCCCGCGACGAGGCCCGGCCTGGCGGCGATCGAGGATGCGATCGCCAAGGGGCGCTCGATCAACGTGACGCTGATCTTCTCGCTGCAGCGCTACGCCGAGGTGGTCGAGTCCTATGTGCGCGGCCTGGAGCGGCTGGTCGCCGAGGGCGGGGACCCGACGAAGGTGGCCTCTGTAGCGAGCTTCTTCGTCTCGCGCATCGACACCGAGGCGGACAGGCGGCTCGAGGAGATCGGCGGCCACGACGAGCTGAAGGGCAAGCTCGCGATCGCCAACGCGAAGCTCGCCTACCGCCACTACCGGCAGGTCTTCACGGGGCCGCGCTGGGAGTTCCTGGCGGGCAAGGGCGCGACCTCGCAGCGCGTGCTGTGGGCCTCTACCTCCACGAAGAACCCCGATTACCCGGACGTGATGTACGTCGAGGAGCTGATCGGCGCCGAGACCGTCGACACGATGCCGGAGGAGACGATCAAGGCCTACCAGGATCACGGCGACCCGAAGCCGCGGCTGACCGAGGGCCTCGAGGAGGCCAAGCGCGTGCTCGCGGAGTTGGAGCGAGCCGGCGTCGACTACGACGACGTGACCCTCACGCTCGAGCGCGAGGGTGTCGAAAAATTCGCGCAGTCCTTCACCGAACTGGTCGAGTCGCTGGCCGCGAAGCGCGGCGAGCTCGCCGCGGCCTAGCGGTACGGGATCGGGATCAGCACGCGGATCGTCAGCGGGCCCGACGGGAACGCTCTGGCGTTGATCGTGACGACCCGGAAGGTACGGCCGCGATACACGTAGCGCCCGCTCCCGGGCACCGACGCGAGGCCGCCCACGCCCGGCCCGAGGCTGTTCTTGACGAGCGTGTTGCCGCGCATGTACATCAGCACGCTCAGCCCGGCGAGGCGCCGCGCCAGCCGCAGGTAGCCCTCGTCGTCCTGGATCGAGAGCACGACTCTCCCGATCTGCCGGCCGCCCAGCCGCAGCGGCGCGACGACGGGCGCGAGCACGTACGGCCCGCCGACGTCGGCCAGCAGGCCGCCGCGGTTGCTGACGCGCATGCGCACGATGTGCTGGTTGAGCAGCCGTTCGATCGCGCGGCGCGTGGCGGGGGCGTCGCCGGCCGCGACCGCGTGCAGCAGCGTCGCGTCGTGCTGCACGCGCCGCACCTGCACATGCGTGCGCGCACCGGCCTCGGCTTTGTAGATCAGGTTCGCCACGCCGCTGAGCGTGTTGACGACCGTGTCCTCGGCGCGCGCGCCGCACAGATGCTCGATCGAGGCGGAGGCCCTGAGCACGTAGATCGTCAGCGGCGCGCCGCTCGGGAATTCGCTCGCCTGCAGCGTCGTGAAGCGGTAGCTTCCTCCGCCACTCGTCACGCTGCCCTGCGCCGGGAGCGGTCCCGCGGGGAGCTCGGCCGGACCTGCCAGCGTCTGTTCGCCGCGACGGATCGCGAGCAGCCCCTGCGCGACGCCATCCCCCTCAGCCACGAAGCCTTCGTAGGACCACACGCTGATCAGGTAGCTGCCGATCGTGCGGCCGCCGGCGCCCTTGATCGTGCCGCGCACCGGCGTCAGCGACGGCACGCCGCCCGCGGCGAGCTGACGTCCCGCGGCGTCTCGCACGAGCAGCGCGGTCATGCGCCCGCTTGCCAGCAGGTCTTTGACGGCGCTCTGCACGGCGGCCTGGTCGCCCGCTTCGAGCGCTGAGCGAAGCGCCGCCGAGTGGCGGATCGTCGATGCGGCGGCGCCGGTTTTTTCGCTGTGGGCGCCCTCGTCGTAGATGCGCTGCAGCACGGTGCGCAGAGTCGACATCACGGTCGCCGGACAGCTTCCGGCCGCGGCGGGACCCGCGGGCGGCCCGCCGGGATCCGCGCCGGGCGTGCTGGCGCGCGCGGAGGCGCCCGCTTTCAACTGCGAGCCGCAGCCGGCCAGCAGCGCGAGTACGGCGAGCACCACGACGAGCCGTGCTGCGGTCAGCGATGCGCGCATGCGACGAACCATTTACGAGGATGTTAAGTAGCCGCTAACCGCGGGAGAATCTCGAGATGAGAAGGACGCCCCGTGCCGGCCGCCGACGCGCCGGGGCGGGGCGGCTGCGGTAGGGTCGCCGCGTGCCGCTCGCCCTGATCACCGGCGCCTCCACGGGCATCGGCCGTGCCAGCGCGCTGCGGCTGGCGGGCAACGGCTGGACGGTGCTCGCGGGCGTGCGCAAGCTCGCCGATGGCGAGGCCCTCGCGGCGGACGCGCCGGCTGGGCGCATCGTGGCGCTCGTGCTCGACGTGACCGACGCCGCGCACGTCGCGCAGGCCGCGCAGCGCGTGGCCGAGCAGCCGGGCGCATCGGTGCCGCGCGGCCTGGACGCGCTGGTCAACAACGCCGGCATCGGTATCGGTGGTCCGCTCGAGGTCGTCTCCGAGGAGGATCTGCGCATGCAGTTCGACGTCAACGTGTTCGGCCAGGTGGCGATGACGCGCGCGCTGCTGCCGGCGCTGCGCGCTGCGCGCGGGCGGATCGTGTTCACCTCCTCGATCGGCGGAAAAGTGGCGATGCCGTTCACGGCGCCATACGGCGCCTCCAAGCACGCGATCGAGGCGCTCGCCGACGCGCTGCGCGTGGAGCTGCGCAGCTCGAACGTGCAGGTCTCGCTGATCGAGCCGGGGTCGGTCGCGACGCCGATCTGGGAGAAGGGACAGGCGCAGGCCGACGAGCTGTCGATTCCGCCCGAGCTGCAGGCCGTGTACGGCGGCACGGTTCCCGTGCTGGAAAAGGTGCTGCGCGACACCGGGCGCCGCGGCGTGCCGCCCGACCGCGTAGCGGCGGCGATCGAAGCAGCGCTCACCTCGAAGCGGCCGCGCGCACGCTACCTCGTGGGCGTCGACGCGCGCGCGATGCTGCTCGCCAAGCGGCTGCTGCCCGACCGCGTGTTCGACCGCGTGGCAAAGCGCGCGCTCGGGGTCTGAGCGCCGCCGCGAGCTGACGGCGGCGGGCGCCCGCATCCAGCCGGGGCTGCGTCAGGACGGCGGCTGGTAGACGGCCAGCCACGCGAACAGGCTGGTCGTGGCTGCGTGCGTCTGCAGCATGTTCGGCCTGGCGTTGGCCGGTGAGAGCGTCTCGCCGTTCCAGCCGAGCAGGTACAGCCCCTGCGCGTTCGCCGCTCTGCTCTGCGCATTGCGTGCGTTGTCGGCCGCCATCCGGTACAGCGTCGTGTCGCCTTCCAGCGCGTAGAGCTCGAGCAGCCACTGCAGGTAGATCGCGTCGTACTGCGGCGAGAAGTCGAGCAGATAGCCGAAACGCGACAGCGCCGCCGCCTTCACGCGCTGAGCGGTCTGGCAGTCGGCCGGCGTGCCGCTGAGCTTGCACAGCAGCGCCTGCGCGTAGATCAGCGGCCCCTCGATGTAGTCCACCGGCGTCGAGTTGACGCTGCTGTCCGCATACAGAGCGTCGGGCGCGCTGAAGCCGGCGCCGTTGGCGTAGGTGAGGAAGCGGCGCGCCTGCGCGAGGTCGAAGGCGGAGCCGCTGTACTGGTAGAGCAGCGTCGCAAGCAGCGTGTCGGAGGCCAGTGCCGGGCCTGACTTGTAGGGGTGGCTCGTGTTCCACCAGATCCCGCCGGAGCCCGCGGCCCAGCCTGCACGCGCGATGTAGCGAAGCGCGCGCTCTGCGTCTGCGAGGTATCGGCGCGAGCCGGTCGCGCGGTAGGCGTCGACGAAGGCGAGGCCCCACCAGCCGTTGTCGTCGAACCAGGTCTGCGTGCCCGCGTCGCGGTCGCCCGGATAGGGGGAGTAGCCGGGCACCGGCCGCAGCCCGCGGTTCAGATAGCGCTCGGCGCCCGCCGCGAAGCTCCTCACGGCGGCGCGGTGGCGCGCGGTGGGCGAGGCGATCGCGATCGCGTCCAGCGACTGGAACAGCGGCACGATGTCCCAGATCGTCGCCAGCGGGTAGCGGTCGTGATCGCCGAGGCGCTCGTCGTACCAGCCGCGCCTGCGATCGTGCCAGCGGCTCTGCGCGCTCGCAACGCCCGCTTCGGCCAGCGCGAGGTAGTGCTGCTGCGCGGCGCTGAGCGGCTGCGGCGCAGGCGCAGGCACGGTGGCTGCCGCTGCTGCGCCGGGCACAGCGGCCAGGGCCAGGGTCGCGGTCAGGCAGGCGATCGTGGAGCGCGCTCTCATACGCGTGCTAACCCGCTTGCGCTGTGAGGGGTGCGGCGCTGGCTACCGTATGTCGACGGATGTCCACCGCAGAGAGCATCACGCACGAGCAGGCGCACCTGCCGCGCCAGCCCTCGGAACTGCGCTCCTGGCTGGCCGCCGGCGCGATCGCGCTGTGCGGGCTGGCGGTGCTGGTCGCGGTGCTGCTCGGCGCCGTCGGGCGCTCGCCGGGCTCGCCGCCGCCCGTGCCGGCGCGGGTGGCGACACCACTCGCCTCTGCGGCGGTGGGCGCGCCCACCGGTGGCGGCGCAGCCGCAGCGGGGACGGCCTCCGGCGCGATCGTCGCTCGGCCCTCGGCGGCGGAGCAGCAGAACGACTCCGTCCGTTTCCACGCTGCGACCAAGGTGCACATCGCGCGGCGCTGGATGGAAGGCTTCTATCCGATCTACGGGACGGCGCAGAGGGCGTTCGGCGTCAACTGGCTGCTGATCGCCTCGATCCACATGCAGGAGTCGGCATTCTCGACCGCGCCCGGCATCTATGCAGGGCTGAACTTCGCGCACTGCTGCGGGGGGCCGATGCAGTTCAACGTCACGAACGGCCCGGTGAGCACGTGGGACCTCGTGAGCAACTCGTTCATCTACGGCCTGCGGCCGAGCTCCTACAACCACATGACCGTGGCGCATCCGTCGATCTACGACGACTTCGACTCGGTGATGGCGGCCGCTCATCTGCTCTCTGCGGACGGCGCGGGCTACAAGCTCGACGCGTCCGCATGGAACGCGGCATACGACTACTACGGCCACGACGCGACCGGGGTGCTGTACGCCGACCAGGTGCTGGCGCGAGCGATCGGCTGGTCGCAGCGAGGCTTCTGCATCAACTGCGCGGTTCAGACGCGGCTCGTCGCGGCGGTGGACGGCGCCTACGGCGTGCCTGTTCGGGCGGCGCTCCAAGCGGCTCCGACGGCGCCGGGCCGGCGCGCAGCGAGGAGCAAGGCGCCCGCCCGCCCCGCCGCGTCCAGCCGCTAGGCGGCCTGCTGCACGATCAGCTCGCCGGCGACGCGGTCGCTGGCGGCTGCGGTGCCGCCGAGCAGCCTTCGCGAGAGCTGTGCGCGCCGGAAGTACAGCGGCGCGTCGTGCTCCCAGGTGGCGCCGATGCCGCCGTGCACCGAGATCATCGTGCGTGCGGCGTCGTCGAGCGCACGACCGGCCACCGAGCGCGCGGCGCTGGCAGCGAGCGGGAACTCGTGCGGCGCGCCGTGACGGGACCAGCCCGCGTAGTACAGCAGCGAGCGGCCGTTCTCGAGCTCGCGCAGCACCTCGGTGAGCGCGTGCTTGACCGCCTGGTAGGAGCCGATCGCGCGCCCGAACGTGAAGCGCTCCTTGGCGTAGGCGACGGACACCTCGAGCGCGGTCTCCACAGAGCCGAGCGACTCCGCGGCGATCAGCGCCTGCGCGAGATGCCACGCGGCGGCGAGCTCCTGCTCGGGCACGTCGAGCTGCGTCGCCGGCGCGTTCTGGAGCGTGACGTGGCCGAGCGAGCGGCGCTCGCCGCCAGCGGGAACTCCTGCGGCGCGCCCTGGCGCGCCCAGCCCGCGTAGTAGAGCAGCGAGCGGCCGTTCTCGAGCTCGCGCAGCACCTCGGTCAGCGAGTGCTTCACGGCCTGGTAGGAGCCGATCGCACGGCCGAAGGTGAAGCGCTCCTTCGCGTAGGCCACCGAGGTGTCGAGCGCCGTCTCG
>DASWSH010000067.1:0-6469 GCA_036402735.1 Solirubrobacteraceae bacterium | reverse complement strand
ACCGAGCGCCCGGAAACGCTCAGCAACGACTTCTTCGTCAACCTGCTCGACATGGGCACGGCGTGGCAGAAGTCCGGCTCGAGCGAGAACGTCTACGAGGGGCGCGATCGCGGGACCGGCGAGGTCAAGTGGACCGCCACCTCGGCCGACCTGGTGTTCGGCTCGAACTCGCAGCTGCGAGCGCTGTCGGAGGTGTATGCCAGCGACGACGCGCAGGAGAAGTTCGTGCGGGACTTCGTCGCCGCCTGGGAGAAGGTCATGAACCTCGACCGGTTCGACCGATCCTGAGCCCAGCGGGCATGGCCAGCAGCTCAGACGGCGACATATACCTCGCCCGCCACGGCCAGACGGCGTACAACCACGAGGGCCGTTTCCAGGGCCAGCAGCAGATACCGCTGGACGAGACGGGCCGCCTGCAGGCGGAGGAGCTCGCCGAGCGTGCGGTGCCCTATGGCTTCGTGTCGCTGTGGTGCAGCCCGCTGCTACGCGCGCGCGAAACAGCGGATGCTGTCGCGCGCAAGCTGGGGCTCGAGCCGGTCGAGGACGAGCGCTTGATGGAGACGGACGCGGGCGAGTGGACGGACCGGTGGTTCGCCGAGGTGCAGGCGGAGTCGCCGGAGCTGTTCGCCTCCTTCGTCGCCGCCGACCCGAGCTTCGCGTTTCCGGGCGGCGAGTCGTTCGCCGAGCAGGAGCTGCGGGTCGCCTCGGCGCTGGCGCGCGTGGAAGCGGGCGCGCTGCCGGCGCTCGTCGTCTGCCACGGAATGGTGATCCGCGCCGCGCTCTTCCCACGCATGAACGCGGCTGCGGGCGCCTTCACACGCGTGCCGAACGGCGCGATCGTGCCGCTCGAGCCCGACGCGGCCGAACACGCCGACCTCGGCCGCGGCGAGGCCACGCAGGCAAGCTAGCCCTCGATCCGCGCGAGGTAGCTGACGTGTTGGCCGAGCCTCCCGCGGCGGCCTAGCGCAGGATCGCGCAGCCCGTGCTCGCGTGTGCCAGCAGGCGCTCCTCGTCATGCTCGAAGAACATCCGTCCCTCTGCGGTCGCGGTGCGGCCACCGAGGTGCACGACGCGACCTTCCGCCAGTACGCGCCCGTCGCCCTCGCGCATCGCGCGCAGGTATCGAACCTGTAGATCCGTCGTCGTGTAGCCGACGCCGGCCGGCAGCATCGTGTGGACCGCACACCCCATGCACGAGTCGAGAAGCGTCGCCGCAACACCGCCGTGCACAGTGCCGATCGGGTTGTACATCCACTCGGCGGGCTCCAGCGCGAACACGGCCCGGCCCGCCGCGACCGCGACGAGCTGGGTGTCGAAAAGGCGCGCGATCGGCGGCGGCGGCAGCTCGCCGGCCAGCACCAGCCGCATGAACTCGAGGCCGCCCAACTCGCCCGCAAGCGCGGCCAGCGATCCCGGGTCCTCCCATTCGACCGTGCGCATACGACGCTCGCGGATCGCGGTCATGCCGCCTGCTCGACCGTTCCTGCGGGCAGCGCGGCGACGTCAACCGGGTCGAGTGCGATCAGCTCCTCGACCTCCTCGGACACGCCTGTACTCGCAACGCCGGCCCGCACCGGCGGCCCGATCGCGGCCAGCGCGAGCCCGGTGAGGAGGCCGCTGATCACCGTGATCAGCCAGGTCGAGTGGAAGTCGCCGGCGCCGGCGCCGCCGCTGCCCAGCACCGCCACCAGCAGCGCCACGCCGAGCGCCGCTCCGATCTGGCGCCCCATCGTCAGGATCGCGGCTCCGGTCGCGAAGCGCTCCGGTGCCAGCGAGGAAGCGCCCGCGCCGGTGAGCGTCGGGATCACCAGCCCGACTCCGGCGCCCGTGATGAGGTTGCCGGGGAGGAACTCCGAGACGAAATTCGGCTGGTCGCCGGTCTGGGTGATGTACCAGACCGAGCCCGCCGCGAACAGCAGCGAGCCTGCCACGCCGGGCAGCCGGTAGCCGAAGCGCGCGCCGAGCCGCGCGGAGGGAATGCTGAAGGCCGTCGCCATCGCCGGTCCCGGGAACAGCATCAGCCCGGCCGTCAGCACATCCTCGTGCCAGACGCCGGTGAGGAACAGCACGCCGCTCAGCAGCATCGCTCCGAAGCCCGCGAAGAACAGCAGCGACGCGCCTGTGGCCAGGCCGAAGCTGCGCACGCGCAGCATCGAGGGCTCGACCACCGGCGTCGGATGGCGCTGCGAGCGACGCCACAGAGCGGGCAGCAGCACGAGCGTGGAGGCGAGCAGCGCGAGCACGCCTGCCGAGCCCCAGCCCCATTCCTGTCCCTTCACGATCGCCACGATCAGTGCGCCCACCGCCACGATCAGCATCGCCGCGCCGGCCAGGTCGGGACGGCCCGCGTCCTGCTCGCGGTGCTCGCGAAGCGTGCGCAGCCCCGCCGCGAGCGCCGCCAGGCCGATCGGCAGGTTGACGAGGAACACGAGCCGCCAGTCGGCCTTCACGAGCAGTCCGCCCAGCGGCGGCCCGGCGGCCGCGGCGATGCCGCCGCTGGCAGCCCACACGCCGATCGCGACATGGCGCTTGTCCGGCTCGAACTCCGGCAGCATCAGGCCCAGAGAGGTGGGCAGCATCAGCGCGCCGCCGATCGCCTGCACGATGCGTGCTGCGACGAGCACGCCGATCGAGGGCGCGGCTGCGCAGCCTGCGCTGGCCAGCACGAACACGCCCAGCCCGAGCAGGAAGGCGCGCTTGCGCCCGAACGCGTCCGCCCAGCGGCCCGCCGGCACGAGCAGCGCGGCGAACACGATCGCGTAGGCGCTCAGCACCCACGACAGCGAGCTGAGCGAAGCGCCGCCGAAATGCTTGGCGATCGACGGGAAGGCGATGTTGACGATGAACAGGTCGAGGCTCGACATGAACACGCCCGCCACCACGATCAGCGAGACCCGCCACTTCCGTTGCAGCATGCGACTGACCCTAGCAACCCCAGTTGCATCATGCAACTCTGGCGGCTAGACTCCTCGTGGGATGCTTCGCAACGACTACGAGAACCAGGCCTGCTCGATTGCCGGCGCGCTCGAGGTGGTGGGTGAGCGCTGGTCGCTGCTGATCGTGCGCGACATCCTGCTCGGCCTGCGCCGCTTCGACGAGCTCCAGTCCCACCTCGGCGTCGCGCGCAACGTCCTGCAGGCGCGCCTCACACGCCTGCAGGAGCACGGCGTGATCGAGCGCGTCCCCTACCAGCAGCGCCCCCTTCGCCACGAATATCGCCTCACCGACAAGGGCCTGGACCTGTGGCCGACGGTCGTCGCGCTGATGAACTGGGGCGACCGCTACGCGACGCCCGCGGGCGGACCGGCGGTGCTGATCGAGCACCGCGGCTGCGGCGGCGCGGTCGACGAGCACCGCATCTGCGAGAGGTGCGGCGCCAGGCTGCGTGCGCCCGACGCGATCGGCCGCCCGGGCCCGGGTGCGCCGGATGATCATCCGCTCGTTCGCCGCGCGCAGGCGGCTGCGCGCGCCTAGGCGCCGGCAGCGAGCTGCGCGACCAGCTGCGCCGCCTCGCGCGCCATGCGCGAGCGTGGCACCACCAGGTCGAACCCGTCCGCAAGAGCGAGCTCACGCACGGCCGGCTCGACGTGCGAGTAATAGGCGAGCAGCGGCACAGCCTCGAGGAATCCTTCCTCGCGCAGCTCCCTGACGGCCTGCACCGCCTTCAGCTCCTCGCTGGTGAGGTCCGCGATCACGACCCCGGCCGGTTCGCGCAGCAACGCGCCGCGCAGCAGATCCTCATCGGCGAGGAGCTCGACCTCGTGGTCCGCCGCCGACAGCATGCCCTGGAGCTTCGATCCGAACAGCAGGTCAGCCGTCAGGACGAGAACGCGTGCCACGGCCCTACTGGGCGCGCAGGCGGCGGAACTCCTCGCGCGCCGACTCCGGACGGCCCCACATCTGCGTCACCTCGACCCGCCCCGTGCGCGTCTCGCGCAACACCAGCTCGCCCTCGATGCCGGCGGCGTCGAGCAGCGCAAGGGCGCCGTGCACGGTCGGTGCGGCCGCCGCGTGGCCGAAGCTGTGTGCGACCAGCAGACGCCAATGCCATTCGTATTTGGAGTACGGGCGCGCGTTGCACGTGACCAGGTACAGCGCCGCCTCGACGTAGCGCTCCTCGTCGGACAGGCGCATGTCCAGCTCGAGGTCGGTCCAGTCGTCGGGCTGCGCGTCGAGGAGGCTCTGGAAGTTCTCGGCGAGGCCCATCGTCGGCAAGCGTAGCGCGGCTATTCTCGAAGTCATGGCCGCCCCGCCCACCACGGTCGAGTCCGAGCACGACACGCTGCTGCGCGGCTGCGGTCTGCTCGATCGCTCCGAGCGCGGCAAGCTCGCGCTCAGCGGTGCCGACGCGAGGGAGTTCCTCAACGGGCAGATCACGAACGAGCTCGCCGACCTGCAGCCGGGCGAAGGACGCTACGCGGCCTTCCTCACCCACAAGGGCAAGATGCTCGGCGATCTGCGCGTGCTGCTGCCGGCCGTGCCGGGCGGCGCCGAACAGGAGCTGCTGCTCGACACCGAGCGCGTCGTGCTGCAGCAGCTGTTCGACATGATCCGCCGCTACAAGGTCGGCTATCGCGTGGAGCTGCACAAGCGCACGCTCGAGCGCGGCCTGCTGTCGCTGATCGGCCCGCGCGCGCAGGCGCTCGCCGGCGCCGGCGCACTCGGTGAGCAGGAGCACGCGAACGCCGCCGTGCAGATCGGGGGCATCGATGCGCTCGCCGTCCGCACCGACGTCGGCGTCGATGTGATCTGCGACGCGGCGGACACCGAGGCACTGGCCGGCGCGCTCGTGCAGGCCGGTGCGCGGCGGGTAGGAGAGGCGGCGGCCGAGACGCTCCGCATCGAACGCGGACGCCCCCGCTACGGGATCGACCTCGACGACAGTGTGATTCCACAGGAGGCCGCGTTGAACGAGCGTGCGGTCAGCTTCACGAAGGGCTGCTACGTGGGCCAGGAGACGGTTGCGCGACTCTTCTACCGGGGCAAGCCCAACCGCCACCTGCGCGGGCTGCGGCTGTCCGGCGCCGCCCCGAGCGGCGAGGAGCTGAGCTTCGAGGGCCGCGCCGTGGGAAGGCTGGGCAGCTTCGCCGCCTCCCCCGCGCTCGGCCCGATCGGCCTCGCGCTGGTGCGCCGTGAGGCCGAGCCGGGCGCGACAGTTGCGGTCGGCTCCGGCGGCGTGAGCGGCGAGGTCGTGGAGCTGCCCTTTACTGGCTGAAGCCCTGGATCACGTTCTGTTCGGCGGCGCGCATCAGGCCGAGCACGCGATACGGGTCGCCGACGTTGTGCCGGATCCGCACGTTCGAGGCGTATTCGTCCTCGCCCTGGCGTTTGAGCACCTCGACGATCGTGATCACAGCGCCGATCTCGACGTTCTCGTCGTCGCCGTGGTCGCGTTCGATCGCCTCCATCTGGCCGGTCACGACCTGGCCGATGATCGCTTGATCGAGTGGCATGCCTGCCTCCGAGCTTTCGGTTGGGGTCGGGTGTCGCCCGATGATCGCGCGATTCGCCGGCGCGCGCCTCTGTGATCGATCACACACATGGAATCATTGCGCGGATCGTATAGTTGCGCTCATGCAAGCAATAGCGATCGACAGGGACGCGTTGACCGGCGACATGTATGCGCTGGCCGCCTACATGATGCGCGCCGCCAACGTGGCGCAGTTCGACATCGTCGGCGAGCTCGAGCTGTCGCTCACGCAGATCAAGGCGCTGCACGTGCTCGACAGCGACGAGCGCGACCGCTCGGTGAAGGCGATCGCGGACGCGCTCGGGGTCTCGTTGCCGGCTACGAGCCGCGCGATCGACGGCCTCTTCGAGCGCGGTCTCGTCACGCGTGAGGAGGAGCCCACGGACCGGCGCATGAAGCGAGTGCGGCTCACCGATGCCGGACGTGAGGTCCCGCGCGGCCTGACAGCAGCGCGCCTCTCCGCGCTTGGAGCGCTGATGAGATCGCTCGACGACGAGCAGGCCGCGGCGCTGGCGCACGCGCTCGAGCTGATCCTCTCCGGGCGCCCGGAGATCGCCGACTGTCGCGCCGCCCTCGGCCCCGCCGAGGCCGACGCCGCCGCCGCCGAGAAAGGAAAGAGCCGATGAGCGAGAAGATCCGCTCGCTGCAGATGAACGCGGACAACCGGCGCTGGTGGGCGCTCGGCGCGATGTGCTTCGCGCTTTTCATGATCATGCTCGACAACACCGTCGTCAACGTCGCGCTGCCGTCGATCCAACGCTCGCTGCACGCCTCGACAGCGTCGCTGGAGTGGACCGTCAACGCGTACACGCTCTCCTTCGCGGTGCTGCTCGTGACCGGCGGGCGCCTCGGTGACCTGTTCGGGCGCCGCAGGCTGTTCCTCACCGGCGTGATCATCTTCGCGGGCTCGAGCGCTGCGATCGGCTTCTCGCCGAGCGACACCTGGCTTGTCGCCTGGCGCGCGGTCCAGGGCGCCGGGGCGGCGCTGATGATGCCGGC
>DASWSH010000066.1:0-18461 GCA_036402735.1 Solirubrobacteraceae bacterium | reverse complement strand
GGTCGTGATCTCGCGGAAGCGGCGCAGGTCGGTCGGCAGCCGCCACGGCAGCCCCCCCTCCCGGCCGATCACGCCGTTCGACGCATGGGCCACGACGATCGAGATCACGTGAGCACCGGGATGCCGGGCATGCTCGGGTGCGGGTGATAGTCGCTCAGCTCGAAGTGCTCGGCGCGGAAGTCGTGGATGTCGGTCACGCGCCGGCCGGCCTCGGTCAGGCGCAGCGTCGGCAGCGCCCGCGGCTCGCGCGTCAGCAGCTCCTCGACGTGCTCGAGCTGGTTCTCATAGATGTGCGCGTACTGGATCCAGTGCACGTACTCGACGAACTCGTAGCCGGTCAGGTGCTCGATCATCAGCCCGAGCGCCGTGTACTGGGCCATGTTGGACGGCACGCCGATCGGTGTGTCCCCCGAGCGCTGGTTGTGGACCAGGTGCAGCTTGTCGCCGAAGACCAGCGCGTGGATCCAGCCGTGGCACGGCGCGATCGTGTTGCGCGAGCGCACGCCGGCCTCGCGGTGGTTGGCGCTGGGGATCCACGGGCTCATCACGGCGGTGCGATCGAGCGGCAGGTCGCGCAGCTTCTGGACGAGGTGCGGCAGCTGGTCGAAGCCGTCGTCGGTGCCGTCGAGGTCGGTGGTGAAGTTGCGGAAGGCATGGCCGTAGGAGCCGGGGCCGAGGTCACCGGGCTGCAGCCCGCGCGCCTCGCACTTCTCGGGCGTCGCCCACGCGTCCCACCAGTCGCAGCCGAACTCGGCGAGCTCGTCGAGCGTCCTCGCGCCGTTGATGAACGCGCACAGCTCGCCGATCGCCTTGCGCACGAAGCCCTTGATCGAGCGCTCTGTGATGACGGCGGCGCCGTGCGCCAGCGGAAAGCGCATGCAGTGCCCGGCGAGCGCAAGCGCCCGCCCGCCCTGCTTGGTGTCGACCGTCACGCCGCTGTCACGGATCGTGGTGAGCATCTCGCGGTAGGCGGTGCTCGGCGGGCGTTGTGCGTATGGCAGGTAGTCGGGCACGGGGCGGACGGGCGAGCTTATAAGGTGCTGAGGCGCCCGCCCATGGCAGCCAGCACCGGCATTCTCAGCCCCAACGTCAACTTCGAGGAGCGTCTGATCCCCTCGCTCGAGGAGATGACGCGCACCGTCACGCATCTGAAGGGGCTCGGCTACGCGGTCGTGCTCACGTCCGGCTCCTTCGACCTGATCCACCTCGGCCACGTCAAGTACCTGGAGCGGGCCAAGCAGCTCGGCGACGTGCTCGCGGTCGGCGTCGACAGCGACGCGAAGATCCGCCGCCGCAAGGGCGAGGACCGCCCGATGGTGCCCGAGGTGGAGCGGCTCGAGCTGCTCGCGTTCCAGCGCCCCGTCGACCTGATCTACCTGAAGGACGATGGCGAAGCCCGCTGGGCGCTGATCAAGGCGGTGCGTCCCGACGTGCTGGTGCTGACCGAAGACCACTCCTACAGCGAGCAGGAACTGCGGGAGCTGGCCGAGCTGTGCGGGCGCATCGAGGTGCTGCCGCGCCAGGCGACGGTCACGACCAGCGAGCGGATCCGCCAGATGTACATGAACCTGGGCGAGCGCCTCGGCCCGAAGCTGGCCGAAGTGCTGCCGGGCCTGATCGACAGCATCCTGCACCGGCCATGAGCGAGGTGGTGATCGCCTACGTGCCGGTGCTCCACGAGGGCTACCGGCGCTTCCTGGAGGAGCACGCGCGCGAGCGGCCGCTGTATCTGGTCGGCCCGGAGCTGTACCGCGAGCGCGGCCCGCTCGCGAAGGACATCCGCGCGATCGACCCGCAGCTGATCGCCGCAGCGATCCGCGCCTGGTCGATCGCCGCGAGCGTCGAGGTGCTCGACGAGGCCGGCGCGCGGCGACTGGCGCAGCAGTCGCCGTCGCTCACGCTGCCCGCCGAGGACGTCAGCTACGAGCTGGTGGAGCAGTTCTTCAGCCGCTGCGAGGCGCGCTACGACACCGTCTTCCTGCGCTGGGACAAGACGCGCACGGCGGCGCTGCTACGCCCGCAGGCGCCCCCGGCGCCGCCGGATGACCCGGAGCTGGGCGAGCTGGAGGCGGCGGCGCGCGAGGCGGCGGCGCACAGCATCGACTGGTGGCGCCGCGTCGGCGCCGCGATGCGCATGGCCGATGGCACGATCAGGGTCGCCACCAACGAGCATCACCCGCACCGGCTGAGCGCGTACGCGGCCGGCGATCCGCGCAGCAACTTCCACAAAGGCGTCGCACTCGAGCGCTCGAGCGCCGAGCACGCGGAGGCGCGGCTGATCGCAGCAGCGGCACGCGAGGGAGTCGCGACCGACGGCGCGGTCATGTACGTGACCGACTTCCCCTGCCCGCCGTGCGCGAAGCTGATCGCTCGCGCGGGCATCAGACGGCTGTACTGGCGCAGCGGCTACGCGGTGCTCGACGGCGAGGACGTGCTGCGCGAGGCGGGCGTCGAGGTTCTCCAGGCTGCCTGAGCCGATGGCGGGTGCGACGCAGAGCCGCGTCCGGCAGACGATGCTGGACGCAGGCGGCTACTGGCGCCCGCTGGCGGCGGTGGCGCGACTGCTCGAGGAGCTCGGCGAGCTGGCCGAGCTCTTGGCAGAGCCGAGCCCGGCGACGGACGCGCTGGGCGGCGAGCTCGCCGACCTGTGGATCATCACCGCCGCGCTGGCAGACCAGTACCTCGTCGAGGTGCCCGAGCCGGGCACCGGCGTCGGCGGCGCGGTGACGGAGCGGGGCAGCTCCGCGCGGGCCGGCGTCGACCACGCGCTGGCGGCGCTGATCGCCGCCGCCGGCGCGATCGCGCGGATCGTGAACTACTACGACGGCCCCAAGACGCCGAGACGGCTCGCGGAGCTACCGGCTCTCGCCACGGCGGTGCCCGACTTCCACGATCAGCTCGCGCGCCTCGCCGGAGCGCTCGGCATCGATCTCGCGAAGGCCGTCGACGCGAAGCTCGAGGTGATCCACGCCACCGACATGCAGCGCTTCTCGCACGAAACGCGCGACCCGCGCACCGCGCCGATCCTCGCCCGCCTGCGCGCCGCCGAGCCCGCCACCGAGCACCTGCGCCTGTGGGGCGCGCCGTCGACCGATCCCGCGCATTCGCTGCGCTCGTTCCTGCGCGCCTGCGGCCCGGAGCGCCTCGATGCCTACGTGATAGAGGAGCCGCTGCTCGCCGCGCTCGGACCGGAGCGACTCGGGCTGGCCGTCGAGCGCCGCGGCGGGTTCCTGCTACTGCGCGGACGCGGCCGCGGGCACGGGCGCATGCTCGCCGGCCCAGGCGACGATCTTCCCTGACCCGGTCACGACCTGGCCGTCATCGAGCACGAGGATCGGCACGCCGCGCTGCCCGCTGAGCCGCTCGACCTCGGCGCGGTCGCGGGCACGGGAGGGCAGCGTCCAGAGCTTCATGATGCCGCCCTTGACCTGCTTGAGCTCGTAGTTGTGACCGGCGTCGTCGAGCGCCTTGGCGGCGCGGCCGCACGGATGCGCGATCGCCGCGGGCAGGCTCCCGAAGGATGTGCCCTGCTCGCACGTGTAAAGGATCATCAGGGTTCGACCTCCAGGACTCGGGTTCCCCAGTCGCGTTCGCCGTTGAGCGTGCGGCTGGCCTTCGGCGGAACGTACTCCGTCGCGAGCCAGGCCGCTTCGCGCGTCGGGTCGAGCACCGCGAACGAGTAGTCGCCCCAGCGTTCGGCTTCGGGATCGTAGAACGTGGTGCCCTTCGCCGCGATCGTGACCGGGCCGAATTCGCTCGCTTCCGGCGCGAGCGTCGCGTAGGCAGCGCTCGGGAACAGCTTCGCGCCGGTGATCGTGAAGACCATCGCGCCCCTGCCCGCGCGGGTCAGCTGCAGAGCGGGATACGTCAGGTAGTTGCCGGCGACGGCCACGTATCCCTGCTGTTGCAGCTTCGCATCCGAGATCAACCCTTGCGAGAGGCTCGGCTTGACGCGGAACCACGCGGCGCCGGAGCGCTGCTGCGGGTCGCCGGGGAGGTTCAGCGCGGTCGTCAGCTCGCCCCACACGCTGCCGCCGATCGACTGCGCCTGCTGCATCCGGTCGTCACCGGTTTCGATCAGGCTGTTCGCCCCCTTCTGTTCGCCGCCCGGCGGCACGCCGAACGCCTCGGTGCCGATCACGACGCTGGACAGCTTGGGAACGCCGCCTTCGCCGACCTTGGCGCCTTCGCTCAGCGCCCACACGCCGACGCGCTGGTCGAACGTTTCGGTGGGGTCGATCGAGTTGAGGAACCACTCGGCAGGCGCTTTGCCCGTGGTCAGCGCCGGCTGCACGACGCCGGCGGGCGCACCTCCGATCGACAGGTTCCGGAACTGCACGAAGTGCACCGCGCCGGAGAGCGCGACGAGGTCCTTCTTCGCGAACGCGTAGATCTGGTCGCCGTTGAACTGCGGGCCCTTGATCGAGAACTCGTCGGTGGCGACGTAGATGTTCTCGCCGTCCCAGCCGAGCTTCGGCTGGTCGCCGAAGCAGGGACATTCCTTGTCCTTCGGCTGGCCCTTGCCGCCGTTCGCGGTCGTGTCGAGCTTGTACACCGTCCATGCCGTGCGCGGATCACCCGATGGGTTGACGGCGATGTCGAGTGTCGAGGCCGTTTCTTCGGGGTTGAGCGCGAGGATCGTCGCGAACCAGGTGTGATCGGCAGCGTCGTAGTAGCAGCGCGGATCGCTGGTGAATTCGGTCAGCCCTTCATCGAACGGGCCGTTGACGTTGAACGGGCCGGCGAGCGCGTGGCCGTGTTCGTCGAAGACGGTGTAGGCGGAGTTCACCATCTCGAGCACGAAGCCGTTGCCGGCGCACAGCCCTTGGTCGGGCGGCTCGAACTGGTGAGCGAAGTTGGTTTCGGCGCTGTCGCGACTGCTGACGCCGTTGAAGTTGACCAGCTGCGAGCCGGACGCGCCGGCGAGCGCGGACGCCGGCGCAAGCGGCGCGGCGGTCGGCGCGGCCGCCGCGAGCCGGCGCCCCGGCCGGCGCACCGCGCGGGAGCGCGTGGAGGCGGTGCTGAAAGGAGCCGCCGCGGCCGGGAGCGCCGAGGCGGGAGCGAGCGTGCCGGTCCTAACGTTGGTGTAGACCGTGGTGCCGGTGCGCGCGGCGAGCGCAGGCGGGACGGCACTCGCCAGCAGGCAGAGGCTCCCCCCGACGGCCAAGCACAGACGCGACGCAGCTCTCCTAGCTCTCATTGCAGGCTCCCTCCCGGCGCTCGACGTTGCCGCGGCAGCATAAACCCATGCGGCCCGCAGCACGCCGCTTCGGGGTCACTGATTCGACAGCGGAGCCTCCGAGCGAGAGCGGGCCCCGGCGGCGAGCTCGGCCACGAGCTCTGCGGCCGGCAGCTCACGGGCGAGCGCATAGGCCTCGCCGGCCCAGAGGTTGATCGCCTCTGCGTCGCCACGCTCGCGCGCCTGCCGTCGCATCGGCGCGGTGAGGTGGTGGATCTGCGGATAGGCGCTCGGCGCGCCGCGGTGCTCGATCAGGAACTCGTTGCGGATGCCGCGCGCGAGCTTGCCGGTGAAGGCCCGCGTCAGCTCCGTCGGGCGGCCCCAGCGCATCGCGCGCCGCTGCGCCTCGCCGGTGCCCGCCTCGGGGCAGAGCATGAAGGCCGTCCCCACCTGCGCGGCGCGCGCTCCGGCGGCGAGCACCGCGGCCACCGTGGCGGCGTCGGCGATCCCGCCGGTGGCGACCAGCGGCGCGTCCAGCTGCGCGCGTACCAGCGCCAGCAGCGCCAGCAGCCCGACCGGCACCACCTCCGCGTCCGCGTCGTCGAAGGCGGCTCGATGGCCGCCCGCCTCCGCGCCCTGCACGACCAGCGTCTGCGCACCCGCCTGTACCGCCTGCATCGCCTCGGACACCGTTGTGACCGTCACCCACACCTCGGCGCCGGCGTCCTTCAGCGCGTCGATCGTCGCTGCCGGCGGGCAGCCGAACGTGAACGAGACGGCGGCAGGCGGGCGCTCGCACAGCAGCTCGAGCTTCTGCTCGAAGCCGTCGTCGTCGAAGCGCGGCTCACCCGTCTGCAGGCCGCGACGCCGCGCCCAGGCGCTGACACGTTCGAGATATTCGCGATAGGCGCCGGCCGCGGCCGGCGCGGCGGCTGCAGCGGCTGCGGCCACGACGAACACGTTGACGCCGAACGGCGCATCGGTCAGCTCCCGCACGCGTTCGATGCTCTGACGCATCTGCTCCGGCGAGAGGTAGCCGGAGGCGAGGAAGCCGAGGCCTCCCGCGCCGCTCACCGCCGCGGTCAGCTCGGGCGTCGAGGGGCCGCCCGCCAGCGGCGCGAGCACGATCGGCACGCTCAGCCTGTCGACCAGCACGGTGTCAGCTTAAGAAGAAAGCGACGCGTCTCGCCGCAGCCTGACGCGCGCCGACGTGCTCAGCCGCGGCGCACGAACGTGAAGGCTGTGTCGCGCCGGGCGACCGGGAGCATGCCCTGCACCCGCAACGCGTCGATCAGCCGCAGCGCCGCGCGCGCAGGGCGGTTGTGGTGGAAGGTCACGACCAGCACGCGCGTGCCCCAGCGGCGCAGCTGCAGCGTCGGCAGCAGCTCGTACTCCCCGCCGTCGACGGTCAGCTTGATCAGGTCGATGTGCTCGTGGCCGAGCTCGGTCCGCAGCGACTCGATGCTCCGGCACGGCACGTCTGTCGTGCGGCTGGTCCGCTGCAGGTTGACGGCCGACAGCGCGATGTGCGCAGGGTTGGCCGCGCCGTGCATGCGCAGCGTGCCGTCGTAGGTCCAGATCGCGAGATTGTGGAAGGCGAGCCCATCGTGCGGGCTGGCCGCGATGTGCCGCGCGGCGCCGTCGGTGGGGTCGAAGGAGTGCACCTGGCAGCCGCGCCGCTCGATCAGCCCCAGGTCGAACGAGATGTCCTCGCCGGCGCCCACCGAGTAGACGACCGACCGCTCGTCGAGCAGGCCCAGCGGCACCGGCCAGCCGCCGTAGGCCGATCCGACGTGCTCGACGTCGGCACGAGCTTCGAGCGCGACATGGCGCGGAAGGCGCGCGACGAACGCGCGCCGGCGCAGCGCGCCCGACCACTTCGCGGGCCGCAGGAACGCGCGGGGTGGCAGCCGCACGGACGGCCTCGGGTCGTGCCCGGGTCGGTCGAGTAGGTGAGAGGCTTGCTGGGCCGTTTCGATTGCCACTTCGCTCCTGCGGTGGAGCGCTCGGCCCCTCGCCCCGGCGCTGCCGCCGCATCGTCGATTCTCCACCCGCGGACGCGGCCGGCGCGCCGGTTGGCGACACTCGAAACTGAAATGAGCCGGTGTTTGCGGCCTTTATCTCTGCCGCTGGGCGGACGCGGCGGTACACGGGCAGCGATGGATTTCGCGGCGCCCGCGGGTCTTCAGTTCAGAACGCGAACCGGAGGTGACCGATGAGCACGCGAGCGACGAGGTGGGTCCTCGTCTTGACAGCAGTTGGATCTTTGATGGCGGCGCTGGACACGCTGGTCGTGTCGACGGCGCTGAGCACGATCAGGCTTCACCTGCACGCGTCGGTGGCGCAGCTGGAGTGGACGGTGAACGCCTACAACCTCACGTTCGCAGTGCTGATGATCACCGCCGCCGCACTCGGCGACCGGTTCGGCCGGCGCAACCTCTACGCGGCCGGCGTAGGGCTGTTCACGCTGGCCTCGGCGGCATGCGCGCTGGCTCCCGACGTGGGCTGGCTGATCGTCGCGCGCACGATCCAGGGTGCGGGCGCCGCGCTGATCGCGCCGCTCGGCCTGGCGCTGCTCAGCGCCGCCTTCCCGCCCGAGAAGCGCGGTGCGGCGATCGGGATCTTCAGCGCGATCACCGGGCTTGCCGTCGCGAGCGGACCGCTGGTGGGCGGCGGCATCGTGGAAGGCATCAGCTGGGAGTGGATCTTCTGGGTGAACGTGCCGATCGGCCTGCTCACCGTGCCGCTCGTGCTGACGCGGATGCGCGAGAGCCACGGGCCGGAAACGGCGCTCGACATCACCGGGCTGACCTTCGTCACGCTCGGTGCGCTCGGTATCGTCTGGGGGCTCGTGCGGGGCAACCAGAGCGGATGGGGCAGCGCCGAGGTGCTGCTGACGCTGACCGCCGGCCTTGCCCTGATCGGCGCGTTCGTGGCATGGGAGCGGCGCGCGGCGGCGCCGATGGTCCCGCTGGCGCTGTTCCGCGCACGCGCCTTCTCCTCGGGCAACGCGGCGATCTTCTTCACGTTCGCCTCGCTGTTCGGCACCGTCTTCTTCTACGCGCAGCTGCTGCAGACAGGCCTCGGCTACGGGCCGCTGGGGACCGGGCTGCGCCTGCTGCCGTACACGGCGACCTTCATGACGGTGGCGCCGCTCGCCGGCGCCCTCGCGGACCGCATCGGCGAGCGGCCGCTGCTCGTGGGCGGGCTGGTGCTGCAGGCGAGTGGGATGGCGTGGCTCGCGCTGATCGCCTCGACGAGCCTGCCGTACACGGATCTGCTGGGGCCGTTCCTGATGGCGGGGGTGGGGGTCTCGATGGCGATTCCGGCCGCGCAGAACTCGGTGGTGGGTTCCGCCACCGAGGAGACGCTTGGGAAGGCCGCGGGCGTGAACAGCATGATGCGCGAGCTCGGCGGCGTGTTCGGGATCGCGGTCGTCGTCGCAGTCTTCGCCGGCAGCGGCGGCTACGCCTCGGCGCAGAGCTTCATCGACGGCTTCGGCCCCGCGATCGCCGTTTGCGCCGTGTTCGCCCTGTTCGGCGCGCTTGCGGCGAGCGCCCTGCCCGGACGGCGGGCGTTGCGGCTGCAGACGGGCACAATCCAGGCACAGGAGGCGACACCGTGAGCCAACCTCTCGACATGAATCCCGTCGTTCACCTCGAGCTGCACACGCCCGACCTGCCGGCCGCCCGCTGCGCCTACGCGCAGCTGTGCGGCTGGCCCGCGCAGAAGCTCGGCACGGCCGCCCGCGAGTACACCGCATTCGACCTCGGCGGGCGGATCGGCGGCGGCGTCGTCGAGTGCGGGACAGCGCGGGCGCTTTGGCTGCCCTACGTGCAGGTCCCCGAGCTCGGCGCAGCGCTCGCTCGCGCCGAGGGTCTCGGCGCGCGGGTGCTGCTGGGCCCGCGCGAGGGCGCGGCCGGGTGGCGCGCGGTGGTCTCCACGGAGGCCGGCGGCGAGCTGGCGTTCTGGCAGCCGAAGGAGTGGTGCGCATGAGCGCCGCCACCGACGAAAGGCGCTTCGCAGCGCTGGTCGAGCAGCATCGCGGCGAGCTGCAAGCGCACTGCTACAGGATGCTGGGCTCGGTGCAGGACGCCGAGGACGCGCTGCAGGACGCGCTGCTCGGTGCATGGCGGGGACTCGACCGTTTCGAGGGGCGCAGCTCGCTGCGCTCGTGGCTGTACAGCATCGCGACGAACTCGTGCCTGCGGGTGATCGAACGCCGGCCGAAGCGCGTGCTGCCGATCGACTACGGGCCGCCGAGCGACCCCCACGACGAGCTCCCGCCGCCGCTGCTCGAGTCCGCCTGGTGGGTCGAGCCCTACGCAGCCGATGATCCCGGGCGGGCGGGTCCCGAGGCGCGGTATGAGTGGCACGAGAGCATCGAGCTGGCGTTCGTCGCCGCGCTGCAGCATCTGCCCGGTCGCCAACGCGCGGTGCTGATCCTGCGTGACGTGCTCGGCTTCTCCGCGCGCGAGGTCGCCGCGATCCTCGACACCTCGCCGGCCGCGGTCGACAGCGCGCTGCAGCGGGCGCACCGCACGGTCGACGAGCGCCTACCCGCCGAAAGCCAGCAGGCGACGCTGCGGGGGCTCGGGGACGAGCGCCTGAAGGAGATCGTTGGCGCGTACGTCGACGCGTGGGAGCGCGCGGACGTGGATGCGCTCGCGGCTCTGCTGAGCGAGGACGCGCGAGTGACGATGCCGCCGCTGCCGACATGGTTCGCAGGGCGCGAGGCCTCGATGAGGTTCTTCGCGGACCGCGTGCTCGCCGCCGGGCCCGGCCGGCGCCGGCTGCTGCCGATCGAGGCGAGCGGCGCGCTCGCCTTCGGCCAGTACACGCTCGACGACGAGAGCGGCGCGCTGGAGGCGCATGCGATCGTCGTGCTGGCCCTCGAGGGCGACCGCATCGCCGAGCTGACGGCGTTCCTCACGCCGGAGCTGTTCCCGCGCTTCGGCCTCCCGGCGGAGCTCGAGATGGGCTAGCGTGGGCGCGCGATGAGCGCGCCGGAGCCCGAGCTGCCGCTGGAGGGAGGTTGCATGTGCGGCACGTGCCGCTTCTCGGTCTCAGAGCCTCTCGTCGGCGCCGCGATCTGTCACTGCAAGCGCTGCCAGCGACGGACGGGCACGGCGGTCTCGGTGAGCGCGCTGACACGGCAGGGGTCCTTCAGCTGGACGGCGGGCGAGGAGCAGGTGCGCCGGTACGACCCCGGCGACGGCGGCTTCGTGAAGGCCTTCTGCGGCGTGTGCGGCAGCCAGCTCTGCACCGTGAACCCGCAGGATCCGACGATCATCGCGGTTCGTCTCGGCGCGATCGACGCCGAGCCGGGGGTACGTCCGGGCGCACACCAGTACGTTCGCTACGCCGCGTCCTGGGATCCGATCCCGGACGACGGCCTGCCGCGCTATCCCGAGCGGCTGGGCGTGGGCGAGCCCGAAGCATGAAGATCCACGTCCTCACGACGGGAACCGTGAGCGTGAAGCGTTCGTTCCTGTTCGCTGCCAGCGGTGTGCGCCGGCAGCTGAACCTCTTCCTGCCCGACGAGTTCTCGGCGCCGCTGCCGATCCACGCCTGGGCGATCGAGCACGAGGGCCGGCTCGTGCTGGTCGACACCGGCGAGACGGCATCGGCGCGCAGCATCCCGTTCGCACGCTTCCAGGTCGGCCCGGAGCAGGAGCTGCCGCATGCGCTCGCGGCGGCGGGCCTTGCGGGAGCGGTCCCCGACCTCGTCGTGCTGACGCACATGCACGGCGACCACATGGACGGCGCCGTGCACCTCCACCAGCCGGTGCTCGTGCACGAGGACGATCTCGCCTACACGCGCACGCCCGCCGCGCGCTTCTTCCAGCGCGTGCTGCGCCAGCCGGTGCCGGCGGACGTGGACTTCCGTGCGGTCGCGCTCGAGGACGGCCCCTTCGGCGGGTTCGCCGCCAGCCGCTCGCTCAGCGCGGACGGGCGCATCGTGGCCGTGCCGACGCCGGGCCACACGCCCGGTCACATCTCGGTCGTGTGCGTCGACGACGAGGGACGCCATGTGCTGCTGGCGGGCGACGCGACCGACACGCTCGAGCAGCTGCTGGCGCGTAGGCACGACGCCGTCGGGCCGAAGCCGAAGGTGAGCGTCGCGAGCATCGACCGCATCCTCGCCCACGCGCGCGAGCATCCGACCGTGTACCTGCCCTCGCACGACCCGGACTCGGCGACGCGGCTGGCGCAGGGGACGACGCTGTGAGCACGGTCCCGCTGCGCGAGCGGGCGGCCTTCAAGCGGCTGGCGAAGCACCACCGCGAGATCGCCGGCAAGCACCTGCGTGAGCTGTTCGCGGAGGACCCGCAGCGCGGTGCGCGTCTGAACGCCGAAGACGTGGGCCTGTATCTCGACTACTCCAAGCACAGGGTCACCGACCGGACGATCGAGCTGCTGATCGAGCTCGCCGAGGAGGCGGGGCTGCGCGCGCGCATCGACGCGATGTTCAACGGCGAGAAGATCAACGTGACCGAGGGCCGCGCGGTGCTGCACACGGCGCTGCGCCGCCCGCGCGGGGACTCGTTGATCGTCGACGGCGTCGACGTGGTCAAGGAGGTCCATGAGGTGCTCGACCGCATGGCCGCGTTCGCGCGCTCGGTGCGCGACGGCTCCTGGCGCGGGCACACCGGACGGCGCATCGTGAACGTGGTCAACATCGGCATCGGCGGTTCGGACCTCGGCCCGGTGATGGCCCATGAGGCGCTGCGCCACTTCTCAGAGCGCTCGATGACGTTTCGCTTCGTCTCCAATGTCGACGGCACGGACATCGTCGAGGCGACGCTGGACCTCGACCCGGAGGAGACGCTTTTCATCGTCAGCTCGAAGACGTTCACGACGCTCGAGACGCTGACCAACGCGCGCAGCGCCCGCGACTGGCTGCTGGCCGGGCTCGGCGACGAGAAGGCCGTCGCAAGGCACTTCGTGGCGGTCTCGACGAACAGCGAGGAGGTCTCGAAGTTCGGCATCGACACCGCCAACATGTTCGGCTTCTGGGATTGGGTGGGCGGGCGCTACTCGATGGACTCCGCGATCGGGCTCTCGACGATGGTCGCGATCGGGCCGGAGCGCTTCGAGGAGATGCTGGCGGGCTTCAACGAGATGGATCAGCACTTTCGGATCGCGCCGTTCGAGCGCAACCTGCCGGTGCTGATGGGGCTGCTGGGCATCTGGTACCGCGACCTGTTCGGCGCGCAGACGGTTGCGGTGCTGCCCTACGACCAGTACCTGAAGCGCTTCCCCGCATACCTGCAGCAGCTGACGATGGAGTCGAACGGCAAGCGCGTGACGCTGGCGGGCGCCGAGGTGGATTACGACACGGGCGCGATCTACTGGGGCGAGCCCGGCACGAACGGGCAGCACTCCTTCTACCAGCTGATCCACCAGGGCACGACGCTGATCCCGTGCGACTTCATCGGCTTCTGCCGCTCGCTGAACCCGATCGGCGACCACCACGATGTGCTGGTGGCGAACCTGATCGCGCAGAGCGAGGCGCTCGCGTTCGGCAAGACGCCGGAGCAGGTGCGCGCGGAGGGAACACCCGAGCAGCTGGTGGCGCACCGGGTGTTTCCCGGCAACCGCCCGAGCACGACGATTCTCGCCGAGCAGCTCTCGCCGCGGGCGCTCGGCACGCTCGTCGCGCTCTACGAGCACATGGTGTTCACGCAGGGCGTGATCTGGGACATCGACTCGTTCGACCAGTGGGGGGTCGAGCTCGGCAAGGTGCTCGCGAAACG
Source organism: Solirubrobacteraceae bacterium (assembly GCA_036402735.1). Classification (GTDB taxonomy): domain Bacteria; phylum Actinomycetota; class Thermoleophilia; order Solirubrobacterales; family Solirubrobacteraceae; genus Palsa-744. The sequence continues at coordinate 5,522 of DASWSH010000066.1, read as the reverse complement.
CATCATCCCCGAGCTCTCGAGCGACTCGCCGCTGGAGCACGACTCCTCGACGAACGCGCTGATCGCGCGCTACAGGGCTAGACGTTCGAGCTGATGATGCCGCCGTCGACCTGGTAGACGGCGCCGGTGATGTAGGAGGCCTGCTCGGAGGCCAGGAACGCGACGACGTTGCCGAGCTCGATCGGCTTGCCGAGACGGCCGAGCGGGATCGTTGCGGCGAGCGGCGCGAGCTGCTCCTCGGCGGTCTTGCGCACCTGCGGATCATCGCTGCCGAGGTCGGGGTGGATGCGCGAGGTGAGGAAGCTGCCGGGCAGCACGAGGTTGATCGTGATGCCGTTGCGCGCGAGTTCGGGCATCAGCGACTTCATCAGCCCGGCGATGCCCGGCCGGATGCCGTTGGAGAGGTGGATGCCGGCAACGGGCTGCTTGACCGAGCTCGACTGGATGCCGAGGATCCTGCCCCATCGCTTCGCGCTCATGTGCGGGATCACGGCGCGCGTGAAGCGCACGAAGCCGAGCGTGACGACCTCGAAGCCTGCGCGCCAGTCCTCGTCGGAGAGATCGGGGAACTGCCCGACGGGCGGGCCGCCGGAGTTGTTGACGAGCACGTCGACGCCGCCGAAGCGTGCGACTGTCGAGTCCACGACGCGCTGGATCGCGGCGGCGTCGGTGAGATCTGCCTGGACCGCCAGCACCTGCGCGCCGGTCTGCTCGTGGATCTCCTGCGCCGCCGCCTCAAGTCGACCCTCGCTGCGCGCGCACACGGTCACGTTCGCCCCCTCGCGCGCGAGCGCCAGAGCGGAGGCCTTGCCTAGCCCCTTGCTCGAGGCGGCGACGATCGCAGTCTTGCCGGCGAGCCCTAGATCCATCCGGGGAATCTAGCGTTGCGCTCGCGCTAGGCTCATTCTGTGAAGGGCGATCGCGTCGAGATCGTGGTGTCGGCCGAGGATGGCTCGCTCACGTACGAGATCGGCGCGACGAAGGCGGGCCGCCGCGTCGAGATCGCCAACGCGCGCGGCGGGATCGTCGAGGTCGCCGAGGTGACGCGCACCGGTGAGCCGGTACGCACTGCCAGGTTCATGGCGAGCCGCGTGATCGCGCTCGTCGAGCACCCGGCACGGGAGGGCGGGGAGCCCGAGCGGGCCGGTCGCAGGGCTGACTCCGAGCCCACGGAAGCGATTCCCGGGCTCGAGCCGCCCTCCTGACGGGAGCCGGTCGGTGCGCTCACTCGCCGGCGAGCCGGGCGAGCTCGCGGCCGAGCGCCTCGTCGACCTGCGCTGACATCGTCTGGCCGAACGAGGCGAGCAGCACGCGCGAGGCGAGCGGGCGCAGGCGCTCGATCGACGCCTGCACCTCGGGCCAGCGCTCGCGCGGGTAGCCCTGGCGCGCGAACGGCTCCCACACCTCTTTCAGATACAAGCGCACGAACTCGGCGGCGACGCGCTGCGCAGCTGCTCGCACCTTCGTGTCCGTGGCCATCACACGCTTCAGCGGCACGCCGATCGCCATCAGCTCCTGCGCGGCCTCGAGCAGCGAGGGCGCGGGAACCTCGAAGCGGTCCTCCCCGAGCGGGATCAGGATGCCCTTGGAGACCGCCTCTTCGAGCAGCGCCAGGTCGGCCGCCTCGCCCAGCCGCTCGCGCAGCTCCGCCAGCGAGAGCACCTGTGCCTGCTCGGGATCGAACGGCTCGTGCAGCGTGCGGCGCAGGTTGAGCAGCGGCTCGGGCTGTTCGTCGGTCTGCTCGAGCACCCGGCCGATCGCCGCCAGGTTGAAGCCTTCCGATTGCATCTGCGCGATCAGCCGCAGGCGCGCGAGGTGCGCGCCGGCGTAGTAGCCGACCCGATCGCGCACCTCGGGCGCTCCCAGCAGCCCGCGCGCGCGGTGCGCCCTGATGTTGCGCACGGTCATGCCGCTGGCGGCCGCCAGCTGTTCGATCGTCATCTCCTCGGCGGCCACCGTGCCGACCATACCTGCCGTGCCTCCACTCGATGTGTCACCAGATGATGTAACATCAAACCATGTCATCGACCGTGGCTGCACCCCCCGCGCCTGCTTCCTCGTCCGCCGCCACGTCGCTGCCACCCGGCCCGCCACTGCCGCTGCTGCTGCAGACGGTGCTCGCCTGGAACGCGAGCGGCGCCTTCCTCGGTCGCTGCCGCCGGCGCTACGGGCCGGTGTTCACGATCAGAACGCTGCCATGGGGACGCACGGTCGTGATCAACGATGCGGCGCTCGTCAAGCAGGTGTTCACGGGAGATGCCGCCGTCTACCACGCCGGCGAGGGCAACTCGATGCTCGCGCCTGTGGTGGGCGATCGCTCCGTGCTGGTGACCGATGAGGACGAGCACCTGCAGGCCCGCAAGCGCCTGCTGCCGCCGTTCCACGGCGAGGCGGTGCGCGCCTTCGAGGACGTGATCGCACGCATCGTCCGCGAGGAGGTCGCACGGTGGCCGCTCGGCAGGCCCTTCCCGCTCCATCCGGCGATGCGGAGGCTGACGTTCGAGGTGATCTTGCAGGCGGTGATCGGCATCACCGGCGGCGAGCGCTCACAGGCGCTGCGCCGCGTGCTGCCGCAGTCGGTCGATCTGAACTTCCCGACGATGCTGATGTGGGTGCACCCGGGACTCGAACGCTACGGGCGCTGGCGCCGCTACAGGCAGACGGTCGAGAACGCGCACGGGCTGCTTGCCGAGGAGATCGCGGCACGTCGCAGCGATCCGCGCCTGCACGAGCGCGGCGACGTGCTCTCGCAACTGGTCAGAGCCGGCGAGACCGACGACGACGAGCTGCGCGACCAGATCATGACGCTGCTGATCGCGGGCCACGAGACCTCCGCGACGGGCCTCGCGTGGGCGTTCGAGCGCATGCTGCGCCACCCGTCGGTGCTGGAGCGCGCGCGCGAGGGCGAGGACAGGTACCTCGACGCGGTCGTCTCCGAGACGCTGCGCGTGCGCCCGGTGATCCCCGCCGTGCTGCGCCAGCTTCAGGCGCCGGTGGAGCTGGGCGGCCACACGCTGCCCGCGGGCGTGACCGTGATGCCGGCGATCAAGCTGATGCACGACGACCCGACGCTGTTCGCCGAGCCCCACGCGTTTCGCCCAGAGCGCTTCCTCGAGGGCGAGGAGGCGAGCACCTACACGTGGATCCCCTTCGGCGGCGGCCGGCGGCGCTGCCTGGGCGCGGCCTTCTCGGCGTTCGAGATGCGCGTGGTGCTGCGCACAGTGCTCGCCGAGGCCAGGCTGCGCGCCGACCGGCGCAAGGACGAGGGCGTGCGCAACCGCCACATCACGCTCGTCCCGGCGCGCGGCGCGCGCGTCGTGCGCATGAGCTGAGCGCGCCGGCGGCTGTCCGCGTCTCGAACCGTTTTGCCCCGAGCTGGCGCCGGGTAGGAAATTGTGCGATCGCGCCGCCACGTGCGCACCGATCAGCACAACGCCATCCCACGCACGGGCGACCGAAGGGAACGAGATGTTTGACAGCGGTGCATCGATAACGCTGTACCAGGAAGGTCCCTACCTCGTTCGCGGTGAGTTCGAGATCTACGGGCAGGAGGGCGAGCAGATCCCCCCGGGACGGCGAACGGTGGCGCTTTGCCGCTGCGGCAAGTCGCGCACGCGTCCTTTCTGCGACGGCACACACCGGCTCGTCAGCTTCTGCGCGCCGGGCGCGGCAGAGCGCTCGGCGGCTCCGGCGCGCGCGCCCAGCCTGCCGCGAACAGCGCCGGTGGCGGCGGCGGTCGCGCAGAGCGCGCCGGCGCGGACCGTGCCGCTGCCGGAACCCAGAGGCGCGGTCAGCGAGCAGTTGCTCGCCGCCCTGTCGGAGCCGCCCCGCAGCGCGATCGAGGCCGACCTGCGCACCGTCTCGGACCCGCTCGCCGACGAGGACCTGCAGCTCGCGCTGTACCTGATCAACGAGCTTCACTACGCCACGCTCGAGGGCGTCGATCCGCGTTGGGAGTGGGCACCGCAGCTCGCGCCGCTGCGGGCGGCGCTGGAGGAGCGCTTCGAGCTGGCGCTGCGCGAAACGGTCGAGGAGACGAGCGAGCAGGAGGCGGTGGCGGTCGGAGAGACGTTGCAGCGGCTGGTCGCGCAGGACGACGGCCCGCCGCTGTCGCGGTTCGCGGAGACGCAGGCGAGCGACGAGCAGATGCTCGAGCACGTCGTGCATCGCTCCGCGTATCAGCTGAAGGAGGCGGATCCACACTCCTTCGCGATCCCGCGGCTGGTCGGCGGACCGAAGGCGGCGCTGGTCGAGATCCAGTTCGACGAGTACGGCGAGGGCGGCGCCGCGCGCATGCACGCGCAGATGTTCGCGGACACGATGGCCGCGCTGGGACTGGACAGCAGCTACGGCGCGTACCTCGAGAGGCTGCCCGGCGTCACGCTCGCGACCGTCAACCTGATGTCGCTGTTCGGCCTGCACCGACGACTGCGTGGTGCGCTGGTCGGTCATCTCGCGACATTCGAGATGACCTCATCGATTCCCAACCGCCGCTACGGCAACGCGCTGCGACGGCTCGGCTACGGGCGCGAGGTGACCGCGTTCTACGACGAGCACGTGGTCGCCGACGCGGTGCACGAGAGCATCGCGGCGTGGGAGCTCGCGGACGGCTTGGCGCGGAGCGAACCCGAAGTGGCAGCCGACATCGTGTTCGGGGCGCGGGCGCTGTTCGAGCTCGAAGCGCGCTGGGCTGCGCAGCTGCTGGGCTGCTGGCAGCGCGGGGAGAGCTCGCTGCTCGGCTCACAGCCGGCGCGCTGAGCTCCTAGGCGGCCGCGCCGGCCGCAGGCGGCTCTGCGAAGCGAGCGCTCAGCTCCACGAGCAGGCCGCGCCAGCCCTCGCGCGCGAGCAGCTCTCGCTGCCGGTCGGCGCCGTTCGACGCCGCGAGCCGCCGCGCGCGTCGGAGCTGCTCCGCACCTCCGATCGCGGCTGCGATCGGCTCGAGCTGCTCGAGCAGCTCGGCAAGCCGCTCGCGCGTCGGACGCGGCGCGCCCGACTGCAGATCGACCAGCTCGCCGTGCAGCCCGTGACGCGCGGCGGACCATCGGTTCTCGGCGATGCGCCAGCTCGCCGGCGGATCAGCGAGCTGCCCCTCGTCGTGGCGCTGCGCGAGCAGTACCGCGAGCGCGGCCGCCACGGCGGCGACCGCTGTGCTGTCGGCGAGCAGGGTCTGCGAGTCGGGCACGCGGATCTCGAGCGTGCCCAGCTCGGCGTGCGGGCGCAGCTCCCACCACCATCCCAACAGCCTGTTCAGACGCCCTCCCCGCGCTCCCCACGCGAGATCGCCGGCGAACTCGTCCCAGCTGCCGTACGCCGGCGGCACGCCCTGCCGCGGAAGGCTGCCGGCGATCAGCGGACGTACCGATGCCAGGCCCGTGTCGCGGGCCTCGTGCAGCGGCGCGTTGGCTGCGAGCGCGGCCAGTTCCGGCAGATGCGCGCGCAGCGCGTTGTAGACGGCAAGCGCGCGGTCGGCGCCGGAGATGCGCACGTGCAGGTGCAGGCCGCACACGAGCTGACGGCGCGCG
>DASWSH010000065.1:0-6420 GCA_036402735.1 Solirubrobacteraceae bacterium | reverse complement strand
GAGGTGCTCGACTCCACCGGCGCCGGCGACGCCTTCAACGCCGGCCTGATCGCCGCGCTCTGCGACGGCGCGGATTGGCCCGAGGCGCTGGAGTCGGGCACGCGCCTCGCGGCGTCGGTCCTCTCGCGCCGGCGCCGGGAGAGCGGCGCAGCGCGGCGCAGCGCTTAGCGCGCAGGTACGTCGCTGGCCGGCGGCTCGCGCACCCCGAGCGCGCGGCCCGGGGTGCGCTGCGAGCCGGCTATTGCTTTACGACGATCTTCCCGTGCATGAACGGGTGGATCACGCAGTCGAAGCTGTATTCACCCGGTTTGGTGAACGTGATCCTGACCGAGGAGGGCAGCGGCGGACCGCCCGTGGAGAGCACGCCGCTTCCCTCGAAGCCGTTGCCGTGGTTGGACCCCGTGTACGGCGGCAGCGGCGGCGGATCGCTCGGGTAGCCGCCGAGCGGGTTCACGATCAGCGTCGGCGGGCCCGCGGCGTTCGGCTGCGGGCTCGTGAAGGTGTTCTCGACCGTGGCCAGATAGGGCGCGGCGCCGAACGTGAACGTGTGCACCTCGCGGCTGCTCGCGATCTTGAATTCGACCGGCGTCCCCACTTTCACGCTCAGCTTCGCCGGGAAGAAGCGCAGCCAGGCGACAGAGCCCGCGTCGTTGCCCGCCTGGATCGTGTTGGCGGGCGGTTTGACCTTCCCCAGCACCAGCGCCTGCACGGTCAGGGCCTTCTGCTGCGCTTTGGCGGCGAGGCTGTCTTCGGCCGCCGAGGGCACGAACCGCTTCTTGGAGAGCACTTTGACGGTGCCCTTCATGCCGGGGTGGACGATGCAGTTGAACGTGAACGTGCCTGCCTTCGTGAACTTCACGACGAACGGCTTCGGCGGGCCTTCCGGCGCCGGCAGGCCGCTGTTGAGGAAGCCCTTGCCGGCGTACTTCTTGCCGCCGCTCGGCGCGGCGGCGAGCGGGTTGATGATCAGGTTGGGCTGAGCGTTGAACCAGAACGGCGCTCCCGCCGCATCGAGCTTGCCGCTGATCGGGTTGCTCGGCGAGGGGATGATCAACGGAGGCAGCTGCTGGCCCTTCGCGAGGAAGCTCACCGTATGGAAGCCGTTGATCGCGAATCGCACGGAGTCGCCGACATGGATGCGCGTGGAGCTCGGGAAGAAGCCGTTGAAATCGAGGCCGAACTGCTTCGCGGGCTTCGGCGGGCCCGCCGAGACCGGCGCCACCGCCGCTGCTGCCGAGCCTGCTGCGAGCGCCAGCACGAGCGCGCACGCGCCCGCCGCTACCGCTGACGAGACCGTCCCACGTCCACTCATCAAATCCCCCCCGGTTGCCAGTGCTTGTCGGGCGCAACCCTAGCCAATCGGGGCAGCCGCCGGCGCCACGGGGGCGCGGCCCCGTTCGCGTGCCGGCTGCGCGGCGGCTCTAGGCCGCGTAGCGCTCGGCGGAGCGGGCGCGGGCCTTGGCGGCCTCGGCCTCGCGGTCCTTCGGCGGGGCGTTCGTCACGAGTTCGGCGAGCAGCTGCCGCGTGACCGCGGCGATCGCCTCGACGGCGTGGTCGAAGGCCTCGGCGTTGGCCTGGGAAGGCTTGGTGAAGCCGCTGACCTTGCGCACGTACTGCAGCGAGGACGCATGCACCTCGTCCTCGGTCGCCGGCGGCTCGAAGTTGTAGAGGTTCCTGATGTTTCTGCACATGCCGCGATCGTAGCCGCCCGGCGGGGCAGCCGTCGCGGCGGGCGCCGGCTCAGTGGCGGAAGTGACGCCTGCCGGTCGCGACCATCACCGCGCCGGCAGCGTCGACGGCGGCGATCACATCCTCGTCGCGCACCGAGCCGCCCGGCTGGATGATCGCCGCCACGCCCGCCTGCATCGCCAGCTCGGGGCCATCGGCGAAGGGGAAGAACGCATCGGAGGCGAGCGCCGAGCCCGCGAGCGCGCCGGCGCGGAACTCGCGCGCCTTCTCGATCGCGATCTTGACCGCGTCGACCCGGCTCATCTGGCCGGCGCCGATCCCGATCGTGGCGCCGCCGGCGGCGATCACGATCGCGTTGGAGCGCACGTGCCGGCAGATCTTCCACGCGAACAGCATGTCCGCCCACTGCTGCTCGTCGGGCTCGCGCGCCGAGACCGTCTTCATCTGCTCGCGCGTCTCCTCGACCACGTCGCGCGTCTGTAGGAGCTGCCCGCCGATCACCGCCTTGCTCTCCAGATCGTCGTTCGGCTCCGGCCAGTGCGGCAGTGCCAGCAGCCGCACGTTCTTCTTCTGCTTCAGCAGCTCCAGCGCCTCCGGCTCGTACCCGGGCGCGAGCAGCACCTCGATGAACTGCTCGGCCAGCTGCTCCGCACACGCTGCGTCGACGCGGCGGTTGAGCGCGATCACGCCGCCGTAGGCGCTCTGGGGGTCGCACGCGAAGGCCCGCTCGTATGCCTGCTGCACGCTCTCGCCGATCGCGCAGCCGCAGGGGTTGTTGTGCTTGACGATCGCGCAGGCGGACTCGTCGAAGTCCTCGACCAGTTCCCGCGCCGAGCTCAGGTCGAGCAGGTTGTTGAACGACAGCTCCTTGCCGTGCAGCTGCTCGACGCCCGACAGCAGGTGTGCGGGAAGGTCGGTGCGCGCGTAGAACGCCGCCTGCTGGTGCGGGTTCTCCCCGTAGCGCAGGTCCATGACCTTCTCCAACGAATCGTGCCGCGTGGGCGGGAAGCCTTCGCCGTGCTCACGGCGCGAGAACCAGTTCGCGATCGCCGCGTCGTAGCGGGCGGTCGTCGCGAACGCCTTCGCGGCAAGCCGCCGCCGGCTGTCGAGTCCGAGGCGCCCGCCGCTCGCGCGCAGCTCCTCGAGCACCCACTCGTAGTCGCGCGGGTCGACCAGCACCGCAGCGAAGTCGCTGTTCTTCGCGGCCGCCCTGATCATCGTCGGCCCGCCGATGTCGATGTTCTCGATCGCCTCCGCCTCGCTCGCGTCGGCGCGCGCGACGGTGCGCTCGAAGGGGTACAGGTTCACGCACACGAGATCGACCTGCTCGATCGACTGGCCGGCAGCGGCGGCGAGATGAGACTCGTCGTCGCGGCGCGCGAGCAGCCCCGCGTAGAGGCGCGGGTGCAGCGTCTTGACGCGGCCGTCCATGATCTCCGGAAAGCCGGTGAAGTCCTCGATCGGCCGCGTCTCGATGCCCGCCTCGGCCAGCGCGCGAGCCGTGCCGCCGGTCGAGACCAGCTCGACCTCCAGCTCGGCCAGCCCTCTGGCGAGCTCGATCAGGCCCTCCTTCTCCGACACCGACAGCAGCGCGCGGCGCACCCTCACCTCGCCGGCAGCGGCCGGCTCGACGCCTGGGCGGCGCTCGCTCATCAGCTCCCCCGTCGGCGCACCGCGATCGGCGGTACCCGTTCGTGGGGTGCTCTCGGAGGCCATGTGGAGAGCCTATCCAGGGCGCACCTCGCCCCGCGCGAACAGCCGCACGGCCTCCGGCAGCAGCGCGTGCTCGAGCGGCCGCAGCGCCGCCAGCACGGCCGCCGGGTCGCCCGGGTCGGCAGCGGGCAGCTCGAGTGCGCGCTGCAGGATGATCGGGCCGGTGTCGACGCCGGCGTCGACGAAGTGGACGGTGACGCCGAACACCTTCACGCCGCAGGCGAGCGCCTGCTCGACCGCACCCAGTCCGGGGAAGGAGGGCAGCAGCGACGGGTGTACGTTGACGACGGCGCCGCCGAAGCGCTCGAGGAACGGCTCGCCCAGCAGCTCCATGTATCCCGCGAGCACGATCAGCCGCGCGCCCCGCTCCGCCAGCCAGTCGCCCATCGCCTCATCGCGTGCGGCGCGGTCGGCGAAGTCGGCGCGTCCGAACACCTGCGCGGGCACGCCGGCGGCGGCGGCGCGCTCCAGCGCCGGCACGCCCGCGCGGCTGGAGGCAACCGCGACGATCTGCGCCTCGCGCCCGTGCACCGTGTCCAGCAGCGCCTGCAGGTTGGTGCCGGTACCGGAGACGAGCACCGCGATCGGGAACCGCTCGCTCACCTCATCGGGATCAGACACGGCGCGATTCTGTCAGGCCGTTCCTGCAAGGAACGGTGCGGCTGTGATGCACCTCACAGAGGCGGCGGCTGGCCGCGTCCATTAATGGGTGCAGGAGCAAGGGGGTGTTGCTGTGGAAATCGAACCGTATTGGAAGGAACAGCAATGCTCGACATCCTGATCGGCACGATCTTCCTGGCCGTGATCGCGGGAGGCCTGCTCGGCTCGCGCAGCGGCAGCGAGATCGCCCGGACCCCTTACAACAACGTGTACAGCGACGCCGCTGCCGCGCGCCAGGACCATCTGGGCTGAGCGCGCAGGCGCCCGCGGGGGCGCTCAGGGCGCGGTGGAGGTGGCGATCGCGAGCGGCAGCTCGGCCTCGTCCTCGAGTGAGAACTTGCCGCCTGCCTCCTCGCTGCCCGGCAGCGGGTACTCGCCGGTGAAGCACGCGTCGCAGTGCGTGCTCCGTTCGGCGCCGACCGCCTCGTAGACGCCCTCCAGCGAGAGGTAGTGCAGCGAGTCGCAGCCGAGCTCCGCCGCGACCTCCTCGACGGAGCGGCCGTGCGCGATCATCTCCTCACGCGTGGACATGTCGATGCCGTAATGGCACGGATGCTTGATGGGCGGCGCGGAGATGCGCATGTGCACCTCCGCCGCGCCGGCGTCGCGCAGCATCTGCACGATCTGTCGCGTGGTGTTGCCGCGCACGATCGAATCGTCCACGACGACCAGTCGCTGGCCGGCGATCACCTCGGGCAGCGGGTTGAACTTCAGCCGCAGCCCGTGCTTGCGCAGCTCCTGGCCGGGCTGGATGAACGTGCGCGCCACGTAGCGGTTCTTGACGAAGCCGTCGTCCTGGGGCAGGCCGGCGGCACGCGCCAGACCGCGCGCCGCGGCGTTGCCCGAATCCGGCACCGCGATCACGAGGTCCGCCTCGACGGGCGCCTCGCGCCACAGGATCTCGCCCATCTTGCCGCGCGCGACCTGCAGCACCTTGTCGTTCATGCGCGAGTCCGGCCGCGCGAAGTAGATGTACTCGAACACGCAGAACGCGCGACGCTGGCCGGGTGCGACCATCCTGCTCTGCAGGCCCTGCTCGCTCAGCGTGACGAGCTCGCCCGGCTCGACGTCGCGCAGGAAGCGCGCGCCGATGATGTCGAACGCGCACGACTCGCTGGCGACGCAGTAGCGGACCCCGCCCGCCCCGCCGTCGCTGTCGCCGTCGCCCATCACGCCGATCGCCAGCGGCCGCAGCCCGTGCGGGTCGCGGAACGCGAGCACGCGATCCTTCGTCATCGCCACGATCGAGAACGCGCCGCGCAGCCGCGGCAGCACCTCGGCGATCGCATCCTCGACCTGCTCGGCCGGGTGCGTCGCGATCAGCGCCGCGATGATCTCCGAGTCGGATGTCGAGCTGAAGCTGACACCGCGCTCCAGCAGCTCCTCGTGCAGCTCCAGCGCGTTGATCAGATTGCCGTTGTGCGCCAGCGCCACCTCGCGCCGCGAGCCGTTCGTGCCCTGCGAGCGCTGCACCGGCTGGGAGTTCTCCCACGCATTCGAGCCGGTCGTCGAGTAGCGCACGTGGCCGATCGCGAGCTCGCCCGCGAGCGTGCGCAGGTCGTTCTCGCTGAACACCTGGCTGACCAGCCCCAGCTCGCGCCGCGTGACGATGTGCCCGCCGCGGTCGGCCGCGGCGATGCCTGCCGACTCCTGGCCCCGGTGCTGCAACGCATATAGAGCGAAGTACGACAGGCGCGCCACCTCGTGACCGGGCGCATACAGGCCGAAGACTCCGCACTCATCGCGCGGTCCGTCACGCATCGTCTTCACAAGCTAGCAGGGGGTTCGTGGGCAGCGCCGCTGCTGTATCCGCTCTGAGCGCTCACGGGAAGAACGGCCTCAGGCCGTGCTCGTGGGCGCCTGCCAGCTCGGGCACGGCGGCGTCGAGGGCGCTCTCTCCGTCCACCGAGATGCTCAGCCGCTCGCCGCCGACGCTGCCGATCAGGCGCACCGGCAGGCGCGAGCCGAGCGCCTCGAGCGACTCGCGCGGACCGCTCAGCACGAACCCGCCCGTCGCCTCGCCGAACAGCAATGAGAACCGGTCCACCGCACCCGGCGCGCCGGCGCCACCATCGGCGCGAGCAGAGTCGAGCACGACCTCCGCGCCGAGGCCCGATGCGATCGCACACTCGGCCAGCGCCACCGCGAGGCCGCCCTCGGCGATGTCGTGGGCGCTGGAGACCGACCCCGAGCGCACCGCGTCGCGCACCGCGGCGAGCGTGTCCGCTGTCGCCGCGAGGTCGATCTCGGCGAGCGCGCCGGGCAGCTCGCGCCCCCACAGCTTGGCCAGCTCCGAGGCGTCCAGCGACGGCGTGAACGGCCCGGCGAGGGCGATCGCGTCACCGGGCGAAGCGAAGC
>DASWSH010000064.1:0-6082 GCA_036402735.1 Solirubrobacteraceae bacterium | reverse complement strand
CGGCGGCCTCGACGAGCACAACATCAGCGAGGTGATCGAGGCGGGCGCGCAGCGCGTGGGCGTGCTGCGCGCCGTGGCCGCAGCGGCCGAGCCGGAGTCCGCGGCACGCGCTCTGAGCGAGCGGATCGCCGCCCGTGCCTGAGCGATCCGATCGCGGCGGCGAGGCGCCGGGCGGGCCCGGGCCGCGCCGGCTGCGCTCCTCCCAACACGACGAGCTCGCGCGCGCGGCGCTGCGCCCGCTGGCCGAGGGAGAGCGCCCGCCGGCGCTGCGCGTGGCGATCGCGGTCGCACTGCTGCTCGGTGCCGGCGTGATCGCGGGCTCGCTCAGCGTGCACGACCTCTCGCGCCACGGCGGTTCCGTTCCCGGCGCTGTGTTCCTCGCCTCGGTGCTCGCTCTGCTGGCCGGCGGCATGTACCGGCAGCGCTACTGGGCGGTGCTGGGCTTCGAGGCGCTGCTCGCCTTCCAGATCATCGTGACGTCGCTGGCGCTGGTCGTCGCCTCCACCCTGCTCGCGGCCGGCGGCTGCCTGCTCAGCGTGCTGCTCGCCGGGTGGCTGTTCTGGAAGCTGGTGCGGGTGATGGGGCGCATGCAGGCCGGCGAACCGCGTTAGGCCGGGGGAACCGCGACAGCGGTTGGATAGGCTGCCATCCGATGCCAGAGAGCTCCTATGAGGTGATCGTGATCGGCTCCGGACCGGGTGGCTATGTCGCCGCGATCCGCGCCGCGCAGCTCGGTAGGAAGACGGCGGTGATCGAGCGCGACAAGGTCGGCGGACGCTGCCTGAACTACGCGTGCATCCCCGCGAAGGCGGTGCTGCGCTCGGCCGACCTGCTCGGCGAGATCCGCGACTCGGAGGAGTTCGGGCTGAAGGTCGGCTCGGTCGAGGTCGACTACGCCGGCATCCAGGCGCGCCGCGAGAAGGTCGTCAAGACGCTCACCTCCGGAGTCGCAGGGCTGTTCAAGAAAAACGGCATCGATCTGATCGAGGGCACCGGCGCACTCACCGCCGACGGCGACGTGCGGGTCCTGGCGGCGGACGGCAGCGAGCAGGTGATCGCCGCGGGCAGCGTGATCCTCGCGACCGGGTCGGTGCCGCGGGGGATCCGCGGCGTGGATCTCGGCGGCCGCGTGATCGGCACAGAGGAGGCATGGGCGCTGCCGGAGCTGCCGGCGCGGCTGGCGGTGGCGGGCTGCGGGGCCTCGGGCGCGGAGATCGCCTCGGCGTACGTGCGTCTCGGCAGCGAGGTGATCGTGATGGAGGCCGTCGACAGGACGCTGCCGGGCGAGGACGCTGACATCTCGAGGCTCGTCGAGCGGGGGCTCAAGCGGCAGGGGATCGACATCAGGACGAGCACCCCGATCGCCGACGTGCAGGCGGGCGAGAACGGTGTGTCCTTCGCGGACGGCGACGCTCGCGCGGAGGTCGACTATCTCGTGATCGCAGCGGGCCGCGGCGCGGACGTCGAGGCGCTCGGCCTGGCCGACGCCGGCGTCGAGCTGGACGAGCACGGTCTGATCAAGGTCGACGGCGCGCTGCGCACCTCGCGAGCAGGCGTGTATGCGATCGGCGACCTCGTGCCGGGTCCGGCGCTCGCGCACAAGGCCTCCGACGAGGGAATCATCGCGGCGGAGGACATCGCGGGCCTTGCGACGCACCCGATCGCCTACGTGGACATCCCGCGCGCGACCTTCTGCACGCCGAACGTGGGCTCGTTCGGCCTGACGGAGGAGCAGGCGCGCGAGCAGGGCCATGACGTGGTCGTCGGCAAGGTGCCCTACGGAGCGGTCGGCGGCGGCACCGTGTACGGCGACCGCACGGGCCTCGTCAAGCTCGTCGGCGAGTCGCGCTACGGCGAGCTGCTGGGCGGCCACATCGTCGGCTCGCGCGCCACCGAGCTGATCCAGGAGCTCGTCAACGTTCGCGCGCTGGAGGGCGGGTTCCCCGAGGTGGCGCGCATCATCCACGGCCATCCGACGCTGTCGGAGGCGGTGATGGAGGCCGGCCGGGCAGCCGACGGCTGGCTGATCCACGGCTGAGACGGTGGACGTCGGGCAGGTGGCGTCCCCGCGCGCGGCCTTCTACTTCGATCTCGGCAGCCCGCTCGCGTATCTGGCGGCCGAGCAGGTGCTGCAGCTGCTTCCCGGCGCGGCGGAGTGGCAGCCGGTGCTCGGCGCGCAGCTGCCGGGCGGCGAGACGTTCGAGGGCTTTCGCTGCGAGACCGAGCTGGACGTGTTCCGCGCGGAGACCGCGCGTCGCGCGCAGGAGCTGGGTCTGCAGCCGCTGCGGCTGCCCGATCCGTTCCCGTTCGACAGCGCGCTGGCGATGCGTGTGGCGACGTACGCGAAGTCGATCGGTCGCACGGTGCCGTTCGCGCAGGCCGCATTTCGCCAGGCGTTCGCCGGTGGACGCTCGCTGGCCGAGCAGGACAACGTGCTGATCGCCGCCGCCGCGTGTGAGATGCATCCATCCGCGGTCCTGCGCGGCGCAGCTCTGCGCTCGATCTCCGAGCAGCTGCGAGCCGGTACCGAGGCCGCGGCGGCGCGCGGCGTCCGCGGCGTCCCCGCGGTCGCGGTCGGGACGCGCGTGTTCCACGGCGAGCGCGGGCTGGCGGATGCGGCCGCGGCGATGCAGGCGTGATGCGCGCGAAGGACGCCTACCGGCTGATCGTCACGCGCGGCGGCAGAGCGCCCGCGCTGCTGGCGAGTTCCGAGCGCGTCGACCACATCGAGATCGTCGAGATCGAGAGCGGTGAAGTGACGCTGTTCTGGGACCGCCCGCCGCACGCGGCCTCCCGTCTGGCGCGCGCGGTGCGCGCGGACCTCAATGCGCTGAACGCCCCGGAGTTCATCGAGCGCTGGAGTACGGTGGAGTCGTGACGGCATCTCCCCTCGGCTCCGATCAACGCGAGTGGCTCAGCACGATGATGCTGATACGCCGCTTCGAGGAGCGGGCGGGCGAGCAGTACGCGCGAGCACGGATCGGCGGCTTCCTGCACCTGTCGATCGGCGAGGAGGCGACGATCGTGGGCGCCGCGCGCGCGTTGCGCGACAGCGACTACCTGATCTCGACGTACCGCTCGCACGGCCACGCGCTGGTGCGCGGAACGCCGCCGGAGAACGTGATGGCGGAGCTGTTCGGCCGCGTGGACGGGTGCTGCCGGGGCCGCGGCGGCTCGATGCACATGTTCGACATGCAGCGGCGCTTCATGGGCGGCTACGGGATCGTCGGCGGCAACCTGCCGATCGCCGCCGGCATCGGTCTGTCGAGCGACTACCGCGGGAGCGAGGAGGTGACGCTGTGCACGTTCGGCGACGGCGCCTCCAACCAGGGCACGTTCGGCGAGACGCTGAACCTCGCCGCGCTGTGGCAGCTGCCGGTGGTGTTCATGGTCACGAACAACCAGTTCGGCATGGGCACCTCGCTTCGGCGCCACTCCGCAGTGACGGATCTGCAGCGCAAGGGCGAGTCGCTGGGCGTGCCGGGGATGCGCTGCGACGGCATGGACATACGCGACACCTACCGCGTGCTGTGCGAGGCGATCGGGCGCGTGCGCACCGAGCGCCGGCCGCTGCTGGTGGAGGCCGTGACGTACCGCTTCCGCGGCCACTCGATGGCGGATCCGGAGCAGTACCGCAGCAAGGAGGAGGTGGCGGCGTGGCGGGAGCGCGACCCGATACCGGCGTTCGCGGAGACGCTCGTCGCGGAGGGCGTGATCGCTCGGGAGGAGATCGAGCAGCTGGACGCCGAGGCGCTGGCGCGGGTCGACGCGGCGGTGGAGTTCGCCGAGCGCTCGCCGTTCCCGCCCGCCGAGTCGCTGTACGAGGACATCTACGTGCTGGACGGCGCCGGGCGGGGCTGGTACTCCGTGGAGACGACCGAGGACCGGGCCGAGGGCGCGGGCGCAGACGGCGCCGAGGCGCCCGACCGCAGCGGCATCCCGCAGCAGCTGACGAGCGCGCTGGCGGCGGGTGAGAACGGCCACGAGGAAGAGCCGCCGGCGCAATGAGCGCGCCGGCGCAGCAGACGACGGAGCTGCGCTACCGCGAGGCGCTCAACGCGGCGCTGCGCGAGGAGCTGCGCCGCGACGAGCGGGTCGTGCTGATGGGCGAGGACATCGGCGTGTTCGGTGGAGCGTTCAAGGTCACGGAGGGCCTGCTCGAGGAGTTCGGCGAGCGGCGCGTGCGCGACACGCCGATCTCGGAGAACACGATCGTGGGCATCGGCGTGGGCGCTGCGATGACGGGGCTGCGGCCGGTGGTGGAGCTGATGACGATCAACTTCGCGCTGCTGGCTTTCGACCAGATCGTCAACCACGCGGCACACATCCACTACATGTTCGGCGGCCAGGCGCGTGTGCCGATGGTGGTGCGCATGCCGCAGGGAGCCGGCCACCAGCTCGGGCCGACGCACTCGCACTGCCTGGAGGCGATGTTCCTGCAGGTGCCGGGGCTGCTGGTGGCGGTGCCCGCGACGCCGGCGGACGCGAAGGGCCTGCTGAAGAGCGCGATCCGCGACGAGAACCCGGTCGTGTTCATCGAGCACGAGTCGCTGTACGGGATGCGCGGCGAGGTGCCCGAGGGCGAGGAGCATCTGGTCGAGTTCGGCCGGGCGCGCGTGGCGCGCGAGGGTGAGGACGTGACGATCGTGGGCATCTCGCGGATGGCGATCACGGCCGAGCGCGCGGCGGCGACGCTGTCCTCCGAGCACCGCGTCGAGGTGGAGGTGATCGACCCGCGCACGCTGCGTCCGCTCGACCTCGACACGATCCTCGCGTCGGTGCGCAGGACGAACCGCTGCGTGATCGTGGAGGAGGGCTGGCCGCACGGCGGCGTCGGCGCGAACCTCGCGGCGCTGATCGGCGAACAGGCCTTCGACCACCTCGACGCGCCGGTGGCGCGCGTGACGGGAGCGGACCTGCCGATGCCCTACTCCAAGCCGCTGGAGGACATCGCCTATCCCCACGAGCCGCAGGTCGTGGCGGCGGCGCTGTCGACGCTGGGACGCACGGCGGCGGCGCTGTGAGCACGATCGTGATGCCGCGCCTGTCGGACACGATGGAGGAGGGCACGATCCTGCGCTGGCTGAAGGCCGACGGCGAGCAGATCGAGCGCGGCGAGGAACTGGTCGAGATCGAGACGGACAAGGCCACGATGGTCTACGAGTCCGATCTGGGAGGCATGTTGCACGTGATCGCGGCGGAGGGCACGACGCTCGCTGTCGGCCAGCCGATCGCCGATATTGGAGATGAGGAGAGGCGGGGGGACGGCGCGCCCGCGGGGGATGGCGCGAAGCCGGCGGACGCCCCCGCACCGGAGCCCGCGGCCGCGCAGCCGCTCAGCTCATCGCCCGCCGCGGCTTCCCAGCAGCAGGGCGTCGAGGGGCGCGTGAAGGCCTCGCCGCTGGCACGGCGGGTCGCGCGCGAAGACGGCGTGGATCTCGCCTCCTTGACGGGGACCGGGCCGGGCGGGCGGATCGTGCGGGCGGACGTGCTGGCGGCCGAGGCAGGGGGCCCGAGCTCGGGTGCCGGTGCGGCGCCCGGCTCGACGGCGGCGCCGAGCGAGGTGCCGGCACCGGCCTCTGCGGCGGGCTCCGGGGCCGATGCGGGCCCTGCCGCGCCGTCGCTTGCGGGCGTCGCGACGGCCAAGGGCGAGACGACCGAGGTCACGCTGACGAAGACGCAGCAGACGGTCGCGCGGCGGATGGCCGAGTCGAAGGCGACGATCCCCGACTTCTCGCTGCGGATCGACGTGGACATGGAGGACTGCGTCGCGCTGCGCGCGCAGCTCAAGCAGGTGGCGGCGGGCGGGGCGGAGGCGGCGCCGACGTACAACGACATGGTCGTCAAGGCGTGCGCGCTCGCGCTGCGCGAGCATCCGCTTGCGAACGGCAGCTACCGCGACGGCGCCTTCCAGCTGCACTCGCGCGTGAACGTCGGCGTCGCGGTCGCGGCGCAGGACTCGCTGGTCGTGCCAACGGTGTTCGACGCCGACGCGAAGGCGCTGGGTGAGATCGCACGTGAGGCGCGCGCGCTGGCGGCGCGCGTGCGCGACGGCTCGATCACGCCGCCCGAGCTGGGCGGC
>DASWSH010000063.1:0-3676 GCA_036402735.1 Solirubrobacteraceae bacterium | reverse complement strand
CCAGCCGTCGTGGCTGTCGCTCGTGCCGATGAGGGGATTGGCTGCGTCGAGCAGCTCGTGGCGCAGCGAGACCGGCTCAGCCGCTACGGAGCCGAGGACGCGACACATTTGCGGACGCTCTCGCGGGGCACGGTGGCTGGAGTGTAAGCCGATCGTCGTCGAAGCGCCGATACAGTCCGGCCGGTGTCGCAGACCGGGCCAGCCACGCGCTCTGCCGCCGCACTGGCACTTCTCTTCCTGATCACGCTCTCATCGGCGTGTGTGGTGCCTGCGGCGGCGGAGGCACAAGCCCGGGCGTACTACGTCTCGCTCGGCGATTCGCTCGCCCGTGGCTGGCAGCCGAGCTCGAGCGGACACTCCAGGCCGACGAAACACGGCTATGTGGACGTGGTCGCCTCCGCGCTGCGGCGCGCCCATCCGGGTCTCGCGACCATGAAGCTCGGCTGTCCTGGCGAGACCACCACGACGATGCTGGGCGGCGGAAGGTGCCACTACGGCGCGGGCTCGCAGCTCGCAGCGGCGGAAGCGTTCCTCAAGGCCCATCGCCGCAAGGTCGTGGCCATTTCGGTGAACATCGGCGACAACGACGTCGAGCAGTGCATGGTGCACTCGCACATCGACGGCGCGTGCGTGCGGCGAGAGCTGGCGGTCGTGCGAAAGCGATTGCCGCGGATCGCCGCGCACCTTCGGCTGCGCGCCGGGAAAAACGTGCCGATCGTCGGCCTCACCGACTACGACCAGTTCCTCGCCTACTGGCTGTCGGGTCCGGCCGGGCAGCGGTTGGCGCGGCGGTCGGTACGCATAGTCGTGCACCTCAACCGAGTCGTCGACGCGATCTACAAGCGGGCGGGCGTTCGAGCCGCGGACGCCACCGCCGCATTCGCGACCACCGATCTGTCGCATTTCGTGTCGTTGCGCGGCCACGGGCGGGTACCGCTGGCGGTGGCGCGCGTGTGCCGCTGGACCTGGGCCTGCAGCGGTCCACCGATCGGCTTCAACGACCATGCGAACTCGAAGGGCTACCGCGTGCTCGGGCGGGTGGTGTTGGCGGGCTTACGCGCGCGGCACTAGCCCTGTGAGCGTTCAGGCGCCGATCATGCGGCCGTCACGAGAATCCGCTGCACGATGGGCCTTTGGGGGGAACCGGCTCGTGTAAACCGGGCCGACATGGGGATCGCTTCGCGGGCGACCGCCCGCGTGATCGCGGCGGTGGCGACTGGGCTCGTGGGGGCGCTATCCGTGCTGTCCGCGGTCACGCCCGACGTGCCCTGGCGCCGACACCTGTTGCTGGCGGTCGAGCCGGGCCCGGTGATCGCGCTCGAGCACGTGCTCGCGACCGTCTCCGGGCTCGGGCTCGTCTACGTCGGCTGGGGCATCCTGCGCGGGAAGCGCCGGGCCGCGAACGCCGCGATCGTCATGCTCGCCGGCCTGGCGGTGCTGCACGCCGCGAAGGGGCTCGACTACGAGGAGTCTGCCGTGGCGCTTGCGCTCTGCGCGTTGCTGTATGCGGCGCGCCGATCCTGCAACCGCGGTGGATCGCCCGGGCGCGGCCTGGTGGCCGCGACCGTGGCTATCGGTGCCGTGGCGCTGGCCTACACGCTGAACGTGGCCCTTCTGCTGGCCTCCGACAAGGCGCACAGCCTCGGTACCGCAGTAACGGACGCCGTGGGCGCGCTCGCTCGCGGCGCGTGGTGGTTCAGCTCCGGGCGGCCGAGCGCCATCGTGCTGGACGTGCTGCTCCTCGTCGCGGTGGGGGCGGCTATCGCCTTCCTGCATGCTCTGCTGCGCCCCGCCGAGGCGGCAACTGGGCATACCGCAGCGGAGCACGAACGCGGTGCCGAGATCGTCGCGCGGCACGGGAGCGACTCCCTGGACCCGTTCGCGCTGCGGGAGGAGAAGACGTTCTTCTTCTCGCGCGGAGGCATGCTCGCCTATCGCACGCTACGGGAGACCGCAGTTGTATCCGGCGACCCGATCGGACCGGACGGCGCCGGTCCGCGAATCGTCGGGGACTTCCTCGATTTCGCGGCAGCGCGCGGCTGGGATGTCGTGATAACGGCGGCGTCCGGGCGGCTCCTCGACCACTATCGCGCGCTCGGTCTGCGCACGGTTTGCATTGGCGAAGAGGCAGTCGTGGATCCCGCGAGGTTCTCGCTCGAGGGCCGTGCGATCCGCAAGGTGCGTCAATCGGTCGCTCGCGCCGAGCGGCTCGGCTGGACCCTCGATGTCGTCGCCGGGCTCGACCCGGCGAGTGTCCTTGCTCGAGAGCTCAGCGCTGTGGAGGCGCGCTGGAGAGCAGGCCGCGACCGGCTGTACGGCTTCGCGATGTGCCTCGGACGCTTGTGGGGCGCCCCAGAGGACACGAGCGCGGTGTACGCCCTCGGTCGCGGTCCCGGCGGCGAGCTGCGCGCGTTCATCCGCTTCGCGCGTTGCGCCGACTCGCTCTCGCTCGACGTGATGCGGCGCTCAGGCGACGAACCCAACGGCCTCAACGAGGCGCTGATCGCGCACACCATCGAATGGGCACGCGAGCGTGGCGTGGGAGAGGTGAGCCTCAACTTCGCGGGCTTTGCCCATCTGATGCGCGCACATGCTCGCCCGTCGCCTGTGCAGCAGGTTCTGAAATGGACCCTCGAGCGCGCGCACGGGCGCTTTCAGCTCGAGCGCCTGATGGCGTTCAACAACAAGTTCCAGCCGCGCTGGCAGCGGCGCTTCCTCGTCTACCAGGCCAGGACGCGGCTTCCGCTCGCCGTGCTCCGGGTCCTGCAGGCGGAGTCCTACATCAGGGCGCCGAGAAGCCGCGTCTGCGCGCCGCGATGGACCGCCCCGAGCGACCTCGGCGAGCAGGCCTTGCCACTGCCACCGCAAGAATCGATCCGATTGCCGTGAGGCAGACCGCGGTCCACAACCCCGATTGGTGCAGCGCCGGGGAGATGTGGTCGGCAAGCGGCTCGCTTCTGCTCACGGCCTCGCTCGCCGCCGTCGTGGATCCGAGTATCACGAGCGCCAGCACTCCCGAGGCAAGGACCACGGCGACGGGTCGCATCCGGGTGGTGAGCAGGAGCGCGACCCCGGCCGCGAAGCCGGTCGGCAGCCACGCGACCAGCATTCGCCCGAGCGGCTGCGATCCCTTGGACGCCAGTTCCTCGAGCGGCAGTGCGCCCGAGACCACCGGTCCGTGGGCCAACAGGTGGACGTCCCGGATCAGGTACAGCCAGCCGACGCCCGCGACTATCGCGAGAACGGCGAGCATCCAGCCGAGCATGGCCGTGGCCGCACGGAGCGCCCGTTGAATCGGATCGCGTGGCTCGCGCCGCTTGCTCTGGTTTGGGTGGGACTTGGCGTCTACGGGACCTTCTCCTACGGCGAGGCCTATAACACGTACCGCGGCTTCGCACCGCCCGTCGATCCGGTCGGGGTCGCGCCGGGGCATCTCTACCACGAGAAGTTCTACTCGCCGGCGCTCGGCGAGCAGCGAAGGTTCCTTGTGTACACCCCGCCCGGCTACGGCGGGGCGGCCGCGCGCGGTGCGCGCTTCCCCGTGCTCTACCTGCTCCACGGCAGCCCCGGGAGGCCGAAGCAGTTCATCAACGTCGCGGCCGCCGGGGTGGCCCTCGACACCGCCATCGACCGGCGGGCGGTGCGGCCGTTCCTGCTCGTGATGCCTGACGGCAGC
>DASWSH010000062.1:0-15430 GCA_036402735.1 Solirubrobacteraceae bacterium | reverse complement strand
CCAGGCGGAGACGGAGACGTGTTCGACGTGCCCGTAGCGGCCCACGCGCGAGGAGATGCGCGAGGCGGCGATGCGCGGCAGCACGAGCTGCGCGATCGCAAGCACGGCGAGCACGACCACCGCGGCAGCCGCCGCCAGCCGAACAGTCCTCGAGCCGCCGCCGCGCCGCATCCCCGCAAGCTTTGCAGGGGATGCGGCGCGCGCTGCGACCGCGGCTGTTCAGGCGAGGCCGTTGGCCTGCAGGAACTGTTTCGCGACGCTTTCGGCTGACTGCTTGTCGATGCTCACCGCCTTGTTCATCTGCTGTACGGCGGGGATCGTGAGCAGCGAGCTGACCTTGTTCATCGTTTCCGTGAACGCCGGTCCCTCGGCGCTCACGACGCTCTGCTTCATGACCGGAGCGACGTTCTGGAAGCCGAACACGTGCTTCGTGTCGGTCAGCTCCTTGAACTTGCCGCCGATCAGCTGCCCGTCGGTGCTGAACACGCTCTGCACGTTGACCTGGCCGCCTTCGATCGCCCGGTAGGACAGTTCGATCGAGACCGGCACGAACGTGCCTTCCACGCCATATGCCTTCTTGATGCCCGGCAGGCCCTCGGCGCGGGTCGCGAGTTCCGGCGCGCCGCCGATCTTGAACTTCTTGTTGAGCGGCTTCAAATCGCCGATGCTCGCGAGTTTGTGTTCGCTCGCGTACGTCGGCAGCGTGATCAGCACGTTCGTGTCGAAGAACGGCGTTTTGTCGAGCAGCGTGAAGCCGTGTTTTTCCAGATACGACTTCGCCTGCGCGTACGCTTCCTGTTCGCTGGACGGGCTCTTCGTCTGTTCGGCGACGGCCGACAGCAGCACACCCGTGTACTCCGGGTAACCGTCGATCTGCCCGGCCTTCAGCGCCTTGTAGATCAGCTCGGTGGAGCCGATTTCCGACTTGAGGTTGACCTTGTAGCCCTTCGCGCGCAGCGCCTGCGCGTACAGCTGACCGAGGATGTTCTCCTCGGCGAAGTTCTTGTCGCCGAGTGTCACAGCCGGCTTGCCCACACCCGGTCCCGACGACGCAGCGCCTGCACTGCCTGCGCCCGTCGAGCCGGCGCCCGTGGAGCTGCTGTTCGATTTCGAGCTGCTTCCGCACGCGACCAGCAGCGCGCCCGCGAGCGCGATCGCGATCGTCGTGAGCACGCGCGCGCCCACCCCCCTGAACCTCATCGATCTGCCGTGTTGCATCCGCCGCCTCCTAGTTGTTCACTTTATAAATAAAAATAATAAAAAATACGACCTCAGGCAGCGGCCGACGCCGAGGCCGCCTGCGCGATCGAGCCCACCTCTTGGACGTCCGCAGTGGCCCGCAGCCCGCGCGGGGTGAGCGAGTGCTGCAGCAGCGTGAGCACCGCCTCGACCGCCAGCGCGAGCAGCGCCACGCAGATCGCGGCGCCGAGCACGCCGGAGAAGTGATAGCTCGTCTCGTTGGCGATGATGTCGCCGAGGCTGCCGCTGAAGCCGGCGAGGGAGGCGATCGTCGTCGTGCTGATGACGAACACCGCAGCCGTGCGGATGCCGGCGAACAGGCCGGGCACCGCCAGCGGCAGCTCGACGCGAAACAGCACTTCGTGCTCGCCCATCCCCATCCCGCGAGCAGCGTCCACGAGGTCCGGGTCGACGCTGTCGACCGCGTAGTAGGCGTTGGTGATGATCGGCGGCACAGCGAGGATCACGAGCGCGAGCTCGACGACGGTCAGCCCGAGGCCGAGAAACGCGTCGCCGATCGCGAGCACGACGAGGCTCGGCAGCGCGCGCCCGATGTTGCCGATGTTGATCGCCAGGAAGCTGCCGCGGTGCTGGTGCCCGAGCAGAACCCCCAGGGGCACGGCGAGCACGAGCGAGATCCCGATGCCGATCGCGCCGACCTTCAGCGTCTCCAGCGCAAGGTGCACGAGGCTCGGCAGGTTCGGCTGGCCGTGGACGGCGCCGTCGTGCAGGATGAAACGGAAGGCCTCGACGAATTCGTGCACCGGTCCTCACCCGCCCTGGCGGGCTCGCGCCCACGGCGTCAGGGCGCGCTGGATCAGCACCAGCACGCCGTCGGAGAGGATCGCCAGGCCGATCGTCAGAACGCCGGCGACGATCAGCTCGGTCTTGAACGGTCCCTCGCCGAGCGCGGTGTGGATCGGGACGCCCAGCCCCGCGTCATAGATCGTGTACACGATCGTTGCCAGCGCGATGATCGTCACGACCGCGATGCGCAGGCCGGCGACGATCCCCGGCAGCGCGAGCGGCAGCTCGATGTGCAGCAGCTGCTGCGTGCGCGTCATGCCCATCCCCTCGGCCGCCTCGAGCACCTCGCCGGGAACGTCGCGCAGGCCGGTGAGGATGTTCCTGAAGAGGATCAGCAGCGTGTAGGAAACGAGCGCGATCTCCGCCGCGTAGAGGTTCGCGCCGACGGGCGCCACGAGCAGCTCGAACAGCGCCAGCGACGGGATCGTGTAGAGGAACGTCGTGACCAGCACGATCGGCCGCTCGACCCAGCGGTAGCGATGCGCGATCAGCGCGAGCGCGATCGAGATCACGAAGCCGATCGAGACGGCGATCAGCGCCAGGTATACGTGCTGGCGCAGCGCCGGCCACAGCACCGAGTCCCAGTTGTGGCTCACCCAGTCCCAGCAGAACAGGCGGTTGTGCACGACGCAGCTCGAGCTGTGCCTGCCGTATTCCGGGATCACCGGCCCTGCCGCGGCGAGCAGCATCACGACCCGCCGCTCAACGTTGACGGCACCGATGCCTCGCCGTCCGGCTGCGTCTCGCCGGCCGGACCCTCCGCGCCGTTCGCGCCCGTGCTGCGCGAGTGACCGTCCGCGGCGAGCGTGCGATGCAGCAGCTCGACCGTCAGCAGCCCCCGCACGCGGCCCTGCTCGTCGACCACCGACAGGTACATCGCACGCGAGCTCAGCAACAGCGAGAGCGCGTCGCGGGCGGTCGTGTCGGCCGGCACCTGTATCGGCGCGGCCGCCGTCGCGCTGCGCGCAGGCGTATCGCCCGGATCGATCAGCTGCAGCTGATCCAGCGTGATCAGCTGCAGCCGCTTGATGCCGCGGTCGGCCCCCACGAACTCCGCCACGAAGTCATCGGCCGGCGCGCGCAGGATCTCCGCGGGCGTGTCGTACTGCGCGAGCACGCCGCCCTGACGGATCACCGCGATGCGATCGCCCATCTTGATCGCCTCGTCGATGTCGTGCGTCACGAACACGATCGTCTTGCGCACTTTCGCCTGCAGGCGGATGAACTCGTCCTGGAGCTTCGCGCGGTTGATCGGATCGATCGCGCCGAACGGCTCGTCCATCAGCATCAGCGGCGGGTCCGCCGCGAGCGCCCTCGCCACGCCGACGCGCTGGCGCTGCCCGCCGGACAGCTGCGCGGGGTAGCGCCCCGACATCTCCTCGGCATCCAGGCCGATCGTCTCCAGCAGCACGCGTACGCGCTCCGCCGTGCGTTGCTTCGGCCAGCCGAGCAGCTGCGGCACGGTTGCGATGTTCTCGGCGACCGTCTGGTGGGGGAACAGGCCGATCTGCTGGATCACGTAGCCGATCTCGCGGCGCAGCTCGCGCGGCTCGCGCTCCAGCACGCTGCGACCGCCGAGCAGTATGTCTCCCTGGCTGAGCGCGATCATGCGGTTGATCAAGCGCATCGCCGTCGTCTTGCCCGAGCCCGACGGGCCGACCAGCACACACACCTCGCCGGCGGGCACGGTCAGCGACAGCTCGCGGATCGCCGGCTCGCGCTGTCCGGGGTAGCGCTTGCTGACCTGACGCAGCTCCAGCTCGGCAGCCTGCGCGTAGGCTGACAGCCCCTCGAGGTGGGCGGTGTCGTCGCTGGTCAAGGAAGCTCCCGGGCTGGGACAGCCCTTTCGCCCGTAGCGTAACTGCATCGCGCCCGACGCTGCTCTCAGCCGGCGCTCATCGGGCTCGCAGCTGCGCTCGCTAGCCTTGTCGTGAATCGACCTGGGCGCGTAGCTCAGTTGGCTAGAGCACCTCGTTTACACCGAGGGGGTCGCCCGTTCGAGTCGGGCCGCGCCCATCCTCCCACCCAGCCCCGCACAGGAATCTTGACCGACAGCTCACCAACCCGCATCGCCGTGATCGGCTCCGGCCCGGCCGGCTTCTACGCGGCCGGGCACCTGCTGAAGGACCCGCAGGCCGCGGTCGAGGTCGACATGATCGAGCGGCTGCCGACGCCGTGGGGGCTCGTGCGCTCGGGCGTCGCGCCTGACCACCCCAAGATCAAGTCGGTCACGCGCGTGTACGAGAAGACCGCGGCGCACCCCCGCTTTCGCTACTTCGGCAACGTCACCTTCGGCGAGCACGTCTCCCGCGAGGAGCTGCTGCGCCACTACCACGCGATCGTCTACGCGACCGGCTCGCCCTCGGACCGGCCGCTCGGCGTGCCCGGCGAAGAGCTGCCCGGCTCGCACGCGGCCACCGAGTTCGTGGGCTGGTACAACGGCCACCCCGATCACACCAACCTCGAGTTCGACCTGCTCTCCGCGCGGCGCGCGATCGTGATCGGCAACGGCAACGTCGCGATCGACGTGGCGCGCATGCTCGTGCTCGCCGCCGAGGAGCTCGCGCCCACCGACACCGCCGACCACGCGCTCGAGGTGCTCGCCGCCAGCCGCGTCGAGGAGGTCGTCGTGATCGGCCGCCGCGGCCCCGCCCAGGCGGCATTCACGAACCCGGAGCTGCTCGAGCTGGGCGAGCTCTCAGAGGCCGACGTGATCGTCGACGGCGAGGAACTCGAGCGCGCGCTGCAGGTGCACGACGAGCACGCCGAGCAGGACGTGACGGCGCGGCGCAACGTGGAGATCCTGCGCTCCTATGCCGCGCGCGAGCCCTCCGGCCACGCAAAGCGGATCGTGCTGCGCTTCCTGCTCTCGCCGGCCGCTTTGCTGCCCGACGAGCGCGGCCACCTCGGCGCCGTCGAGCTGATCCACAACGAGCTGGTGCCGGGCGCCGACGGAGCGCTGCGCGCGCAGGCGACCGAGCGCACGGAGACGATCGAGGCGGGGCTGCTGTTCCGCGCGATCGGCTACCGCGGCATCAAGCTGCCGTTGGTGCCCTTCGACGAGCGCGCCGGCGTGATCCCCAACGAGGGCGGCCGCGTGCGCGATCCCGACAGCGGCGAGCGCGTCGCCGGCGAGTACGTCGTCGGCTGGATCAAGCGCGGCCCCTCGGGCGTGATCGGAACCAACAAGAAGGATGCGCAGGAGACCGTCGACGCGATCCTGGCCGACCTCGCACAGAACGGCAGCGGCCCCGGCCCCCGGCCGCCGCACGCCGACGCGGGCAGCGTGGAGGCGCTGCTGCGCGAGCGCCAGCCCGAGCTCGTCACCTACGAGGGCTGGGAAGCGATCGACCGCCACGAGCGAGCCCTCGGCGAGGCATCCGGCCGCCCCCGCGTCAAGCTCACCTCGATCGAGGAGATGCTGCGCGTGGCTGCCGCCGAACAGCCCTAGCGAGCCGCGAGCCGCGGGCCGCCAGGCAAGCGGGCGCGCGCCGCTGGAGCGCGCGGCTCGACATCTGTACTAAATCCGTTCGTGCCGAGCGCGGCGCGGGCAATCCCTGGGATGCAACTGTCCACGTCCCAGGAGGAACCACCCATGCGGTCGACATCGATCCGGGGTTGGAGAGGGCACGTACGGACGCGCAGGCTCGGTGCAACGACGGCGCTTCTCGCTGCCGTCACAGCACTGGCCGCGCTGCCGACGGCGCCCGCCGGCGCGAGTTCGATCTCGATCTCATCGGTGCCCACCGCCGAAGTCCAGGCGCTGCTCTCCAAGACCCCACTACAAGCCCTGCCCGCCACGGCGCTCGGTCAGGCCCTCGGCAAGCTCCCCGCCTTCGCGGGCCTCGAACCCGCGGTGCTCGAAGCTGCTCTGACGGAGGCCGTCGAAGACCTCCAGGAAGCAGGCTCGAACATCGGCGGTCTGCTCAACCCGTCCGAATCTGCGGCGCTGCTCGAAACCGAGCTGAAGGAGGCGCTCGGGCCGCTCGCACCGCAGCTGGAAGAAATGCTCGGCGGAGAACCGCTGGTCAAGCTGGCTGAAGCGCTCGAATCCTCCAGCCCGCAGCAGCTCGTCGGGGAACTGCTCAAATCCTCGCCGGAACCGCAGAAGCTGATCGCGGAACTGCTCGGCTCGCTCAACCCCGCGACGCTCGAAAAGCTGCTCGGCGCACTTCCCACGGGCGGTCCGTTCTCGCTGAGGACGGTCGAACAGCTCGCATCCGAACTGGGCATCACGCGGCGCCACCTGACCGAACAGCTCAGCTCGGAAGCCGGCGAACTCCCCGCCGAAGCCGCCGCGCTGACCAAGCCGCTGAGCAACGGCACCACGGTCGGCGTGGTCGAAACGAGCAAGGGCGTCGCGATCGGCGTGCTCGGCGAAGCGAGCGACATTGCCAAAGGCGGAGGCTCGGGCGGAGCCGGCGGGCCCGGCGGGCCCGGCGGGTCCGGCGCCGGCTCGCCGCCGAAGGGCACCGCCGCGGGCGCCGTCGGCAAAGCGTTCAAGATCAAGGTGCTCAGCCACCGCGTGCGGCACCGCATCGCGACGATCGTGGTGCAGGTGCCCTCCGCCGGCACCCTGTCGCTGAGCGGCAAGGGCCTCAGGTCTGCACATCAGAAGTCCCGCAAGGCCGGGCGCGTGACGATTCGCGGCGTGCTCAGCCGCGCCGGCACCGCCGCCCTGCGCCGCAGCCACAGCCGGCATCGCCATCTGAGGGTCCCGGTCAAGCTGACCTTCAAGCCCTCGACCGGCGCCGGCAGCTCAGCGACGGTGCCGGTGGCGTTCGGCTGAGGCTCCTCGCGGGCCCGCCGCAGCAGCCGGTGGGGCTGCGGCGCGCCTGCCGGCAAGCTCGAACAACCGACGGGGCGGGCTCTCGGGCCCGCCCCGGGAGGTCCCTCGCGCGCGCTCGCAGGCATCTGCCACACTGTCGCGCTCAGGGCCCCGTTAGCTCATCTGGTAGAGCGCCGGACTTTTAATCCGGTGGGGCGGGTTCGAGTCCCGCACGGGGCATCGGCACCGGCGGCCAGGCGTGTGCGACCGCGGATAGAAACCCGCGCCCCGGGGTAGCCTCGACCCGTGAAGAGCGATCGAGCGGTAAGGACACCGGAGCCGATCGGGCTGCGGATTGCACGTACCCCTGCCATCGGTAAAGCTGCCGGGCACATGTCGCAGCCGAGCCGGTTGGAGCACATCCAGAGCCTGACCGACGCCTCGCTCGGCTATCTGTCGCTGGAGGAGCTGCTCTCGGAACTGCTCGACCGCATCCGCCAAGGCCTCGCCGCCGACACGGCGGTGCTGCTGCTGCTCGACGAGGACCGCGGCGTGCTCGTCGCGCGTGCTGCGCGCGGGCTCGAGGAGGAGGTGCGCCAGGGCGTGCAGATCCCGCTCGCGAGGGGTTTCGCGGGGCGTGTCGCGGCGGAGGCGCGGCCGGTCGTGATCGAGGACCTGAGCCAAGCCGAAATCGTCAACCCGATCCTTCGCCAGAAGGGCATTCGCTCACTGCTCGGCGTGCCGGTGCTCGTGGAGGGCCGCGTGATCGGCGTGATGCACGTCGGCTCGCTGCACCACCGCAGCTTCAACGACGAAGACATCGCGCTGCTGCAACTCGCCGCGGACCGTATCGCGCTGGCGATCGATCGCGCGCGGCTGACCGAGCAGCGCTCGGTCACCGAGGTGATGCAGCGGACGCTGCTGCCCGACGCGCTGCCGCAGATACCCGGGTTGCGCTTCAGCGGCAAGTATCTGCCTGCGGGCTCGGGCGTGAAGATCGGCGGCGACTGGTACGACGTGTTCCAGCTGCCGGACGGCCGCGTCACGTTCGTGATCGGCGACGTCGTCGGGCGCGGCGTGATGGCGGCGTCGGTGATGGGCGAGATCCGCACGGCGCTGCGCGCGTATCTGATCGAGGGCCATTCGCTTGAAGCCGTGATGACGCTGCTGAACGACCTGCTCTCCTCGATGGGACGCAACCGCAGCGCGACGGCTGCGATCTTCGAGCTGGACTTCGAAAGCGGCGTGCTCGAATCGGTCAGCGCCGGGCATCTGCCCGCGCTGCTGGTCGACCCGAGCGGCCAGGCGAGCTTCATGGAGACCGAGCCGGGGCTCCCGCTCGGCGTCAGCGCCGGCGGGCGCTATCCCTGCACGCGCGGCACGTTCGAGGTCGGCAGCACGCTGCTGCTCTACACCGACGGCCTGATCGAGCGCAGGTCCGAGCCGATCGACGACGGCCTCGAACGCCTCCGCGAGGCGGGCAGGCACGCGGCCGAATTGCAGGACGGGCCCTTCGCGGACCGCGTCTACCTCGAGCTGCTCGATGAGAACCCGCTCGAGGACGACGTCGCGCTGCTGGCGATCGAGTCGCTGCCGCTCGGTGAGAGGCTGAGCATGACGCTCGATGCCGTCCCCGGCGTGCTCGCCGGGCTGCGTCGCACGATCGGCCGCTGGCTCGCCGGGCAGGGCGCCAGCGAGGCGGAGATCTTCGACGTCACGCTCGCCGTCTCAGAGGCCGCTGCGAACGCGGTCGAGCATGCCTACGGCGCCCGCGACGCGACCTTCACGGTCGAGGGGCAGCGCGAGCCCGACCGCGTGCGCATGACGGTGCGCGACGACGGCCGCTGGCGCAACACCCGCCCGTACGGGCGCGGGCGCGGCCTCGCGATCATGCGCTCGCTGGTCGACGGTGTCGAGATCGACAGCGTCGACGACGGGACGACGGTCACGGTGGTCAAGCGGCTCGAGGAGCAGCGGCCGTGAGCAGCCTCGCGGTCGAGCACATCGACGGCGTCGCCATCGCCCGTCTGAGCGTCGACATCGACGCCTCGAACGCAGCGCGCGTTCGAGGCGAACTGAGCGACTGCTTTCAGCGCAGCACCGACCAGGTCGTGCTGGACCTGAGCACCACCGCCTACCTGGACAGCGCCGGCATCGACATGCTGTTCCGCCTCAGCCAGCGCCTGCGCCAGCGCCGCGCGCTGCTGCTGCTCGTGATTCCCGACGGCTCCCAGCTCTCGCGGCTGGCGCGAATCGTCGGGCTGGGCAGGGCGATGCCCGTCCACGACACAGTCGACGACGCGCTGCGCTCGCTGTCGAACCCTTGCGGCGCGGGCAAGCCCGCCTGATTCCCGCCGGATCCGGCGCAGGCTAGCCCGCCTGATCCCGGCCAGATCCGCGCAGCACGCGAAGCCGGGCCCTCAGCAGGCCGGCGCCGCGTGGTGCCGGGTCAGTGGGTCGGTGCCGCTCGGTGACGGCGCTCGAAGCCGACGCCCCTGCGGCCGACGCTGCCGATCAGTCGCGCGATCAGCGCGCCCACAAGCAGGTACACGACCAGCGCGATGCCCCAGTCGACCGTGATCGCGCGCTTCGGGTGACCGGAGAACTTGATCAGGCCCGTGAACGCGCCCGCGAAGAAGTTCGCGCCTTCGTGGATGCCTTTGACGATCGAGTTCGTGCGATTCGCATCGACATCGACGAGCACGATCGCGATCGCGATCAGCACCGCGATCAGCGTCGCGATCAGCAGCACCAGGCGCGCGAGCGTGAGCACACCTGAGCCGACGGCGCCGACCGTCGCGGCGCCGGCCTCTCGCGCGCGCCATCCGCGACGGCGTTCACGCGGGGCAGCGGCGGCCGTGGCCGAGGCTGTGGCCGGCGCCGGAGCGCCACCTTCGCGCCGCGCCGGCGTACCCGCCGGGCCTTCGCCGGCCGTGGTCTGCGCTCGCGTTGCGCCCATGCCTTCGCCCGCTGTCGTTTCCGGGGCTTGCGCACGCGCTTCTCTACGGTGCCGCAATCTGCTCCACATCGAAACCACCGTCCTTCCTTGCCGTACCTGCCCGAATGCCTACCCGCTCTGCCGACGGCTAAGCGGAGCTCAGGCCGCGAGCGCCTCGCCCTCCTCCACCAGCGCCTCGGTGGTGGGCTCCACCGGCACGGCGCTGCCGCCGGGGCGGCCGCGCAGCAGCAGCGCCGCCACGAGCGCGCCGGCCAGCGAGAAGCCGGCGCCCACGGCGAAGGCCAGGTCGAAGCCGCTCGTCAGCGCCCCGGCCGCGCCGGCGGCCGCGTCGTGGCGGGTCTGCGCGTCGGCGATCGTCGAGAGGATCGCGAGGCCGAGCGCCCCGCCCATCAGCCGCGAGGTGTTGAGCAGTCCGGAGCCGAGGCCGCTCTGCGCGGCCGGCAGCGACTGCATCGCGACGATCGTCGACGGCACCAGCGAGAAGCCCATGCCGATCGACGCGAGCAGCGCGCCCGGGAAGACGGTCGGCCAGTATGAGCCGTGCGGGTCGACGCCCACGAGCAGCACCATGCCGATCGTGGCGACGGCCATGCCGGCGGTGATCACCGCCCGCTGGCCGAGCCGCGCGACGAGCCGCGGCGCGAGCGTCGAGGCGACGAAGATCGAGCCGGTCATCGGCAGGAACGCGAGGCCGGCTTCGATCGCGTCGAGGTGCAGCACCTGCTGGAGGTAGAGCGTGAGGAAGAACCACACCGGGAAGAACGCCGCATAGAGCAGCGTCACGACCAGGTTGGCGATCCGCAGCTGCCCGGCGCGCAGCACCGACAGCGGCACCAGCGGCGCCTGCGCGACGCGCGCCTCGACGTAGAGGAAGGCGGCCAGCAGCAGCACGCCCGCGAGCAGCGGCGCGAGCACGCCGGGCGAGCCCCAGCCGAGCGTGTCGGTGCGGACGATCCCGAACGTCAGGCTCACGAGGCTCGCCGTCACGAGCACCGCGCCGGCGACGTCGAAGTGGCGCGTGCCGCCGGACGGGAGGTGTGCCGGGATCAGGCGCATGCCTGCCAGGATCACGAGCGCGCCGAGCGGCACGTTGACGGCGAAGATCGCTTCCCAGCCGAGGCCCTGCGTGAGGATGCCGCCGAGCAGCGCCCCCGATGAGCCGCCGAGCGCGCCCATCGCGCCCCACAGCCCGACCGCTCGGTTGCGTTCGGGCCCGGCCTCGAAGGAGCTGGTCACGATCGAGAGGGTGGCGGGCGAGAGCACCGCGCCGCCGAGGCCCTGCAGGGCTCGCGCACCGAGCAGCATCCCGCGCGAGCTCGCGAGCGCGCACGCGAGCGAGGCCACGGAGAACAGCGCGGTTCCGAGCAGGAACACGCGGCGGCGGCCGAGCAGATCCGCGCAGCGACCTCCCAGCATCAGAAAGCCTGCGAACGTGAGCGTGTAGGCGTTCACGACCCACTGCAGACCCGTCGCGGAGAAGCCGAGGCCCCTGTGGATCGAGGGCAGCGCGACGTTCACGATCGAGACGTCGAGGATCACCATGAACTGCGCGAGGCAGACGATCAGCAGCAGCGGGCGCTTGGATGCGGGCGAGCGACCCGTCGTCTCGGCGCGCGCCGACGGGAGGCGGGAGATCCTGTTGGCAAAGGTCATGAAGGCAGTATGGGCTACTATTTATCCAGGTAGTAGGGAACGGTTTATCCTGGTAGAAAAAATGCCTGCTTCGGCACCTTCCACGACCATGCCCGCTGTGGCGGCCACCCCCGACGTTAACGCTGCTGCGCGGCCGTTCCGTGAGATCGCACGAAACGGCCAGCTACGTCGTGACGAGCTCGCTGACTTCCTGCGCAACCGCCGCGCGGCGTTGCAGCCGGAGGAGGTGGGGCTGCCCGGCGGCGGCCGGCGGCGTACGCCGGGGCTGCGCCGTGAGGAGGTTGCGCAGCTCGCGGGCATCGGCGCCACGTGGTACACGTGGCTCGAGCAGGGTCGCGACGTGCGTGCTTCGATGGACGTGCTCGAAGCGCTGTCGAAGGCGCTGCGGCTCGGCCAGGCGGAGCGCACGCACCTGATCCTGCTCGGCCGCGGCGAGGAGGCGCCTCCGTGCAAGAGCCCTGCCGAGGGCGTCTCGCCGACGCTGCGCCGCCTGATCAAGAACCTCGGCCCCAACCCCGCCTTCATCCTCGGCCGCCGCTGGGACTACCTCGCCTGGAACCACGCCGCGATCGCGCTGCTCGGCGACTTCGCCTCGATCCCGCGGGGAGAACGCAACCACGCATGGCTGACCTTCACCGACCCGGCGCGGCGCGAGATGTTCACCGACTGGGAGCGCAGCTCGCGTGTGCTGGTCGCGAAGTTCCGTGCCGACAGCGCCCGCCACCTCGGCGACCCCGAGTTCGAGTCGCTGATCTCGGCGCTGCGCAGGTCGAGCCCGGAGTTCTCGCGTGCGTGGGATCGCCACGAGGTCGCTCACACGGGCGAGGGGCGCAAGGATCTGCGCCACCCGACCGCCGGCACGATCTCGTTCACGCATGCCGTCTTCCATCCCGCCGAGCGCCTCGAACAGCGCCTGATCCTCTACTCGCCGCTGCCCGACAACGAAACTCCGGCGAAGCTGGCGGCGCTGCTCGAACGAACGCCTGCCGCCACACCCGGTCTGCACTGAGGACCTATGCCGGCGAGACGACGACCTCGTCGCTGAAGATCTCGCCGCGCTCGGCCTTCTCCACCAGTGAGGCGGGAGGCTCGAAGCGCTCGCCGTACTTCTCCGCCAGCTCGCGTGCTCGGGCCACGAAGCCCTCGACGCCCGCCGGCTGGGGAAGGTGGGAGGGGCCCTGGTATCCGTTGATGTACTGCAGCACTCCGCCGGTCCAACCGGGGAAGCCGATGCCGAGGATCGAGCCGATGTTGGCGTCCGCGACCGACTCGATCACGCCCTCCTCGAGGCACTTGACCGCCTCGATCGCCTCGACGAACAGCATCCGCTCCTCGAGGTCGCGCAGCGAGATCTTCGACGGGTCGCCGCTCTCGGGGAACAGCTCTTTCAGTCCCTTCCAGAGACCGGCGCGCTTGCCGTCCTCGTACTCGTAGTAGCCGGCTCCGGCGAGCTTGCCGCCGCGCCCGGCCGCAAGCATCTTGTCGACCACGCCGAACGACGCCCGCTCCTGGAACACGCCGCCTTCGGCCTCGACGGCGGCCTTGGTCGCGTCGCGGATCTTCTTGGCGAGGTTGAGGTTGAGCTCGTCGGAGAGCTGCAGAACCGGCGCCGGGTAGCCGGCCTGGTTTGAGGCCTGCTCGATCGAGGCCGCGGGTATGCCCTCGAGCAGCATGCCGACGCCCTCGTTGATGAAGGTGCCGATCACGCGGCTCGTGAAGAAGCCGCGGCTGTCGTTGACGACGATCGGCGTCTTGGAGATCTGCCTGGCGACGTCGAGCGCGCGATACAACGTCTCCTCGCTGGTCCGCTCGCCCTTGATGATCTCCAGCAGCGGCATCTTGTCGACGGGCGAGAAGAAGTGCAGGCCGATGAATTCCTCAGGCCGTGTCACGCCCTCGGCCAGCTCTGTGATCGGCAGCGTCGATGTGTTCGAGCCGAGCAGCGCGCCATCGGCCAGGTGCGGCTCGATCTCCGCGAACACCTGCGCCTTCACCGCCGGGTCCTCGAACACCGCCTCGATCACGAGGTCGGCGCCGGCGGCCGCGGCCGCGTCGTCGGTCGGCGTGATGCGAGACAGCAGCGCCTCGCCCTTCTCCTGCGTCGAGCGCCCGCGCGCGAGCGCCTTCTCGACGAGCGCCGCCGAGTACTGCTTGCCCTTCTCCGCCGCCTCCTGCGAGACGTCCTTCAGGACGACCTCGATGCCGGCTTTCGCGCAGACGTAGGCGATCGCCGCGCCCATCATTCCTGCGCCGAGCACGACGACCTTCTTCGCTCGGAACGGCTCGATCCCCTCCGGCCGGTCGCGGTCGCCGTTGACGCGCTGCAGGTCGAAGAAGAACGCCTGGATCATGTTCTTGGAGACCTGCCCGGTGAGCAGGTCGACGAAGTAGCGGCCCTCGATCTCGATCGCTGTGTCGAAGTCGACCTGCGCGCCCTCGACCGCGGCGGCCATGATGTGGTGCGGCGCCGGGTAGTTGGCCCCCTTCAGCTGCTTGCGCAGGTTCGCGGGGAAGGCCGGCAGGTTCTGCGCGAGCTTCGGATTGCTCGGCGTGCCGCCGGGCATCTTGTAGCCCTTCACGTCCCACGGCTGCTGCACCGGCTCCTGCTCGCCCGCGCGCGCCTTCACCCACGCCTTCGCCGCCGGCACCAGCTCCTCCTTCGTGGCGACGATCTCGTCGAGGATCCCTGCCTCCTGCGCCTGCGCCGGGCGCAGCCGCTGGCCCTGCATGAGCAGCTTCAGCAGCGCGTCCGCGATGCCGAGCATGCGCACGGTTCGCACCACGCCGCCGGCGCCGGGCAGCAGCCCGAGCTGCACCTCCGGAAAGCCCATCTGCACCTTGGGATCGTCGAGCGCGATGCGGTGGTGGCACGCCAGGCAGATCTCCAGACCGCCACCGAGCGCGGCGCCGTTGATCGCCGCGCACACGGGCACGCCGAGCGTCTCCAGACGGCGCAGCTGACGCTTGCCGTGCCTCACCATCTCGGCCAGCTCGGGCGCGTCGTCCTTGGTCGCGCGGCGCAGGTCGTTGAGGTCGCCGCCGGCGAAGAACGTGTTCTTGGCGGAGGTGATGACGACGCCGGTGATCTCGTCCTTCTCCGCCTCCAGCCGCTCGATCGTCGCCGCCATCGACTCCGCGTAGTCGCGGTTCATAGTGTTGGCCGACTGGTTGGGATCGTCGAGCGTCAGCAGGACGATGCCGTCCTCGTCCTTCTCCCAGCGGATCGTGCCGGTCGTCTCAGCCATCTAGATCGCCTCCACCACAGTCGCGATTCCCATGCCGCCACCGACGCACAGCGTGGCAAGGCCGTAGCGGCCGCCTGTGCGGTGCAGCTCCTCGATCAGCGTGCCGAGGATCATGCCCCCGGTCGCGCCCAGCGGGTGGCCCATCGCGATCGCGCCGCCGTTGACGTTGACCTTCTCCATGTCGAGGCCCATGTCGCGCACGAAGCGCAGCACGACCGCTGCGAATGCCTCGTTGATCTCGACCAGGTCGAGGTCCTCCACGCTCAGACCCGCCTTCTCGAGCGCCTTGCGACTGGCCGGAGCAGGTCCCGTGAGCATGATCGTGGGGTCGGCGCCGGAGAGCGCCGTGGCGAGGATGCGCGCCTTCGGCTTCATGCCCAGCTGCTCGCCGGTCTTCTCGTTGCCGATCGTCAGCAGCGAGGCGCCGTCGACGATGCCCGAGGAGTTGCCCGGCGTGTGAACGTGCTCGATCTTCTCGACCCAGTGGTACTTCTGCAGTGCCACCGCATCGAAGCCGCCCATCTCGCCGATCGCGGCGAACGAGGGGTTCAGGCCACCGAGCGTCTCAACCGTCGTGCCGGGACGGATGAACTCGTCGTGGTCGAGCACGACGTTCTCGTTGATGTCCTGGACCGGGATCACCGTGCCGGAGAACCGGCCCTCCTGCTGCGCGTTCCAGGCGCGCTCCTGCGAGCGCGCGGCGTAGGCGTCGACGTCCTCGCGGCTGAACTCCTCGAGCGTCGCGATCAGGTCCGCGCT
>DASWSH010000061.1:0-13803 GCA_036402735.1 Solirubrobacteraceae bacterium | reverse complement strand
GCTCCCGCGATCGCGAAGGTGACCCCGTGAACGAGTTCATCACATCCCTGAAGCAGGACCTGCTCGATCGCCGGCTGCTGCCGCTCGTCGCGATCGTCGTCGTCGCGCTGCTCGGCGGCCTCGTCTACGCGCTCGCCGCCGGCGGCGGTTCCAGCTCTCCCGCGCCCGTGCCTGCGCCCGTCGCCTCCAACGGCGCGGTGCCACCCGGCCTGGCGGTGACCTCCTCGACGCCCGACAAGTCCGTCGCCGAGACCACCGACGGCGTGAAGGAACAGCAGAACGGGCACGCTCGCAACCCCTTCGCGGTCCTCGCCGGCACCGGCAGCACCGCTTCCTCGAGCAGTCCGTCCGCCTCCAGCGCCTCCAGCTCCTCGAGCTCGTCGAGCTCGTCGAACTCCTCGAGCTCCTCGGGCTCCTCGGGCTCTGAAAGCTCCGGCTCGAGCGGATCGAGCGGCTCCAAGGAAGAAACGAAATCCTCGTCGCCGAGCAAGAAGCAGAGCAAGAAGAGCGTCTACCACGTGGCGATCCTGTTCGGGCTCTACCCGCCCGGCTCCACCCCCGAAAACGTCAAGCTGACGCCGTATGAGAACCTGAAGCTGCAGACGCCGCTGCCCTCCGCGAAGCAACCGCTGATCGTGTTCCGTGGCGTCACCGCCTTCGGCAAGAGCGCGACCTTCACGATCGTGGGCGAAACGATCCTGCACGGCCAGGGCGCGTGCCTGCCGAGCTCCTCGCAGTGCCAGGCGCTCGACCTCAAAGCCGGCCAGACCGAGCAGCTCGAATACCTGCAGCCGAACGGCGAAACGACCGTGTACGAACTGCGCGTGGTCTCGATCGAAAAGGCCGCCGCCTCCGCCTCCGCCTCCGCGAAGAGCGCGAGCGCGTGGGACTTCTCGCGCGCCGGTGCGGCGCTGCTGCGCAAGAGCGGGCTGTTTGACCTGCCCTACCTGCGCTACTCCTCGCAGCCCGGCCTGCTCGTTTTCGCGCCGCCGCAGGGCAAGCGCGCGAAGGGTGCGAAGGCGCACGCCGCTGTGGTGAATTTCCACTTCCCGCGCTTCTGGTAGCTCGTTAGCAGCGCGCGCGGCCGCCTACGAGGCGGCCCGTAAATAAGCTAGCGGGCAGTGATCCTGCGTATGACGACAGCCGGCGAGTCGCATGGCCCCGGCCTCACCTGCGTTCTCGAGGGCCTGCCGGCGGGGCTGCGCCTGACGCCAGAGGACGTCAGCGCGGACCTCGCGCGCCGGCAGCTCGGGCACGGTCGCGGCGGGCGCATGAAGATCGAGCGCGACGCCGCGGAGGTGACCGCGGGGGTGCGCCACGGCCTGACGCTGGGCAGCCCGGTCGCGCTGCAGGTGATCAACCGCGACTACGCCAACTGGGAGGAGCGCATGAACCCGTGGCCGGTCGAGGAGGAGATCGAGGAGGTGCACCTGCCGCGGCCCGGCCACGCCGACCTGGTGGGGACGCAGAAGTACAAGCAGAGCGATGTGCGCAACATCCTCGAGCGCGCCTCCGCACGCGAGACGGCGGCGCGCGTGGCGGGCGGCGCGCTGTGCAAGGCGTTCCTGCGCGCGCTCGGCGTCGAGGTGCGCTCGCACGTGATCCAGATCGCCTCGGTGGTCGCGCCCCAGACGCAGCGCCAGCTGCAGCTGGCCGACTTCGACGAGGTGGACAGCTCGCCGGTGCGCTGTCTGGACGCGCAGGCGAGCCAGGTGATGGTGGGGGAGATCGACGCGCTGCGAAAGGCCAACGAGTCGCTGGGCGGCGTCTTCGAGGTGCAGGCCTTCGGGCTCGTGCCCGGCCTCGGCTCGCACGTGTCCTGGGAGCAGCGGCTGGACGGTCGCCTGGCGTACGCGATCTGCTCGATCCAGGCAGTCAAGGGCGCCGCGATCGGCGATGCCTTCACGGTCGCGGGCCTGCCGGGCTCGGAGGCCCACGATGAGATCTTCTATTCGGGCGAGCGCGGCTACTACCGCGAGAGCAACCACGCGGGCGGCCTGGAGGGCGGCATGACGACCGGCCTGCCGCTTGTCGTGCGCGGCGCGATGAAGCCACTGCCGACGCTGACCAAGCCGCTGCGCTCGGTCGACACCGCGACACACGAGCCGGCGCAGGCGCTGCGCGAGCGCACCGACTCGTGCACGGTGCCGGCCGCAGGCGTCGTCGGCGAGGCGATGGTCGCACTGATCCTCGCCGACGCCTACCGCGTGAAGTTCGGCGGCGACCACATCGACGATGTACGCGGCGCACTCGACGCCTACCGGGAGCGAATCGGTTGGCGTTCGTCCTGATCGGCTTCATGGGGGCGGGCAAGTCGACCGCCGCCCGTGAGCTCGGCCAGCGGCTGGGCGTCGTCGCGGCCGACAGCGACATGCTGCTGCAGGAGCGCTTCGGTCATCCGGTCGCACAGGAGTTCGAGCTGCACGGCGAGCAGGCGTTCCGTGCCGCCGAGGAGGAGGTCGTCTGCGAGCTGCTCGCGCGAGCGGGGGAGGGGGGCGTGGTCGCGCTCGGCGGCGGCAGCGTGCTCTCCGAGCGGGTGCGCGCCGCGCTCGCGAGCCATGTCACCGTGCTGCTCGACGTCGATGCCGAGACGTGCTGGCGACGCGTGCACAAGGAGGGCGAGCCGCCGAAGCGCCCGCTCGCCGCCGATCGCGGGGCGTTCATGGCGCTCTACGCCGAGCGCGCACCTCTGTACGAACAGCTGGCCGACGCGTTCGTGCCCTCCGCCGAGGACGCGGTACGCGCCGCGGACGCCCTGGGCGCGCTCGCCGAGGCCGTACGGGTGGGCGGCGCGCCGGCGCGGCTGCGCCTGCTGTGGGCACACGCTCGCTCGGGCGATTATCCGGTGTGGGTCGGCGCGGGGCTGCTCGGCGAAGATGGGCGCGTGCTGCACACGGTGTGGCCGTTCGCAGGTGGCGAATCGCGCGGCTTCTGCGTGAGCGACGAGCATGTGCGCGACCTGTACGCGCACCGGCTCGGCGGCATCGCGCTGACGCTGGCGCTGGCGCCGGGGGAGCAGAGCAAGACGCTCGCACAGGCGCAGCACGTGTGGGAGGCGCTGGCGAGCGCCGGCATGACGCGCGCCGATCATCTCGTTGCGCTCGGCGGCGGCGTCGTCGGCGATCTCGCCGGCTTCTGCGCGGCCACCTACCAGCGGGGCGTGCCGTTCGTGCAGGTTCCGACGACGCTCGTCGCGCAGGTCGACTCCGCCTACGGCGGAAAGACGGGCGTCGATCTACCGCAGGCGAAGAACTACGTGGGCGCCTATCACCAGCCGGCCGCGGTGATCGTCGACCCGCAGGCGCTCGCGACGCTGCCCAAGGCCGAGCTGGCGGCCGGCTGGGTCGAGGTGCTGAAGACGGCGTTGATCGCAGGCGGCGCGCTGTGGCAGGCTGTCGCCGGTGGCGCCGTGGCCGACGACGACACGATCCTTGCGTGTGCGCGAACGAAGCTCGCGACGGTCGCGGCCGACGAGCGCGACGAGGGGCGCCGGCAGGTGCTGAACCTCGGCCACACGGTTGGCCATGCGATCGAGACCGCTACCGGCTACGCACGCTTCCGTCACGGT
Source organism: Solirubrobacteraceae bacterium (assembly GCA_036402735.1). GTDB lineage: Bacteria > Actinomycetota > Thermoleophilia > Solirubrobacterales > Solirubrobacteraceae > Palsa-744. The sequence continues at coordinate 10,235 of DASWSH010000061.1, read as the reverse complement.
GAGGCCGTCGGGCTGGGCCTGCTGGCGGCGCTGCGCCTGTCCGGACAGGACGACCTGCGCGCGCAGGTCGCGGAGATGCTGCGCGAGCGCGGCCTGCCGGTCGAGCTGAGGGGCGCGGACGTCGACGCGGTGCTGACGGCGCTGCGCCGCGACAAGAAGCGGATCGGCGGCGACGTGCCGTTCGTCCTGCTCGCGGCGCCGGGCGACGTGACATACGGCCATGCGGTGCCCACCGAGCAGGTGCGCGCGGCGGTCGCGGAGCTGACGGCGTGAGCGGCGAGCAACAGCACGTCGCGGTGATGCACGGCGTCAACCTCGACCAGCTCGGCAGGCGCGACCCGGCGCTGTACGGGACGATCACGCTGCCCGAGCTGGAGGGCATGATCGAGTCGCACGCGCGCTCGCTCGGAATGCGCGCGAGCTGCTTCCAGACCAACCACGAGGGCGCATTCGTCGAGCACCTGCACGCCCTGCGCGGCAACGCCCACGCGGTGCTGCTGAACCCCGGCGCCTGGACGCACTACGCCTGGGCGATACGCGACGCGCTGGAGATCGCTGCGCTGCCGGCGGTCGAGGTGCACCTGTCGGACCCCGCAGCGCGCGAGCCGTGGCGGCACACCTCGGTGATCAGCGAGCTGTGCTTCGCCACCGTCAGCGGGCGCGGCCCCGACGGCTACCGCGAGGCACTCGACCTCGTGCACGAGCATCTGAGCAGAGGCGCCGCATGAGCGGCACGGCGGAGCGGGTGGCGCGCGCGCTCGAGGCGCTCGGCGAGCTGGAGCTCGATGCGCTGCTCGTGGACGACCCGGTCGACCTGCGCTATCTGAGCGGCTTCACCGGCAGCAACGGCCTCGCGCTGCTCGCGAGCGCCGAGAACACGCCTCAGCGCTTCCTGACGGACTTCCGCTACACGACGCAGTCGGCCGAGGAGGTGGACCGGGTGTTCGAGCGCAGCACGCTCGCCGGCGAGCTGCGCGATGCGGTGCCGGAGCTGCTGAGCGGGCGGGGGCGCCTCGGCTTCGACGAGACGAAGTTGACGGTGCGAGGCTTTCACCGCCTCGAGCAGCGGCTGCCGGACGGATGGGAACTGGTCGCGTGCTCGGGCGTCGTCGAGCGGCTGCGCGCGGTCAAGGAGCCGCGTGAGCTGGAGCTGCTGGCCGCGGCCGCGTCGCTCGCCGACGAGGCGCTCAGCGCGATCCTGGAACAGGGTCTTGTCGGGCGCAGCGAGCGCGGCGTGGCGATCGCGCTCGAGCAGCGCATGCGCGAGCTGGGCGCGGAAGAGCCTAGCTTTCCCTCGATTGTCGCCTCCGCCGAGCACGGGGCGCTGCCGCATGCGCAGCCGCGCGAGGTGCAGATCGCAAGCGATGTGCTGGTGACGATCGACTGGGGCGCGCGCCACGACGGCTACTGCTCGGACTGCACGCGCACGTTTGCGACCGGCGAGGCGATCGGCGCACGGGCGCGAGAGGTCTACGAGCTCGTGCTCGCGGCACAGCTGGCGGGGCTGCAGGCGGTGCGCCCGGGCCCCAGCGGCCGCGAGGTCGACGGCGCCGCACGGGAGGTGATCGAGGCCGCGGGCTACGGCGAGCAGTTCGGGCACGGCCTCGGCCACGGCGTCGGCCTGGAGATCCACGAGGGACCACGGCTGTCCCGCACCGCGCCGGAGACGCCGCTGGCGGAGGGCAACGTGGTGACGGTCGAGCCGGGCGTCTACCTGCCGGAGGAGCTGGGCGTGCGAATCGAGGACCTCGTCGTGGTGCGTTCGGCAGGACCGGGCGTGCTGACGAGCCTGCCCAAGGAGCTGACGGTCGTCTCCTGAGCGCGCTCGCCGGACGCGGTTTCCATGCGAGCCCATGCCCTCGCCGGTGCCGCGATACGTGATGCCAGCCACGCCGCCAGCGGCAGCGACCAGCTGAGGAACACGGCGGATTGCGCGTCGGCTGAGACGTGCTGCGGCAGCCAGCGGAAGCTCAGCCACACCAGCACGCTTGCAGCCAGGGCGATCGCGGGCGGGCGCGCGGCGGCGCGCACCTCGAAGGCGAGCAGCGCGAGCAGGAACGGCAGCATGTAGTAGCCGGTGTCCCAGGTGTCGAGCAGGCAGCGCGCCAGCAGCGTGAGCGCGAGCGCGGCGAGTGCCTCGGCAGGCGCGAGGCGGGCGCGGCGTGCGCGCGGCCACAGAGCCAGCGAGAGCAGCACGGCGGCGGCGAGAACGGCGGGGTGGCTGACGGCGCCGGCCCATGACGGCGCAGTGCGGTAGCCGGGCTTCAGCTCCCCGAAGAGGCCGTGCACGATCGGGCCGTGGTGGCCGAGGAACCACCACAGCTGCCAGGGCTGGAAGATCGTCGAGGCGGGCGTCGCGGCGGCGCGGGCGGTTTCGGCGAAGTGGCCCGCGGCTGCTGCGAGCAGCGGAGCGAGGATCGCAGCGGCGACGGCGAACGCGGCCAGCAGGAACGGTTTGCGGCGCGCCGGCGGCAGCGCGAGCAGCACGGGGCCGAGCGCGACCAGCGCCCACTGCTTGTTCGCGATCGCCAGCCCGAGCGCCAGTCCCGCTGCGATCGCACGGCGGCGGCTGACCGAGGTCGCGCAGGCGAGCAGCGCCGCCGCCACGCAGAGGCTCGCGCCGAGCAGTTCCTCCGGATGGCCGATTTCGAGCGCGGACAGCGTGATCGGGTTGGCCACGCATACCGCCAGCGCCACCGCGCGGGCGAGGCGACTGCGCCCCGCCCGGCGCATGTCGGCGACGAGCCACACCGCGAGTACGGCCAGCGCCAGCAAGCACGGCGCGGCGGTCGAGCGGTAGACCGCGAGCGCGCCGCCACCCCAGCTGCCCGGCAGGAGCGCGAACGGCGCGCGCTCGATCAGCGAGCCGCCGTAAACCGGCGAGAGCTGCAGGAAGCGCAGCACGTGCCCGTGCGCGAGCGCTTCGAACGCCGGCTGCACCTCCACTTCGTAGTCGTTCCAGCCGATGCCGTAGAGCGCCAGCCATCCGCACGTCGCACAGCCGAGCGCCGCAAGCAGCGCGCAGGTGGCGTTCTCGCGGAGCGCTCGCCGCATGTGGTCCCATCGACCGTGGCGCTCCCAGACTTGACGTTGTCGGACATCTGACGTTGTTGCGGTGTCAGCGGGGTGACGAGCTTGCGCTCCGTTGCGAAAGGGGTACAAGTAGGAGTGAGTCGATCCACAGGGAGGCGCTCTTGGTAGTTCCGCAGCGAATCGGTCGGGCACGCGTGCCCGCAGCCAGCGCCGTCGACACACCGGCATCGGCCGGCGAGGTCGAGGGCGCAGCTCTCCGGTCGCGTGCTGCGGGGCTCGACGGAAGCGCCGGCCGTGGGTCCGTGCCTCGGCTCGAACTCCCCCACTGCTGACGCCGGAGAGATCGGGGCGCGCCGCCCACGCCTGCTCGGGGAGCCCGCCGCTGCGTACGCACAGCCGCGAGCACAAGGAACTCGAGGTGCAGGGCCTGTTCAGGCGCTACCACGACACGCGCGACCCGGCGGTGCGCGAGACGATCGTGCGCGAGTTCATGCCGCTGGCGCGGAAGCTCGCGCGCCGTTACATCCGCTCGTCCGAGCCGCACGAGGACCTGCTGCAGGTCGCGAGTCTCGGGTTGGTGAAGGCGATCGACGGCTTCGACCCGGCGCGTGGGCCGAGCTTCGCGTCCTTTGCGATCCCCACGATCCTGGGCGAGCTGCGCCGCTACTTCCGCGACGCGACGTGGGCGCTGCACGTGCCGCGCGGCACGCAGGAGCGTGTACGCGCGATCGACATGGCGATCGAGCGGCACACCGCGGCGGTCGGCGCGGCGCCGACGGTCGAGCAGCTGGCGCTGGACCTCGGGATCGACGGCGAGGAGGTGCTGGAAGGGCTCCTCGCGCGCAGGGCCTACGAGACCGAGCCCTACGACGCGCCGATCGGCAAGGACGACGAGGGACTGTCGGTGGCGGAAGCCGTCGGCAGCGAGGACGACCGCTACGAGCTGGTCGAGGAACAGGCGACGGTGCTACCGGCGCTGCGCCTGCTGTCAGAGCGCGAGCGGCACGTGCTGCAGCTGCGCTTCGTGGGCGAAATGAGCCAGAAGGAGATCGCCGCTCGCATCGGCGTCTCGCAGATGCAGGTGTCGCGGATCCTCGCCGCGACGATCGAGCGCGTGCAGCGGCTGTCCGGCACGATCCGCGCGGCTTGAGAGCTTCCGCGGCGCAGCCGGCGACGCTCGCGACCTGAGCGGCGTGCGGGGTCCCCGAGCCCCGTACGCCGCTCAGGCGCGGTCGGTGCCGCCGATCCCGCTCAGCAGCTCGCGCACGCGTGCGGGCCCGCTCGTGCGCGGCGCGAGCGGAGGCGTCGGGGTGCCGTCGCTGCGGCGGATCCCGTCCAGCAGCTCGAGCATCGCGTCGAGCGCGCTGTGTCGCGGCGAGAAGCCCAGCTCCGTGCGGGCGCGCGAGGTATCCATCAGCGGCGTGCGCATACCGAGGTCGAGCCAGTCCGGCGAGGTCGGCTGCAGGCGCAGGCGCCAGCTCGCCTCGGCAGCGGCGCGTACCAGCCGCGCAGGGATCTGGACGGGTCTCGCGCCGAGCGCGGCGGCGACGGAGCTGGCGTCGAGCACGGGATCGGCGGCGATGTTGAAGGCGCCGCGCACGTCGCGCATCACCGCCAGCCGGTATGCGTCGCCGACGTCATCGGAGTGCACCGCCTGCGTGCGCAGGCCGCGCGGCCACGGCAGCACGGGCAGCCACTCACGGCGCAGCAAGGGACTTGGCAGCAGCGGGCCGATGAACAGACGGCGGATGCCGGTCGCGGCGCCTGCCTTGAAGCACAGGGCGGGCCGCAGCCGCACCACGCGCACCTCCTCGTGACGGAGCTCGAAGTCGTCGAGCAGCCGCTCGACCGCGGCCTTGTGGCGGGAGTAGAACGAGCTCGGGATGCCGGTGACGGGCCAGTTCTCATCGACGGGCGGCCCCGCGGGCCCGGGCGCGTAGGCGCCGATCGAGGAGGCGTAGACGAGCACCGGCACGCCCGCTTGCGCGACCGCCTCGAACACACGCGCGCTGCGATCGACGTTGACGCGCCTGGTCGTGCTCTCGTCGCGCGAGGGCTGGATCAGCCAGGCCAGGTGCACGACGGCGTCGGCGCCACGGAACAGGCCGCTCAGCTCGCTCTCGGCGACGTCGGCGCGTTCCCAGCGGACCTTCGGGAGCGTCAGCGACGGCCGGCGCCGCGCGACGCCGACGATCTCATCGACAGCGTCCTCTCTGGCGAGGCTGGCGAGCAGGCTGGTGCCGACGTTGCCGCTCGCGCCCGTTACGAGGACCCTCATTGCGTCAGCTCCGCAGCGTGCTCGGCGCGCGGCTCGCGCGAAGGCGGGTAGCTGTGTCGGTCATGGTCGGAAAACTTCCCGAGGCCACCGCGGTCAAACCGCAGCCGCGCCGCGCGCTCGAGGAGCTGCGGCGCGACGCGGCGCGCTGCCGGGCGTGTCCGCTGTGGGAGGGCGCCACGCAGACCGTGTTCGGCGAGGGGCCGACGGGTGCGCCGCTGATGCTCGTCGGCGAGCAGCCCGGGGACAAGGAGGATCTTGCGGGGCACCCGTTCGTCGGCCCGGCAGGAACGGTGTTGCAGCACGCGCTCGAGGAAGCCGAGATCGATTCCTCGGCGGTCTACATGACGAACGCTGTGAAGCACTTCAAGTACAGGCAGCGAGGCACGCGCAGGATCCATCAGCGGCCGACGGTGGCGGAGATGAAGGCGTGCCGGCCGTGGCTGCAGGCGGAGCTGGACACGGTCGAGCCGGAGGTCGTGGTCGGTCTCGGTGCGACCGCGGCGCATGCCCTGATGGGGCGCGCGACGCCGATCGGCGAGCATCGCGGTCGCCTGCTCGAGGCGCCGCTGTACTCGCCTGTGCTGCTGAGCGCGCACCCGTCGAGCATCTTGCGCGAGCGCGACAGCGCCGCGCGCGTGGCGGCGCGAGCGGCACTGGTCGCCGATCTGCGCGTGGCCGCCGCTGCCGCCGGCGCGGCGCACTGAGCCGCCGCGGCGCGCTCAGTCGCGCAGCGTAGAGCGATCCTCGGCGCGCGCGAGTCGCGCCGGGTCGACCGCGACGACGCCCGCGATCACCGCGGCGAACAGGCACACGACACCAGCCGCATGCGCCCACGGCGCTTCGGCGACGGTCAGCAGGCCGATGCCGCCGAGCGCTGCGGCCAGCGCGACACGTACGACGAGGGCCGCTCGGGTCGGCGCGAGGGCGCCTTGCGCGCGGGCGACCGCGGGCGGCGCAGGCGCAGCCGCCTGCGCGCTGCGCCAAGTCGCCGTATGCCCATGGCCGGGGTCGAAGCGGCCACCGAGCACGAGGGTGAACAGCAGGCCCAGCGAGGGGAACAGGATCAGCGCGCCCATCGCGATCGCGACCAGCAGCGTGATCAGCGTCTGCCGGGGCGCCGCGGCCGCGCGCAGCGTGAGGTGCTGCAGCAGCAGCGGCTGCTGGGCGAGCGCCCAGCCGAGGATCACGCCGGCCACCGCCAGCGCCGCTGTCACGCGCGCTGCGTCGAAGCGCCTGCGCGCCACCAGCGCGAGCGTGGTGAGGCCGGCGAGGATCGACAGCACGAGGCCCGCTAGGCCGGGGCCGTCGGTCAGACGGTGGTAGAGGCGGTGACTGTCGGAGTGCAGCACGATCAGCCCGGCGAGCGCGAGACCGCCGGCGACGGCGCCCGCGATCAGCGCGCGCGTGCGGAACTGCTCGGCCAGCTCGCGCTCGCCGGCGCGGGTGGCGTCGCCGGCGAGGTAGACGGCGGCCATGTACGCGCCCGCGGCGACCGCCAGCGCGCCAATCGTGCAGGAGGTCGGCGTGAGCCACGACGAGAACAGGTCGCCGGCGGCGTTGCCGGGTGGAACGCGCAGCGAGGCGATCGCGCCGACCACTGCGCCCAGCGCGAACGGCGCGAGCACGGAGGAGATCGAGAAGACCGTGTCGATCAGTGCCAGCTCGCGCGGTCTCGTGCTGCCGGCGCGCAGGGCGTAAGCCGCGCCGCGGAAGATCACGCCGAGCGCGGCGATGAACAGCGGCACGCTCAGCGTCGAGGCGATCGAGCCGAACGCTTCGGGATAGGCGGTCCAGGTGACGACGAGCACGAAGATCAGCCATACGTGGTTGGCCTCCCATACGGGGCCCATCGCGTGGTGGGCGTACTCGCGTATGCGCCCGGCACCTCGACCGCCGCCGGCGAGCAGCTGCCACAGCCCGGCGCCGAAGTCGGCTCCGCCCAGCACCGTGTACATCGCCAGCGCGACGAGGATGCAGATCACGGGCAGCTCGTAGAGATGCATCGGCGCCTAGGCTCCCTGAGGCCGCGGTGCAGCGGCCGGCGGCGTTGGAAGCGGGTCGTCGCGCTCGTCCAGCGGCGCGCGTGCGAGCCGGCGCAGCACCCAGATCACGCCGGCGAGAACAAGTGCGTACGTCGCAGCGAGCACGCCATAGCCGACGGGTATGCCGCCGGCGCGCGTGACGGCTTCGCGCGTGGTCATCACGCCGTAGACGACCCACGGCTGGCGGCCGACCTCCGTGACGACCCAGCCGCAGATCAGCGCGACGAGCGAGAGCGGGCCGGCCGCCGCGACGGCGAGATAGAAGAAGCGCCCCGCCGGCAGGCGGCCTCGGCGGACGCGGACATAAAGGAACGCGAGGCCGAGCAGCGCGAGCAGCGTGCCGATCGCGACCATCAGCTGGAAGGAGATGCGCGTGATGTTGACGGGAGGCCGCTGCGCGGGCGGGACCGTGTCGAGACCGCGCACGGTCGCATTCGGGTCGTGGAAGGCCAGCAGCGACAGCAGTTTGGGGATCGCGATGCCGAACTTGACGGCGCCGTGTTCATACCAGCCGAGCAGGTGCTCGGGCGCGCCGCGCGTGGTCTTCGCGAGCCCCTCGATCGCGGCGAGCTTGACGGGCTGCGTATGCGCGACGTCGCGCGCGACCCAGTCGCCGACGAGAACCTGCACGGGGGCGACGAGCGCGGCGATCGTGAGGGGGATCGCGCAGGCGGTGCGCTCGTAGCGCTGCCAGCGTCCGCGCAGGCGAGCGATCGCGTAGGGCATCGCGAGCAGGAAGCCGGCGACCATGAAGCCGGCGAGGTACATGTGCACGAGCTCGTTCCACAGGAAGCTGTTGCCGAACAGCGCGCCGAGCGGATGCACGTGGACGGCTTTGCCGTGCACGAGCTGGAACCCCGAGGGGTGCTGCATCCAGGCGTTCACGGAGATGACCATCAGCGAGCCGCTGAAGCCGGCGAACACGATCGGAATGCCGCTGGCCAGGTGCGCGCGCGGCGAGAGCCGATCCCAGCCGTACACGTAGATACCGATGAAGATCGCCTCCAGGAAGAACGAGAAGCCCTCGATCGCGAAGCCCAGCCCGAAGACGCCGCCGAAGCGCGCCATGAAGCCGGGCCAGAGCATTCCCATCTCGAAGCTGAGGATCGTGCCCGTGATGACACCGACCGCGAACAGCGCCGCCATCACGCGCGTCCAGCGCCGCGCGAGCGTGCGGTAGAGCGGGTCGCCGCTGCGTATGTGAAGCCACTCGAGCAGCAGCACCATCGCCGGCAGCGCCACGCCGAAGCACACGAGCGGGATGTGCATGGCGAACGACATCGCCTGCATCTGGCTCGCCTCGTGGAGGTAGGCCTGCTGCGCGAGTGCGGGCAGCACCAGTGCGGACAGTACCCGGGGCGGCAGCGTTCACGCGGCGCGAGCGTCGCGCCACATGGTCGTGACGACCGGCCCGCCCTGCGGGCCGAACTGCGAGCGCTGCCGGAAGCCGAGCGCTTCGTAGCGCGGGATGTTCGCGGGGTTGGTCGACTCCAGATACGCGGGCATGCGCTCGGCGTCGATCTGCGCGAGGTTGCGTTCGAGCAGCGCGGTGCCGAGCCGTTTGCCGGCATGGTCGCGATGGGTGGCCCACATGCTCAGGTAGTAGTGCGGCGGATGGCCCGCGTGATTGCGCTCGAAGCTCTCGAGCAGCGCTTGCATCTCGGCGGCGCGCGCACCGAACAGCTCCTGCACCAGCTGCTCGAAGGCGTGCTCCTGCGCGTCGCTCATTTCCTGCACGCTGGGCGGAAACCAGACGGCGACCGTCTCGGCGTGCTCGCTGATTCGCACCCACCCGTGGGGGATCGCCGGCTCCGCCCAGGCGCGCATCAGCCTGGCGAGCCTCTCCGCGCGCACGGCCGTGTCCGGGAAGGCCCACTCGCCCCACAGCGGATCCTCGAAGAAGGCGCTCTGCAGGCAGGCCGTGACGGCGGGCACCTCGGCGGCTGTGGCGGCACGCTCCACCGTGCACAGTTTGCCGCGGCACGCCCCGGGTAGGCACGTGGCTGATGGCGGACCTGCTCGCGATCTACCTCAACGACCACCTCGCCGGTGCTGTGGCGGGGTGCGAGTTGGCGGGACGGATCGCCGGCCAGAACAAGCGCGACGAGCGCTTCGGGCCGGACCTCGACGGGCTGGCCGTGGAAGTGCGCGAGGACCGCGAGACGTTGCGGGAACTGCTGCGCCACCTGGCGATAGGCGAAGATCGCATCAAGCAGCTAGGCACCTGGACACTCGAGAAGATCGGCCGGCTGAAGCTCAACGGCAGCCTGCTCGGCTACTCGCCGCTGAGCCGCGTCGAGGAGCTCGAGGCGATGCGCATGGCCGTGACCGGCAAGCGCCTGATGTGGGTCGCGCTGCGCGAGCTGGCGCCGCAGGACCCGCGCCTGCAGGTGGACGAGACGGAGCGCATGATCGAGCGGGCCGATCGGCAGCTCGAGACGATCGAGCGCTGCCATCGCCTGGCCGTGGACGAGGCTTTCGTGGCGGGAGAGGGGAAGACCGCCGCGTAGTCGAGGGACTACGGGCGTAGGACACCTGCACAGCGTCGAGCGGTGGCGCGGGATCATTCTCAGCATCGTTTGACCCGGCAGGCTCTCTTAGGCGTGCACACGCGCGTCACGCATCTGATCGATGATTCAAATGCGGAACTGCGCCACGGGTGAAGGCGGACGGCGCGGCGGATCGGACGCTCGCCGCCGCGGCGCGCGTGGAACTCCGGCGTCCTGAGGACGGACCGTAGCTGGATGTGTTCACTGCGGGTCGCGGCCGACGCGCGACCGAGTTAGACACACGCGTTGAGACCCTCTGGCAAGCCTGATACAGATTCCGACAGTCGGACTTCCGGCTGTAGTTCCGGTTCGCGTCCGACCTTTGTTCAACGA
>DASWSH010000060.1:0-23898 GCA_036402735.1 Solirubrobacteraceae bacterium | reverse complement strand
GGGGCGCGCCCCCGCCGCCCCCGCCTCCAGCCGGCTGAGGTCGAGCAGGTTGTCGACCAGCCGCGAGAGCCGTTGTGTCTCCTCTCCGATCACCGCCGCCATCTCCGCCCGCTCTTCGGCCGAGATGGAGCTCGAACCGATCGCCTCGCCGGCCGCGGCGATCGCGGTCAGGGGCGAGCGCAGGTCGTGTGAGACGGCGCGCAGCAGCGCTGTCTTGACCGTGTCGGCGCGCCGCAGCGCGGCCGTCTCGACGACGCCGCCGAGCAGCCGCTCGCGCTCGAGCGCCGCGCTCAGCAGCGCCTCCAGCGCGGGGACCACCCGCTCCTGCAGGCGGCGCAGGGCCGCCTCCGGGCTGTCGCCGCCGACCACCAGCGTGCCGATCCGCGCGCTCCCCTCGCGCAGCGGGAACGCAACGGAGCGCTCGTCGCCTTCGACGGTCTCCATCGAGATCGAAGCCGAGCTCAGCGAGAACGTCTGCGCCAGCCGGGCGGCGGCCGCCCCCAGCGCGTCGTCGAGGCGGTTCCCGCGCAGCAGCAGCCTCGCCATCTCCGCCGCGAGATCCGCCTCGCGGCGGCGCTCCTGGGCGTCGCGCGTGCGAGCGCGCGCCACCTCGGCGACGGAGCTCGCGATGCCGGCGACGACGAAGAACGTGATCAGCGCCACCCAGTTGCGCGAGTCGCGAATCGTGATGCCGCCGGTGGGCGGCAGGTGGAAGACGTTGAAGGCGGCCGCGCTCGCGACCGCGGTGAACAGCCCGAGCGCGCCCCCCCAGATGATCGACACGACCAGCACCGCCGGCAGGTAGACGACGCTCAACGCCGCCACCGGTGCGACGTGGCGGAGGGGATAGACGATCAGCGTGCTGAGCGCGACCGCGACCAGCGAGATCAGCAGCCCCAGCCGCCGTGGCGGCGGGTCCGGCGCGAGCAGGAAGGCGAACGCGGACATCGCTCTCGTCAGCCTAATGACGTGAACAGGGTGCGTGGTCGGGTTCGGGCGCGCTAATCGCTCAAGCTGATCGCTTTCGCCGCCGACACTGACTGCAACCAGCGGAATGAACCCACCCCTGCGCAAACTTGCATCGCTCGCGTCGATCGCGGCCCTGGCCGTGGTCGCGGCGCCCTGCGCCGGCGCGAACGCCGCGAGCGCATCGACCGCCCCCCTGCCGGCGTCCGACTACACAGTGCGACCCGCATGTCAGGCTCCCAGCGTCGGCCGCGCCTCCTGCATGGCCGAACAGCTCGTGCCGGTCACCGCGGCGGCGCGCGCCCACAACCATCCGATCGGGGTGGTCCGGCCCGCCGGCGCGGCGCAGCCGGCGCTCTCACCGACCGCAGGGGACTTCGGCTACCGCCCCGCGGACGTCCACAGCGCCTACTCGCTGCCCGCCACCGGCGGCGGCGAACCGATCCTCGCGCTGATCGACGCCTACCACTACCTCACCGCGAAAGAAGACCTCAAGAACTACGAGGAAACCTTCAAACTGAGCGGCTGCAAAGTCAGCTGCTTCCGGCAGGTCAACCAGAAAGGCGGGGAAACCCCGCCGTTCCCGAAATCGGCCAAAGAACTCAAAGAATTCGAAAAAGGCACGCTTGCACAGCAGCGCCAGGCGGAAGCCGCGAGCGGCTGGGCGATCGAGGAGGCACTCGACATCGAGGCGGCGCGCGCAAGTTGCCCGAACTGCAGGCTGGTGCTCGTCGAGGCGAAATCGAGCAACTACTCCGACCTCGAAGAAGCCGTGCGCGCAGCGCAGACGCTGGGCGCGCAGGTGATCTCCAACTCCTGGGGCGGGCCGGAGGAAGGCGTCACGAGCGACGCCACCTTCAACGATCCCAACGTCGTCATCACCGCCTCCTCCGGCGACAACGGCTATCTCGGCTGGGATGCCGAAACCGAAGAAGAAGGCGGCTTCACCAGCTACCCGGCGTCCTCGCCGCACGTCGTCGCGGTGGGGGGCACGCAGCTGCGCCTCGGCGCCGGTGGCGCCTGGAAGAGCGAGACCGTGTGGAACGGCTCCGGCGCGTCGGGCGGCGGTTGCTCGGAAGTTTTCGCCGCGCCTGAATGGCAGACGCTGTCGGCGCAGTGGCCGAACGTCGGCTGCGAAGGCAAACGCTCGGTGGTCGACGTGGCGGCGGTCGGCGACCCGTACACCGGCATCGCCGTCACCGCCACCAGCCCGCTGTGCGAATACGAAGAAGCGAAAGTGGTCGTGCACTGGTGCACGTACGGCGGCACCAGCCTTGCCTCACCGGTGATCGCAGGCGTGTTCGCGCTGGCGGGTGGCGCCAACGGTGTCGCCTACCCGGCGAAGACCCTGTATGAAAGCCGTCGCCATGCGCCGGGCACGCTGCACGACGTGACCGTCGGCTCGAACGGGATCTGCAACAACGGCGTGAGCGCCGAAGGCATCCACGAATGCACGGCCGCGGAAGAGGCTTCCGCCAGCTGCGAAGGGCAACTCACGTGCTTGGCGGGCAAAGGCTACGACGGCCCCTCCGGCGTGGGCACGCCCAACGGCATCACGGGCTTCCAGCCCGGCGCGGTCGAAGCGGGCGTCGAAGAAGAACCCGTCGAAAAACGCAAGACGCCCCCGAACGAAAAAGCGGCTGAAAAACCGAGCGAAAAACCGGCGCCGTCCGGCGCCAGCACCACGCCCTCGCCGCCGACGGTCCCGCCCCCCGCCGCTCCCGCGCAGCCGCCGGGCGCCGGCGCGACGCTGAGCAAAGCCGTTGCGATATCGCGCCTGATGCTGACGAACGCGGCGCTGAAGGCGCTGAACCGGCACCGCCCGGCGATCGCCAAGGTGGGCTTCAGCTTCGAACTGAGCCGCGGCACGGGATTGCGTGCGACGCTCGCGCGGAAGGTGCGCGTGCACGGCCGCACGCGCTGGATCGCGGTCGGGCGAGCCCCGACGATGAACGGCGTGGCCGGCCGCAACCAGCGGCGGCTGAGCGGCGGCACGCGTCTGAATCGAGGCGTCTACCGGCTGACGCTCGCGTCATCCGGCGGCAGCGCGCAGTCGCTGCTGATCCACATCGGCTGAGCGCTATACGGCGGGCGCCAGCTCGGCGGGCGCGCCGAAGGCGCCCAGCACCGCCGGCAGCTGCACGCTGCCGTCCTCGCGCTGGCCGTTCTCGAGCAGCGCCACGATCGTGCGTCCCAGGGCCACGGCCGTGCCGTTCAGGGTGTGCAGCACGCGCGTGCGCTTGTCCGCGCGCATGCGGATGTTCAAGCGCCGCGCCTGGTAGTCGGTCGTGTTCGAGCAGGAGGTCAGCTCGCGGTAGCGCCCCTGCGAGGGCAGCCACGCCTCGCAGTCGTACTTCTTCGCGGCCGAGCTGCCCAGCTCGTCGACCGCGATGTTGACGACGCGGTAGGGCAGCTCCAGCTCGGAGAGGATCTCCTCCTCGATCGCGAGGATGCGCTCGTGCTCGGCGGCCGAGTCCTCCGGCGCGACGAAGCTGAACATCTCGACCTTCTCGAACTGGTGCACCCTGAAGATGCCGCGCGTGTCCTTTCCGGCCGCGCCGGCCTCGCGGCGAAAGCACGGCGAAAAGCCCGCGTAGCGCATCGGCAGCCGCTCGGCCTCGACGATCTCTTCGTCGTGCAGCGAGGCGAGCGCCACCTCAGAGGTGCCGATCAGGTACAGCTCGTCCTCGGGCAGCGTGTAGAGCTGCTGCTCGGTGTCCGGTAGGAAGCCGGTCCCGTACAGCGCGCGTTCGCGCACCAGCACCGGTGGGATCACCGGCTCGAAGCCGCGCGCAGCGAGCTTCTCGAGTGCCCAGCGCACGATTGCCAGCTCGAGCAGCACGAGCTCGCCTTTCAGGTAGGCGAAGCGCGAGCCGGACAGGCGCGCCGCACGGTCCATGTCGATCCGCTCGCCCGCCAGCTCCAGGTGGTCGCGCGGCGGGAACGACATCTGCGGCGGCTCCCCCACCTGCTTGACGATCTCATCCTCGGCCTCGGCGGCGCTCGGGTCAGGCAGGTTCGGCAGCGGCGCGAGCGCCTGGCGCAGCTCCGCCTCGACGGCCTGCAGCTGCGCCTCGAGCTGCTTCGCGCGCGCCGAGACATCGCGCATCGCCGCGATCTCGCGCTCGCGCTCGCCATCCTCGCCGGCCGAGCGGATCCGCGCGTTCGCCGCGTTCTGCTCCGCGCGCAGCCCCTCGAGCTGCGGCAGCAGCTCGCGCCGTCGTCGGTCCAGCTCGATCACGCCGTCGAGCGCGTTCGCCGTGTCGGGTCCGCGGCGCGCGAGCGCGGCGCGGACGGCATCGGGTTCCTCGCGGATCAGCTTCAGGTCCAGCAAGGCGCCGCTCCGCCTCCGGCCGCTATTTCGCTTTTGCCGGTTTTTGGGCGGCTTTGCTGTTCGCTTGGGTGCCGCCGTTGCCGGGCGCTGCGCCGACGGCCGCACCGCCGCCGCCGGTGGCGCTCTTGCCGCCCGGTTCGACTTTGCCCGCTTCGCCGGGGCTGCCGCCTTTGCCTTTTTCTTCGGCCGGCACTTCCGACTGCGTGATGTTCACGGAGGGCACCGACTGTTTCTTCAGCCCCGAGTACTTGGCGAGGAACGCCGCCACTTCCTTCGCTTCTTTGCCGACGACGATGTTCTGGGGCATGATCGCGCCTGAGAACCCGCCGTTGCGGATCGCGTACAGCGCCTGTTCGACGTTCTCCTTGCGGATGTTGAAGTTGGGACCCTGGTTCTTGACGCGGTTGGCGATCCCCAGCGCCGAACCCGACGCGCCGACGACCGACAGCGTGTGGCAGCCCGAGCAGTGGTCGCGGAACAGCACCGCGCCGCGATGGTATGGGTTGGTCTTCGCAAGCTGCACCCCCTGCGAGCCGCACGCGCCGATCGCGATCGCGCAGGCGAGCAGGAGAAGCGTCGTGGCCGCGAGCTTCATGCGCGGGGAATATATAGGCCGGAGGCCGGGCGCAGACCGCCGGGCAACTCGCAGATACAGGCGATCGAGGAGCTTCTAAAAGCCGTGGGCCGTGCCGGCGGCGCGGATCGCGAGGAACACGACGACCAGCGCGGAGGCGGCCATCACCCCCGTCTCGCGTCGCAGGATCGCCTCCACCAGACCGTGCTGCTCGCGCTCTGGCAGCGCCGCCACCGCCTCGCGCCCGTCCAGCTCGCGCTGGTCGAGGATCGTCTGCGCGGAGGCCGCCCGCAGCTGCTCGGCCACCAGCGCGATCGCGAGCGGCAGCAGCGCGTACAGGTAGAACAGCCCTTCGCTCGCGTCCTTGCCGGCTGCCGCCAGCGAGCCGACGGCGACAGCAAGCGTCAGCGCGGAGCCCTGGCCGATGCGCAGCAGCGGCCAGAAGGCGCGTGCCGCGAGGCCCGTCGCGCTGCCCCGGTAGAAGGCCCACAGGCCGAGGACTCCTGGGATCAGATTGAGCGCGGCGACTGCGATCGCGCCCGCGACGACGGCCTCATTCATGCGCTGATTTCGAGCCGATTGCCACTATGTAACACTCTGCCACAAGGGTGATATAACAGCGACCGGTGTTGCGTAGCTATCTCCCCGCGATCGTCTTTCTGGTACTGGGCGGGGCTGTCGGCGTCGCGTTCGCAGTGCTCAACTCGGTGATCGGGCCGCGCCGCGCTACACCGCACAAGCAGGACCCCTACGAGTGCGGTCTGCCGTCGGAGATCAAGCAGGGGATGCGCTTCGGCATCAGCTTCTACCTGATCGCGATGCTGTTCATCCTGTTCGACATCGAGGTCGTGTTCCTGTACCCGATCGCCGTCGAGCTGCGCGCGTACGGCAGCTACGCGCTGACCGAGACGATCGTGTTCGTCGTGCTGCTGTTCGTGGCGTTCGTTTACGTGTGGCGGCGGGGGGCACTGGAGTGGACGTGAAGCGGGAGAAGCTGGGTGCGAAGGCCGACCCGCAGCGGCTGCGGGTGCGCGAGCTGAACGCGCATCAGTTGCTGCGCGGCGCCGAGATCGAAGGCGCGAACCGCCCGGCGCATCTCGAGGGCGAGGAGCTCGAGCGCTACGTCGAAGAGCGAGTGCTCACGACGACGCTGGACTCGGCCGTCGCGTGGGCGCGCGGCAACTCCTTCTTCCCGCTCGCCTTCGGCCTGGCCTGCTGCGCGATGGAGCAGTTCCACGCGGCGGGACCGCGCATGGACATCGCGCGCTTCGGCTTCGAGGCGTTCCGCGCCTCGCCGCGCCAGGCCGACCTGATCATCCTCGCGGGCCGCGTGTCGATCAAGATGGCGCCGATCATCCGCCGCCTCTACGACCAGATGCTCGAGCCGAAGTGGGCGATCTCGATGGGCGCCTGCTGCAGCTCGATGGGAGTGTTCAACAACTACGCGTTGGTCCCCGCCGACAAGTTCATGCCGATCGACGTGCACGTGCCCGGCTGCCCGCCGCGCCCGGAGTCGCTGATGCATGGCGTGCTGAAGCTGCGCGACCTGGTGCAGGCCAACCCGCCGGAGGGCTGGCGGCGACGCTACGACGCGGTGGGCACGGAGGAGGCGCCCTAGATGCCGGACGCGACCGGGCTCGAGCTGCTCGCGCAGGAGCTCGGCGACGCCGCCCTCGAGACCGTCTTCTTCCGCAACCGCGCGACGCTCGTGATCGACCCGGCGGCGGTCCGCTCCGTGCTGGGCACGCTGCGCGGCAAGGGCTACTCGTTCCTCGCCGGTGTCCACGGCGTGGACTACCACCCCGAGGAGCCGCGCCTGGGCGTGCACTACGAGCTGCTCGACATGTCACGCGTCGACCGCATCGCGGTCAAGCTGCGCGTGCCGCTAGAGCGGCCGGAGCTCGACTCGGTCACGCCCGAATGGCCGACGGCCGACCATCAGGAGCGCGAGATCTACGACATGTTCGGCGTCGTCTTCCGTGGCCACCCGAACCTGCGGCGGATCCTGATGCCCGAGGACTACGAGGGCCACCCGCAGCGCCGCGACTTCCCGATCGGCGGCGAACCGGTGATCTTCACGCGCGACGAGCGTAAATGGCTGGAGACGCGCGAATGAGCATCTCGGGCTACCGCAGGCAGGAGCAGAGCGTCACGCTCGAGCAGCTCGAGCAGCCGCTGGACGTGCCCGGCGCCGACACGACCGAAGAGCTGATGACGCTCAACTTCGGTCCGCATCACCCCGCCACGCACGGGGTGCTGCGGCTGCTCGTGACGCTGCAGAGCGAGATCGTGCGCGACATCAAACCGGTGATCGGCTACGTGCACACCGGAATCGAGAAGACCGCCGAGGACAAGTCCTATTGGAAGGTGATCCCGGTCGTCGAGCGCATGGACTACCTCGCGTACTACTTCAACGCGATGACCTATTGCGGCGCCGTCGAGACGCTGCTGGAAGCGGAGGTGCCGAAGCGGGCGCAGTACCTGCGCGTGATCCACCTCGAGCTGAACCGCATCGCCTCGCACCTGATCTGGCTCGGCACGAGCGCGCTCGACCTCGGCGCCGTGTCGATCTTCCTCTACTGCCTGCGCGAGCGGGAGATGGTCCTCGACCTGTTCGAGATGTCCTCCGGGCAGCGTATGCACACGCGCTACATCCAGGTGGGCGGCGTGGCGGAGGACATCCCGCGCGGCTGGGAGGCGAGGGTGCGCGAGTTCCTGAAGGTGATGCCCGCGCGCGCCGACGAGTACGGCGCGATCCTCAACGCGAACGAGATCGTGCTCAAACGCCTGCGCGGCACCTGCCCGCTCGACGCCGAGACGCTGCTCGGGCTGGGCGTGACCGGACCGCTGCTGCGCGCCGCGGGAAATCCGTGGGATCTGCGCAAGGCCGCTCCGTACAGCTCCTACGAGGACTTCGACTTCAAGATCCCGGTCGGCACGGTCGGCGACAACTACGACCGCTACGCGGTGCGCCTCGCGGAGATCTACGAGTCGGTGAAGATCGTCGAGCAGGCGCTCGACGGTCTGCCGGAAGGTCCGCACATCAGCGAAGACCGCAAGATCGCGCTGCCGCCCCGCCACGAGCTCGCGACCTCGATGGAGGCGCTGATCCACCACTTCAAGCTCGTCACCGAGGGCTTCCGCGTGCCGCCGGGCGAGGTCTCCTACCCGATCGAGTCGCCGCGCGGCGAGCTCGCCTGCTTCGTGCGCTCAGACGGTTCCTCGAAGCCCGCGCGCGTGCACATGCGCGACCCCTCGTTCGTGAACCTGCAGGCGCTTTCGCACATGGTGAAGGGCAGCTACATCGCCGACATGATCGCGACCGTGGCGATGCTCGACCCGATCCTCGGAGGCATCGACAGATGACGCCGCGCGGCTGGGATACGCCGGCGGACCTGGAGAAGGATCCCGCCACGATCCCGGATCCCTCGGAGGTCGAGGTGCCCGCGGCGCTGCGCGAGGAGATCGAGCAGCACATGAGCCACTATCCCGACCGGCGCTCGGCGACGCTGCCGGCGCTCGCGGCGGCGCAGCGCCTGCACGGCTGGTGCTCGCCGGAGGCGATCGAGCAGGTCGCGTCCGTGATGCGCCTCACACCCGCATATCTGGAGTCGGTCGCGAGCTTCTACGACATGCTCGAGACGAGCCCGCGCGGACGCCACAGCATCTACGTGTGCACGAACATCTCCTGCTCGCTGTGCGGCGCCGACGAGCTGTACGCGGCATTCGCCGCGCGTGCCGGCGAGGGCGTCGGCGAGGAACCGCTGAACGTGCGCTCCTTCGAGTGCCTGGGCGCGTGCGACATCGCGCCGATGGCATCGGTCGACGGCGTCTACATCGGCCCGCTCACGACCGAGGACGTGCCGCGCGTGCTCGAGGACCTGCGCGCCGGAAGGGACGTGCTGCCCGAGAAGCAGCTCGCGCGCCGTCTCGTCGCGGACCCGCACGCCAACAGCCGCGAGTTCCCCGAGCACCCCGTGCACCGCCTGACGTTGCCGTTCGACCCGGAGGTCCCGCCGGAGCGCGCCGCGTTCGGGCCGCCGATGGGTGCGCTCGAGGAAGACGCGGCCGACCCCCCGGCGGCGATCGAGCCGCAGCCCGAGCACCACGAGGAGGACGCGAGCTGATGGCCGCGCCGGCCCAGACGCCAATCCTGCTGCTCGCCGACATCGACGAGCCCGGCCTGGCCACGCGCGAGGTCTACGAACGCCGCGGCGGCTACGAGTCGCTGCGCAGGGCGCTTGCGATGACGCCCGAGCAGGTGCTGGCGGAGCTCGAAGCGTCCGGCCTGCGCGGCCGCGGCGGCGCGGGCTTCGCGATGGGCAAGAAGGTCTCGTTCCTGCCGAAGGGCTCGATCGAGAAGTACCTGGTGTGCAATGCCGACGAGTCCGAGCCGGGGACGTTCAAGGACCGCGAACTGATGCAGAAGACCCCGCACACGCTGATCGAGGGAATCGTGATCGCCTCCTACGCGGCCGGCGCAGCACGCTCCTTCATCTACATACGCGGCGAGTACGTCCTGCAGGCCGATGTGCTCGACGCGGCGCTGGTCGAAGCGCGGCAGGCGGGCTACATCGGCGAGAACATCCTCGGCTCCGGCCATACGCTCTCGCTGGTCGTGCACCGCGGCGCCGGCGCCTACATCTGCGGGGAGGAGACAGGACTGCTCGACTCGCTCGAAGGCAAGCGCGGCAACCCTCGGCTGAAGCCACCCTTCCCGGCGAACCAGGGGCTCTACCAGGGACCGACGCTGATCAACAACGTCGAGACGCTCGCGACGGCTCCCACGATCATCCGCATGGGCGGCGCCGAGTACGCCAAGCTCGGCACCGAGACCTCGACGGGCACGAAGGTCGTGTCGGTCTCGGGTCACGTGCAGCGGCCCGGCAACTACGAGGTCGAGCTGGGCATCCCCTCGCGCGAGATCATCTACGGCCTCGCCGGCGGCCCTCGCGAAGGGCGCGCCATCAAGTGCTGGTTCCCCGGCGGCTCGTCCTCGCCGGTGCTGACGGCCGAGGACCTCGACATCCCCTACGACTTCGACTCGCTCGGCAAAGCCGGCTCGATGCTCGGCTCCGGGGCGATCATCGTCGTCGATGACACCACGCCGATCCTGGACGTGGCGATGAAGACCGCGAAGTTCTACCGCCACGAGTCCTGCGGCAAGTGCACGCCGTGCCGCGAGGGGACGAACTGGACGGTGAAGATGCTGGAACGAATCGACGCCGGCGAGGCCACGCCGATGGACCTGGAGATCATGGCCTCGGTGCAGGAGCACATCATCGGCAACTGCCTGTGCGTGCTGGGCGACGCGATGGCGATGCCGATCGGCTCGATGATCGCGAAGTTCCGTGAGGAGTTCGAAGCGCACATCGAGCGCGCACGGATGCTGCGCGGGGTGAGCGACGTCGCGGGCAGTGACTTCGCGCTGGCGGCGCAGGGCGCGCTGCAGGAGCACCCGGACGGGCGGCTCGCGCCGATCGGCGCCGGCGAGCAGGCGCCGGGCGAGCATCGCGGCGAACCGGGCACGCAGAAAGGCGGCGCGTAGGAGATGGCCGGCTGATGCCCCGCCCGCAGCCGAACATGATCACGTTCTCCGTCGACGGGCGCGAGGTGCGCGCGCCGGAGAACATGATGCTGGCCGATGCCGCCAAACTCGGCGACGTCGAGATCCCGGTCTTCTGCTACGAACCGAAGCTCGGCAACCCCGTCGGCGCATGCCGCATGTGCCTGGTCGAAGTCGAGGGCATTCCGAAGCTGCAGACGGGCTGCTCCACGCCGGTCAAGGACGGCATGGTCGTCTACACGCAGACCGAGCGCGTGAAGATCGCGCAGCAGTCGGTCGTCGAGTTCCTGCTGATCAACCATCCGCTCGACTGCCCCGTCTGCGACAAGGGCGGGGAGTGCCCGCTGCAGGACATCACGTTCGGCTGGGGCAACGGCATCTCGCGCTTCATCGAGCCCAAGCGCCACTTCGTGAAGCCACTCGAGCTCTCGCCGCTGATCGCGATCGACCGTGAGCGCTGCATCCTCTGCTACCGCTGCGTGCGCTTCTCCCAGGAGATCTCCGAGGACTACCAGCTGGTGCTGCTCGAGCGCGGCGCGCACTCCTACGTGGCGACGTTCGACGGTCACCCCTACGTCGCGCCGTTCAGCGGCAACATCGTCGAGCTGTGCCCGGTCGGCGCACTCACCTCGCGCCCCTACCGGTTCCGCGCGCGGCCGTGGGACATCGAGGGCGCCGGCTCGGTCTGCACGCTGTGTCCCGCACAGTGCAACGTCACGCTCACGGTCCGCGACGAGCGCGCGCTGCGCGTGCTCGCGCGCGACCACCACGAGGTCGACGACGGCTGGCTGTGCGACAAGGGGCGCTTCGGCTATGAGTCCTTCCACGTCGAGGAGCGCGTCACCGAGCCGCTGCTGCGCGACGGCGGCCAGCTGCGCCCCGTCTCGTGGGAGCGGGCGCTCGGCGAGGCGGCAGCGGGCCTTTCGCGAGCCGGCTCGCGCAGCGCCGCGCTAGCGGGCGGGCAGGCGACCAACGAGGAGGCGCTGCTGCTCGCGCGCATGATGCGCGAGGCGCTCGGCTCGCCGCACGTGGACTCGCGCCGTGGCGGCACGCTGCCGCTGGAGCTGCACCGCGCGCTCGGCGCGCCCGCGCTGCAGGCGCGAACCAGCGATCTCGAGTTCGCGCACGCCGTCCTCGTGATCGCCGCCGACCCCGTCAACGACGCGCCGATCCTCGACCTGCGCCTGCGCAAGGGCATCCGCCGCCACGGCATGAGCCTCGCCGTCGCGATGCCGGGCGACACGTCGCTCGACGCCGGCGCTGCGATCACGGCGCGCTTCGCGCCGGGGCAAGCCGGCGCCTTCGCGGCCGCGCTCGCCGCCGCGCTGCGCGACGGCGACGGCGACGGCGACGGCGACGGCGACGGCGAGGATGAGCTGCGAGAGCTGGTCGGTCTTGCCGGCGCCGAGATCGGTGTGGTGCGCGAGCTGGCCTCGCTGCTGCGCGGACCGGACCGGGAGGACGATCGCGACGCGGCCCGCGAGGTCGTGATCCTGTTCGGCGAGCGGCTGACCTCGGGCCCCGACGGCGCGGCCGGCGCGACCGCCCTGCTGCAGATCGCGCAGCGCCTGGGGCTGGAGGGCATCGAGGGCGCGGGGCTGCTCGAGATACCGGCGCAGAGCAACGGCCGTGGCCTGCGCGAGGCGGGTTTCCTGCCCAATGGCGGCGCCGGGCTAAGCGAGCCTCCCGCGGGCGAGGGCAAGGATGCCCGCGCGATCGCCGAGGCGCTCGCTGCGGGCGAGCTGCAGGCGCTGTATCTGCTGCAGTCCGAACCGCTGCAGGACCTGCCCGACGCGCAGCTTTGGGAGCGGGCGCTGGCGGGCGCCGGCACCGTCGTTGCCCACGCCAACTTCCTCACCGACGCGCTGCGTGAGCACGCCGACGTGGTCTTCCCCGCCGAGGTGTACGCGGAGAAGGAGGGCACGATCGTGCACCCCGACGGGCGCATCCAGCGGCTGCGCCCGGCGATTGCGCGCGGCAGCGGCGTGGGTGGCGCGGGCGGGGCACCATCGTCCGCGAGCGAGGTGCGCGCGGGCTGGCAGGTGATCTGCGAGCTGGCGCTGCGGCTGGGCCTGGACCTCGACGTGCTGGGCGCCACGATGGCCTCGCGGCGCCTGTTCGAGGCGGTGCCGTTCTACGAGGGGCTCACGCTCGAGGAGGTGGGCGGCCGCGGCGTGCGCTGGCAGGAGCGCGACGCCGCCGCGCGGTTCCCGCCCGGCGCGAGTGTGCCCGAGCAGGCGCCGGCGCTGACCGCGCGCGAGCAGCAGCCGGACCCGCGCGAGCTGGCCGGCTTCCGCTCGGTGTGGGATGCGCCCGAGGTGCTTCACTCGCCCGCGCTCAGCTTCCTGTATCCGCGCCGCGAGCTGGTGAGCGGATGATCGCGACGGTCGGCTACTACGAGCCGTGGTGGATCCAGATCATCAAGGCGATCGTGATCTTCGCGGTGGGCCTGCAGCTGGTGCCGATCGTGCTGCTGGCCGAGCGCAAGCTGCTGGGGCGCTTCCAGAGCCGCTACGGGCCGAACCGCGTCGGCCCGTACGGCGCGCTGCAGCCGCTGGCTGACATCCTCAAGCTCCTCACCAAGGAGCAGTTCCGGCCCAGCACCTCGATCGGCTTCCTGTTCGCGCTGGCGCCGATCATCTCGATCGTCACGGCCGTCGCCGCGTTCGCGATCATCCCCTTCGGCAACACGCAGGACATCTTCGGCACGAAAGTCGGGCTGTACGGCCTGGACGTCTCGATCGGCCCGCTGTACGTGTTCGCGTTCGGCGGCATCGCCTTCTACGGGATCATGCTCGGCGGCTGGTCGTCGGGCTCGAAGTACTCCTTCCTGGGCGCGATGCGCGGCGCTGCGCAGCTGATCTCCTACGAGGTCTCGCAGGGACTGGCGCTCGTCGGCGTGGTCATCAGCGCGCAGACGCTCTCGCTGACCGGCATCGTGATCGGCCAGAAAGGCATGTGGTACATCGTGCCCCAGTTCTTCGGCTTCCTGGTCTTCCTGGTGGCGAGCTTCGCAGAGACGAACCGCGCGCCCTTCGACCTGACCGAGGCGGACGCCGAGCTGGTGGGCGGCTACAACACCGAGTTCGGCGGCGGGCGCTTCGCCTCCTACTACTTCGCCGAGTACCTCAACGTCCTGGTCGTCTCGGGCATCGTCACGACGGTGTTCCTCGGTGGCTGGCTGCTGCCGTTCGGCATCCATCCGCCCGGCTGGGTCGACCCGTTCGTGGTGCTGGGCAAGATGGCGCTGATCACGTTCCTGTTCATCTGGGTGCGCGCGACGCTGCCGCGCCTGCGCTACGACCAGCTGATGGCGTTCGGCTGGAAGGTGCTGCTGCCGCTGGCCACGCTCAACGTGCTCGTCACAGCGATCCTGGTGGTGGCGACACACTGATGCCGGCGACGCTGAAAGTCGATGGCTGGAATCCCGGCGAGGATGTGATCGAGGTGACGCGCGCGCCCGCGCCCGGGCCCGCACACGCCGCCTGGCGCACGTTCGTGGAGACGGTGCGCGGCTTGGCGACGACGTTCGGTCGCTTCCGCGAGGCCCCGACGACGGTCCAGTACCCGGAGCAGAAGACGCCGGTCTACCCGCGCTTCCGTGGCCGCCACAAGCTGCACCGCTTCGAGGACAGCGGCCTGGAGAAGTGCGTGGGCTGCTCGCTCTGCGCCGCCGCCTGCCCCGCCGATTGCATCCGCGTGGTGGCCGCCGAGAACACGCCCGAGCATCGCGTGTCGGCGGGCGAGCGCTACGCCGCCGTCTACGAGATCAACCTCTCGCGCTGCATCTTCTGCGGCTACTGCGAGATCGCGTGCCCGTTCGACGCGATCACGATGGGACACGACTACGAGCTCTCCGACTACGACCGCACGGACCTGATCTTCACGAAGGAGATGCTGCTGGCCGAGCCGTTGGAGCGCACACCGCTGAGGAACGAGGGCGAGTGAGCGCCGTCCTGTTCTTCATCGCGGCCGCGGGCGCGATAACCGGTGCGGTGGGCGTCGTGATGCTGCGCAACCCGTTCTTCAGCGTGCTCGCGCTGGTCGGGCACCTCGTGTCGCTGGCGATCCTGTTCCTGTTGCTCCGCGCGGAGTTCGTGGCCGCGGTGCAGGTCGTCGTGTACGCCGGCGCGGTGATGGTGCTCTACGTGTTCGTCGTCGCATACGTCGGCGGTGAAGGCGAGGGCATCGGCGAACGGCTGCGCGGCGCGCAGATCGGAGCGGCGCCCGGCGGCGCCGCCCTGCGCCTCGGCGGCGCCGTGCTCGCCGGTGCGCTGCTGATCGAGCTGCTGATCGCGCTGCTCGGTACGGGGCTGGAGGCCGTCGACGGCTACGGCGCGCCCTACGCGCCGGGGCCGCACGCGTACGGCACGCCCGGCTACATCGGCCAGCTGCTGCTGACGCGCTTCCTGCTCGCATTCGAGATCGCGTCTTTCCTGCTGCTGATCGCGGCCGTCGGCGCGGTCGTGCTCGCGCGTCGGCGCGGCGGGCTGGAGCCCGAGGACGACCGCGGCCCGATCACGCCCCTGGACCTCCTCCCGCCGGCGAGCACCGGCACGATGGCCGAGGGCGTCGGCAGGTGGCGACGATGACGATCGGCTGGTACCTGGCCGTCTCCGCGATCGTCTTCACGCTCGGCGCGCTGGGCGTGATGACGCGACGCAACCCGCTCGTCGTGCTGCTGTGCCTGGAGCTGATGCTGAACGGGGCGAACCTCGCGCTGATCGCGTTCGCACGGATGTGGGGCAACGGCGACGGGCAGATCCTCGCGCTGATCGTGATGACGGTCGCGGCCTGCGAGGTAACCGTCGGGCTGGGCATGATCGTGGCGATCTACCGCCGCAAGCTGCCGATCGACGTCGACGAGCTGCGGGACCTGCAAGGGTGAGCGCGACGACCTACGCGTGGCTGGTGCTGCTGTTCCCGCTGGTCGGGACGATCGTGACGGCGCTCGGCTACCGGAGCCTGGATCGGCGCGGCAACGCGGCCGGCTGGATCGGCACCGGCGCGATCTTCCTCTCGTTCCTCGCCGCGATCGGTGCGCTGATCGCGTTGCAGGGTCACACGCCGGAGCACCGCCAGCTCGTCTCCTCCCTGTGGAGCTACGCCTCGACCGCCGGCATCGACGCGCAGATGTCGATCCTCGTCGACCCGCTGTCGGTGTTCATGATCCTGGTCGTAACGGGCGTCTCGACGCTGATCCACCTGTACTCGATCTCCTACATGGAGCGCGATCGGGGATACGCCCGCTTCTTCTCCTATCTGAACTTCTTCGTCTTCTCGATGCTGCTGCTGGTGCTGGCGGGCAACTTCCTGCTGCTGATCGCCGGATGGGCATTCGTGGGCGCGGCCTCCTACCTGCTGATCTCGTTCTGGTACCGCCGCACCACCGCTACGCGCGCGGGCATCAAGGCGTTCGTGATCAACGTGGTGGGCGACGTCGGCTTGGTGCTGGGCACGTACTTCATCTTCAAGCACACCGGTACGCTCGATCTGCTGCGCGCCTTCCACGCGACGTCTGCCGGCGCCTTCGGCCACGGGACGAACTCGGGCGACCTGGTCGCGGGCTGCGTGCTGCTGCTGGTCGGCGCGTTCGCCAAGTCCGCGCAGATCCCGCTGCACACGTGGCTTCCCGACGCGATGGAAGGGCCGACGCCGGTCAGCGCGCTGATCCATGCCGCGACGATGGTGACCGCGGGCGTGTACCTGATCGCGCGCATGCATCCGCTGTTCCAGCTGGCGCCGGCGGCGCAGGACGTGGGCGCGATCGTCGGAGCGGTGACGCTGCTAGTCGCCGGCACGATCGGCCTCGTGCAGACGGACATCAAGCGCGTGATCGCGTACTCGACGATGTCGCAGATCGGCTACATGATCATGGGCGTCTCGATCGGCGCCTATGCGGCTGGCCTGTTCCACCTGATGACGCACGCCTTCTTCAAGGCGCTGCTGTTCATGGCGGCCGGCTCGATCATCGGCGCGATGGGCGGCGAGCAGTCGCTGGACCGCATGAGCGGTTTCCGCCGCGCGCTGCCCTTCACATACGGCTGCTTCGTGATCGGCGGCCTGGCGCTCGCCGGGGTGCCCCCCTTCTCGGGCTTCTTCTCCAAGGACGAGATCCTGCTGGTCGCCGGCGAGCAGGGCGGCTGGCACTGGGCGCTTTACGTCGCTGGCTACGTGGGCGCGTTCCTGACCGCGATCTACACGTTCCGCATGATCTTCCGCGCCTTCCACGGCGAGCCGGTGGCGGAGGCGCGCGAGCTCCAGGAGGGCCACCCGCATCATGCCGCGACTCCGAGGAACCCGGTGACCGGCGAGATCGAGGACATCGACGTGGGCTTCCCCGGGCCGGTCCACGCGATCGCCGAGAGGGCGCTGCCGATGCGCGCCGCGATGGCTGTGCTGGCGGTCGGCGCGGTCGGCGCGGGGCTGCTGCAGATCCCCAAGACGGATTTCGTGATCGACGACTTCCTCAAACCGACGTTCACGGACGCGGCGGCCTACGAAACGCACACGCGCAACGGGTTGCTGTGGCTCGGCCTGGCGCTCGGCGCGGTGATCGGGCTAGCCGGCATCGCCGTCGCCTATCGCGTGTGGGTGCAGCGGCCGGCGTTGGCCGATCGCGCGCGCACGACGTTCCCCGCGCTCTACCGGCTGTTCGTCAACAAGTGGTACTTCGACGAGCTGATCGGCGCGCTGGTCGTGCGGCCGGCCGCCGCAGCCGGCGCCTTCGCGCGCGACGTGTTCGAGCGGCGCGTGATCGAACAGCTGGTGACCGAAGGCACGACCGGGGTCGTACGGGCCGGGTCGGCCGCCGTTCGCGCGGTGCAGAGCGGCTTCGTCCGCTACTACGCGGCCACGCTCGTGTGCGGGCTGGCCGGTGTCGGCTTCTACTTCCTCCTGCAGAGCTGACGCGATGCCGCCGCTCTCGATACTCGTCTGGTTGCCGCTGGCATGCGGCCTGCTCGCCGCGCTGGCGCCCCTGCCGGGTTCGCGCCCACTGGAAGCCGCGGAGCCGCTCGATGAAGGCACGGCGGACGAGGGCGCCGGCACCGCGGCGGGCGCAGGGGCCGGCGCGAGCGCGGGCGCCGGGGCGGGCGATGAGCGCCTGCGGCCGACGGCGCCGGGGCTGGTTGCGCTGGCGGGGAGCATCGCGGCATTCGGCCTGGCGCTCGCCTATCTGGTGGACTACAAGAGCGGCGGCGGCCCTCAGCACGTGACGGACACGATGTGGATCAGGGCGCTCGGGATCCACTACAAGCTCGCGGTGACCGGCCTGAACGTGGTGCTGATCGGGATGACGACGCTGCTGTTCGCGGCTGCGGTGCTGGCCTCGAACATCAGAGCCTTCGGGCCGCGGCAGCGTCCGCGCATGTTCTACTTCCAGCTGCTGCTGGCGGAGTCGGCCGTGCTCGGCGCGCTGACGTCCCAGGACCTGATCCTGTTCGTCGCGTTCTTCGACCTGATGCTGATCCCGTTCTACTTCCTGATCGGGTTGTGGGGACGCGATCCGGAGGGTTCGACGCGGGTACGGGCGACGATCAAGCTGGTGATCTACACGTTGGTCGGCTCGCTGCTGATGCTGGCGGCGGCGATCGCGACGGGTGTGCTGGCGGCCCAGGCGAGCGGCGGCCAGGTCGACTTCGCGTACAGCTCGCTGGCGGCCGCGCCGCTCTCGCACGGCTCGCAGGACTGGATCTTCCTGTTCTTCGCAGCCGCCTTCCTCGTGAAGATGCCCGCGTTCCCGCTGCACGGCTGGATGCCGGACGGCTACCGCGCGATGCCGATCGAGGTGCTGATGGTGTTCTCGGGAGTGCTCTCGAAGATCGGCGCCTACGGCTTCCTCGCGATCGTGCTGCCGCTGTTCCCGTACGCCTCGGTGCACTTCCAGACGCTGATGCTGCTGATCGCGCTCACGTCGATCCTCTACGGCTCGCTGCAGGCCTTCAGCCAGTACGACGCGCGGCTGATCGCCGGCTACTCCTCGGTCGCGCAGCTCGGCTTCATCACGCTGGGGATCTTCGCGCTCAACTCGCAGGGCGCGCAGGGCGCGCTGTTGCAGATGGTCAACCACGGACTCGTGGTCGCGCCGCTGCTCTTCATCGTGGGACTGCTCGCTCGCCGCGCGGGCGGCTCGGAGGACGTGCGCGAGATGGGCGGCATCGCCTTCCGCGCTCCGGTGCTGGCGGCGCTGTTCCTGATCGTCGCGCTGGCGACGCTGGCGATGCCAGGCTCCTCGAACTTCGTGGGTGAGTTCTTGATCTTGCTCGGTGTGTTCAAAGCGAAGCTCGCGATCGCGATCATCGCCTTCGCCGGCGTCGTGATGGCGAGCGTCTACGCGCTGCGCCTGTTCATTCGCGCGATGCACAACCGCGTCGGGCCGGCGGTCGTCTCGCGCGAGATCACGCTGGGCGGCGGCCTCGTGCTCGTGCCGGTGATCGCGGTGATCCTGTTCTTCTCGCTGTATCCGCAGTTCGCGCTGAAACGCAGCGAACGATCGGTCAAGGGCACCGTCGCGCAGGCGCACGCGCTGGGCACTGGGCAGGCCCGTGTGGCCAGTCGGATCACCGACCTCGGCACCGTCTTGAACGCGTCGAAATGACCGTGCTGCTCGCCACCGCGCACCTCAAAGGCCCGCATGTCGACTTCGGCGGGCTCTCGCCGCTGATCGCGCTGCTCGGCGGTGCCACGATCGTGCTGCTGTTCGGGCTGCTCGGCTCGCGCTGGGTGCGCGCGCAGCTGGTGCCCGCGCTCAGCGTCGCCTCGCTGGGTGCGGCGCTCGGCCTGACGATCTGGCAGTGGGGATCGCAGAAGGCAATCGTCTCGGGCGCGCTCAGCATCGACGGGCTGTCGCTAACGCTGAACCTGATCCTGATCGCCGGCGGGATCTGCGCGGTGCTGCTGTCGTGGCGCTCCCGTGCCACGCAGGAAGCCGCGCACGGTGAGTTCTACGCGCTGCTGCTGACCTCGCTGGCCGGAATGTCCCTGCTGGTGGCCGCGCAGAACACGGTGGCCGTGTTCGTGGGGCTCGAGCTGCTGTCGATCCCGCTGTACGTGCTGTGCGCAGCGGAAGTGCGCCGCGAGCATTCGCTGGAGGCGGGGCTGAAGTACCTGATCGTCGGCTCCGTCGGCTCGGCGACGCTGCTGTACGGGATCGCGATGCTGTACGGCGCGACGGGTGCGACCGACTTCGGCGCGATCGGCGCGGCGATCGGGGGCAACGGCCTGGCGAGCGACCCGCTGACGCTGACGGGCATCGCGCTGTGCGTCGTGGGGCTGGCCTTCAAGGCGTCGGTCGCACCGTTTCACCAGTGGACGCCCGACGTCTACGAGGGCGCGCCCACACCGATCACGGCCTTCATGGCGGTGACCACCAAGGTCGCCGCGCTGGGCGTGTTCCTGCGCTTCTTCGACGTGGCGCTGATCGGCGCGCAACCGAGCTGGGCACCGGCGCTGGCGGTGCTCGCGACGATCACGATCGTGGTCGGCAACGTGGGTGCGCTCGGCCAGTCCTCTCTGAAGCGCATGCTCGCCTACTCGTCCGTCGCGCAGGCGGGCTACATGCTCGCGGGGATCGTCGTGTCGAGCAAGCTCGGCGCGCAGGCGCTCGTGCTGTACCTCATCGTGTACCTGATGATGAACATGGCGGCCTTCGGTGTGGTCGTCGCGCGCGAACGTGAGACGGGCCTCGGCGACTCGATGGATGCGGTCGCCGGCCTGGGACGCGAGCGCCCGCTGCTGGCTTGGCCGCTGACGCTGGCGATGCTGGGTCTTGCGGGCATCCCCGCGACGGCGGGGCTGATCGGGAAGATCTACCTGATCGAGGCGGCCGTCAACGGCAGCTACACGTGGCTCGGCGTCGCGATCGTGATCGGCTCGATGATCTCGCTCGGCTACTACCTGCCCGTCGTCGCAGCGATGTGGATGCGCGATGCCCCGACGGCACGCAGGCGCGGCGGCGAGCCGCTGCCGGTGCTCGCGGGCGGCTCACCCGAGCTCGATCCGCCCTCCGGCGCCCCCGCCCGCGGCGCTCCCGCCGGCACCGGCGCGGCGGCGGCGGGCGAGGAATCATCCGCGCCTGCGGGGCCGGCGTGGGAGCTCACACTGGTGGCCTGCGTGGGCGGCGCGGCGACGCTGTTCTTCGGCGTCGTGCCGCAGCCGCTGTTCGAGCTCGTGCACCGCGCGGGGTCGGGGCTCGGGCTGTACTAGCCCCGCTTCAGAGCGCTCTTGGAGCCCAGCAGAGAGCCGGCGCGGCTAGCTGCCGAGTCGCCCCGAGGCCTCGGCGGCCTGCTCGGCTTCGCTCAGCTGGCGCTCCACCAGGTCGAGGCCGGCATCCCAGAAGCCGGGGTCGGTGAGGTCGATGCCGACGATCGCGGCCAGCTCCTCGGGCTTGCGCGAACCGCCGGCGGCGAGCAGCTCGAGGTAGCTCGGCACCAGCTCTGCGCCGAGCTGCTCGTAGCGCTCATAGACGGACAGCGCGAGCAGCTGGCCGTACGCGTACGCGTACACGTAGCCGGGGCTGCCGATGAAGTGCGGGATGTAGGACCACCAGCTGCGGTAGCCGTCGGTCACCTCGACGGAGTCGCCGAACAGCTCCTCCTGGCTGTCCGCCCACAGCTCGCCGAAGCGATCGACGGACAGCTCGCCGCGCTCGCGGCGCTCGGTATGAACGAGATGCTCGAAGCGGTTCATCGCGATCTGGCGGAACACGGTGGCGATCGTGTCCTCGAGGTTCTCGGCCAGCAGCGCCAGCCGCGATGAGGGCGAGCTGTCTTCGGCCAGCAGCTTGCCGAACACGATCGTCTCGCCGAACACCGAGGCGGTCTCCGCGAGCGTGAGCGGCGTGTGCTGGTGGAAGGCGCCCTGCGGCGCCGCCAGCGCGAAATGCACGCCGTGACCCAGCTCGTGCGCGAGCGTCAGCACGTCGCGGCGGCGCGAGGTGTAGTTGAGCAGCACGTACGGGAACTCGGACGGCACCGTGCCCGCGCAGAAAGCGCCGCCGCGCTTGGCGGGCCGCAGCGGCGCGTCGATCCGATGCTCGTCGAAGAAACGTTTGGCGACCGCACCGAGCTCGGGCGAGAACGAGGTGTAGCAGTCGAGCACGATCTCGCGCGCCTGCGAGAAGGGGAAGGCGACCTGATCCTCGGTGACCGTCGCCATGCGGTCGTAGTCGGCGAGGCGGTCGAGGCCGAGCAAGCGCGCCTTCAGCCGGTACCAGCGGCGCGGGATCTCGTAGCGGCCGCGCACGGCCTCGATCAGCGCGTGTACCGACTCGTCGCTCGCCTCGTTGGAGAGGTTGCGCGCGGCCAGCCAGCTCGGGTAGCGGCGCAGGCGGTCGTCGGTCGCCTTGTCCGCGAGCAGCGTGTTGAACAGGTAGGCGCGCGTGCGCAGGCCCGGCGACAGGGCCGCCGTGACCGCTTCGGCGCTCGTGCGGCGCACGTCACGGTCGGCGAGCGAGAGGCGGCTGAGCGCTACTTCCAGCGGTACCCGCTCCTCTGCGGGGCCGGCCCGACGGCCGGCGCCGGCCTGCGTGGAGCCGTCGCCGGCGGCTGGAATCGTGACGTCGATCACCGAGGTCAGCTCCTCGAACAGCCGTGTCCAAGCATTCGATCCCGTCAGCGCCTTCTCGGTGAGGATGCGCTCCTCCGGCTCGGAGAGCAGGTGCTCGCGATAGCGGCGCACGTTGCGCAGGTGGTGCGCGCAGAACTCGAGGCCCTCGCCCGCCAGCAGCTCCTCGGCGCGCTCGTCGGGCAGCGCAGCCCACTCCAGCTCGAAGAACAGCAGCTTGGTCTGAATCGCGGTCTCCTGCTCCTGCACCCACTGCAGCAGCGCACCGTTGGCGGGGTCGGCCGTGTCCGTGGCAAAGCGCAGGGCCGCGTAGTAGCCGCCACGGCCGATCAGCTCCTGCAGCTCCGCGAGCTCGCGCATCGCCTCGGCCAAGCCGGCGCTGTCGAGCTCGCCCAGCTGCCCCGTGTAGCGCTCGGCAAACGACTGCGCCCGCTCGAGCGCCTCGCCGAGCCGCCGTCGTACGCCCGCCTCGCCCTCTCCTGCGACGAGCGGCTCGAGGTCCCAGGATGTGGCCTCGAGCGTCGGGTCGCTCTGCTCGGGGGGGCTGCTGGCAGTGGCCATCTCGCAGCGCAGCTTAGCTGCCGCTCGCTACTCGCCGGAAAGCGCGCTCAGCAGGTCCAGCTTCGCGGCGCGGCGCGCCGGCAGCTGCGCGGCGAGGACCCCTGCGAGCGCCGCGACGACGAGCAGCACCACCAGCGTGCCGAACGGGATCGCTTGGCGGTAGCCGGAGCCCGACAGCGTGAAGGTGGTCACGAGCACGGCGCCGAGGACGCCCACGACCAGCCCCAGCACGCCGCCGATCAGCGCGGTGATCACCGACTCGTAGCGGATCATCTGACGGATCTGCCGCCGGCTGGTGCCGATCGCTCGCATCATGCCGAGCTCTTTCGTGCGCTCGTAGATCGAGAGGATCAGCGTGTTGACGATGCCGAACAGCGACACGAGCACGGACAGCGCGAGCAGCACGTAGATCAGCGTCAGCAGCTGGTTGATCTGGCCGGCGAGGTCCTGCGTGAACTGCGCGGCGGTGCGCGAGCGCGTCTGCGGGTACTGCGCGGTCAGCACCCGCTCGACCGCCGGCTGCACCTGCGCGTTGCTTGCACCGGGCGCGTAGCCCACGAAGTCGACCGCGTCTTCGCGTTGTCCGAAGGCGTTGGCGGCGAGGCTGCGGCTGATCGTCACGCCCTTCAACAGCCCCGCATTTTCGTCGATGATGCCGCGCACCTGCAGGCCCACACGGCGCGCCGTGGGTGTGAGCAGCGTGAAGCTGCTGCCCACCTTCAGGTGGTGTTCCTTGGCGAATTCTTCGGTGACGACTGCGCCGCTTTCATCGAGCGAGAGCAATGAGGAGTTCGAGCCGTGCTTCCATTCCAGCCGGTACTCCTTGGCGAATGACTCCGGTTCGATCGCGGTGACCGCCTCGTTGTCGTGTTTGCCCTTCAGACGTCCGACGGTGAAGGCGACCGCCGTCACGTTCGCGACGCCGGGCACCTTGCGCACGGCTCGAGCGACTCCCGGAGGGATCCCCTGTTCGTTGCCCGACTGCGCGTTCTCGACGATCAGCTTGCCGGCGAAGGACTGGGCGACGGAGTGGTTGATCGTGGCCTTGAAGCCGCTCGCGAGCACCGCTACGAACGCGACCAGCGCCAGGCCGACCGTCAGCGCCATCGCCGTCACCAGCGTCCGTCCCGGCTGGCGCACCGAGTTCTCCTCGGCGAGCCTGCCCGTGACGCCGCGCCAGCGCACGAGCGCGCCGAGCGCATGTCCCAGCGCGGGCACGACGCGATAGTTCTTCGGGGGACGCTCGCCGCCGCGGCGCAGGCGTGCGAGGAGCCGCGCCAGGCGCAGCGCCCAGAACACGAGCAGCACGACGCCGACTCCCTTGCCGGCCGT
>DASWSH010000059.1:0-44235 GCA_036402735.1 Solirubrobacteraceae bacterium | reverse complement strand
CTCGGCGGCTGAGCGCGATTGCATCGCGCGGATCGCACGCCCCCGCCAGCGACGGCCGGCGGGCGCGTCCCCGACGCCTGCGATCTGCGCCTCGTAGGCCATGATCGCGACCAGCGACAGGCGCTCCCGTGCAGCGATCTCGCGTGCCAGCGCCGCGGCCTGCGCAGGCGTGCGCACCGCCGAGCGCCGAGCGCCGGCGCGCAGCCTCCCGCCCAGCGCCTGCCAGCCCGCGTCGATGTCCAGGCACAGGCGCAGCGGGGCACCGGAGCTGCCCGCGTGATCGGCGAGCGCACGCTCGATCAGGTCGAGTCCCTCAATCGAGTCGACCATCACGACACAGGCATTCGGGCGCCGTGCCAGCTCGCGCAGCGCGTCGCCGTCGGCGCTGGGGTAGGCGACGAGGATGTCCTGCACGCCGTGCTGCGCGAGCCACAGCGCCTCCGGCAGTGTGAAGGCGAGCGTGCCTTTGAAGCCGGGGAGCTCGAGCGCGCGCTGCTGCAAAGCCCGGCAGCGCAGCGACTTGCTGGCGAGACGGATCGGCTTGCCGGCGGCGCGGCGGCCCATGTCGGCGGCGTTGGAATCGAAGGCGTCGAGGTCGACGAGCGCGAATGGCGCCTGCAGGCCGGAGGTCGCCTCCTCCAGGCGGGCGTGGTCAAGCATCGACGGCGGTGCTGACGGGGTCCACCGAACGGACTGCTCCGAGCACCCGGTCGGTCCATTCGTTGGCGAACAGCCCGTGCGGATCCAGACGCGCTCTGATCGCCTGGAAGCGCTCCCAGCCGGGATAGCGGCCGCGCAGCGTCTCGGCAGTCTGGAAGTGCCGCTTGCCCCAATGCGGCCGTCCGTCGAGACCGGTCATGATCTGCTCGACAGCCTCGAAATACGGGCGCCACTGCATCCCTTCGAACATGTGCACCGCGACGAAGCCGCTGTCGCGCTCGGCGGCGGTGCTGAGCAGCGCGTCGTCCTGCGCGACGGTGCGCACCTCGATCGGGAAGGGCACGTGCAAGCCGCGCGCCGCGATCATCTCCATCACGGCGCGCACCGCCTCGGGCGTGCGCGAGCGGGGCAGCGCGTACTCCATCTCGGTGAAGCGCACGAGGCGCGGACTGGCGAAGATCTCGAAGGAGCGGTCGATGCGCGTGGAGCTGCCGGCCAGGCGCGTGACGAGGCGGTTGAGCTGCGGGATGCGCGACGGGAAGCGCCTGCCGCCGCGGCAGATGAGGCCGAAGGCGTGGTTGGTGAGCAGCACGTCGTTGGCGTAGGCGGCTGTCCTGCTGCGCGGCCGGGGCGGCTGCTCGGTGCGGTCGTTGGTGCGCGTCAGCGCCGTCGTGGTGTGTGGGAAGACGAAGAACTCGAAGTGGTCGTGCTCGAGCGCGAGCGCCTCGAAGCGCTCGAGCGTGTCGGCGAGGGGCGCGGGCGCGTCGGCGCCGCGCAGCGTGAACGCTGGCACGCATCGCAGCGTGACCTCCGCGATCGCGCCGAGCGCGCCGAGACCGACCCGTGCAGCAGCGAACAGCTCCGGATCGGAGTCCGCTGAGCAGACCAGCGAGCTGCCGTCGGCGAGCACGAGCGTGAGCTCGGCGACCTGCGAGGAGATGTTGCGCAGGCGCGCGCCCGTGCCGTGCGTGGCGGTCGAGATGGCGCCGGCGATCGTCTGCACGTCGATGTCGCCGAGGTTCTCGAGCGCCAGCCCGTGCGCGTCCAGCGCGCGGCTCAGCTCGTGGATCGTGATCCCCGCCTGCACGCGCACGAGGCCGGAGGAGCGGTCGACGTCGAGCACGTCGCGCATGTGCTCGAGCGTGATCAGCATGCCGTCGCTCAGCGCGATCTCGCTGAACGAGTGCCCGGCACCCACGACGCGGACGCGCAGCCCCTTTCGGCCCGCTTCCTCGACGGCGCCCGCGAGCTCCTCGAGGCTGCGCGGCGTGCGGTGCAACACGGGCGCGAAGAGCTGGTCGCCGGCCCAGTTGCGCCGGCGCGCGGAGGGCGCGCGTGGATCGTTAGGCTCGATCATCGATGAACGAGCCCGAGCCTACTGCGAGCCCGGCCGTTCGTGGCGCGCCGGGGAGAAGCCGCGCCCTGCCCTCGCCGGTGCGCCGCGCGAGCGTGATCGGCGCGGGCTCGTTCGGCACCGCGCTGGCGGTGCTGCTTGCGCGCGCCGGGCTGCGCACGACGCTGCAGACACGTACGCCGGAGCAGGCGGCGCTGATCGCCGAGCGGCGCGAGAACGCCGCGTACCTGCCGGGCGTGGAGCTGCCCGCAGGCGTGCGCGTAGAGCCTGCATCGGCCGGCGCGGCGCGGGCGGACTTCGTGTTCCTGGCGGTGCCGTCGCGGACGCTCGGTGAGGTGATCGACGGCCTCGTCAGCGCCGGCGTCGGCTCGCGCAGCGCGATCGTCTCGGTCGCCAAGGGGCTGGTGCCGCCGGCGGGCACGCCGCCGACGATCATGCTGAGCGAACGCTTCGGCGCGATGCGCGTGGCCTGCCTGGGCGGCCCGGCCCATGCGCGCGAGATGGTGCGCGAAGGAGCCGCGCTGGTGGCAGCCTCCAGCGAGGAGGACCTCGCACGCGCGCTCTCGCAGGTGTTCAACCGTGCCGGGGTGGTCTGCGAGCAGTCCAACGACCCGGTGGGCGTCGAGCTGGCGGGCGCCGCCAAGAACGCCGCGGCGCTGGCGGCGGGCGCAACCGAGGCGCAGGGCCTGAACGCGGCCGGCGCAGCCGCCGGGCACATCTTCGCGGAGGTGTGGCGCTACGCGGAGCCGCTGGGAGCGCGCCCGGAGTCGATGATCGGCCTGGCCGGAGCGGGCGACCTGGTCGCGACGGCGCTCGCGCGCGAAAGCCGCAACCGCCGAGCCGGCGAGCTGCTGGCCGCCGGCGTGCCGGCCGCCGAGATCCCCCAACGCGTCGGCCAGGCGGTCGAGTCGCTCGAGTCGGTCCCACTGCTGGCGGCAGCGCTCGAGCACGCGGGTGTCCACGCCCCTGTCACGGGAGCGCTCGGGCGGCTGATCTCCGGAGAGCTGCCGCTGCAGGACTGGGTGGCGCTGGTGCGCACCACCGTGCCCCCTCCGGCGCGCTGGCGCCGCCGCCCGCAGCCCGGCTTCTGGGGTCGCGTTTGGCGGCGGCTCAGCGGCCGCGGCTGACGACGGCTAGGCCGGGCCGATCAGGCTGGTGACGACGGCCTCGTAGACCCCCGCCCCATGTCCCGCCTCCGCCACGCGCACGTTCTCCCGCCCGGCGATCGCCTCGCGGATCGACGGGTCGCGCTCGACCGCGTTGGCGACCAGCCAGAAGCAGCCGACGTGCTCGGCACACGCCAGGTCCTCGCGCGAATCGCCGACGGCGAACGTGCTGTCCCGCGGATATCCCCGTGCGCGGCTGTGGAAGGCCACCGCCGCCGCCTTGGAGGCGCTTGCGGGCACGAGGTGATAGCCGCGCACATGCTCGAGCTCCGCGAGCGCCGCAGAGCGCCGGTTGACGACGCCGTTGTCGACCAGGCGCAGGTTTTCGTGCCCGTGCTCGGCCAGCAGCGCGTCCACCTCGAAGGCGTCGACGAGGCCGCGGAACAGGTGTGAGACTTCGCGGTTGAGGTGCCACGGCTCGTGGTACTCCAGGCGTCCGCGGTAGCGGTCCAGAAGCAGTGCCGGCGCACCCGAGCGCTCGATCTGCTGCGCGATCGACAGCTCGCCGGGCATCAGATCGCCGGTCAGCCAGTGCTCCTCGCCGTCGAGCACGAGGCACGCCCCCGCCTCGTAGATGAACGAGGACTGGCCGAACAGGCGCGCGTCCTCCTGCACCTGCGGGCGGCGGCGACCCGACATCAGCACGATCTCCACGTCCGCCCGCAGGCACGCCTGGATCGCGCGCACTCCATCCAGCGTCACCTGACCCTCGCCGTCGTGCAGCAGCGAGGCTCCGCGTCCGAGCAGCGTGCCGTCGAGGTCGAGGTACAGGCATCGCATCGTCGGTCTCAGGCGAGCTTCAGGCCGGCCAGCGCCGGCCGTTCGACGGGCGTCATGGCCAGAGCCGCCGGCGGCGGCGCAGGTGAGCGCGAGACGATCGTCGCCAGCACCGTCTGCGCCATCGGCGCCAGCGCAGAAAGCGGCTGGTGGCGGTTGCGGTGCTCGTCGAGGTCGACCTGCACGACGCCCTCCGGGCCGACCGCGCGCCACACGTCGATCAGCATCGCCGCCTCGACGCCGTAGCCGGTCACGAACGGAACGCTTTCGAGCAGATCCCGGCGGGCAGCCACCTCGCCGGCGAGCGGCTGACGGATCGAGGCCAGCTCGGGATGGAAGATCGACAGCGCGGGGCGCGCGGTCAGGTGGTTCACGCGCCCGCCGCCCTCGCCGGATGCCTCGCCCGGCCGCTCGAGCGGGCGCCGGTAGAACGCCTTCGCGAACATCGCCGCCGGCTCGCACACCAGCGCGCCGATCAGGCCGCTCGCGAAGTGCGCCGAGAAGTCTTCGCTGTCGGCGTCCAGGAAGCACACCAGCTCGCCCTGCAACGAGCCGAGCGCGCGCCACATCGCGTCGCCCTTGCCGAGCACGGGCCCGTACTCGCTGAGCAGCTCCGCCTCCTGCAGCACCTTCGCTCCGGCCGCCTGAGCGGCCGCGGCGGTGCCGTCGGCGGAGGCGGCGTCGAGCACGACGACCTCGTCGAGCACGCCCTGCTCGCGAAGGGCGCCGAGCGCCCGCACGATCGGCGCAACCGTGCTCGCGCATTCGCGCGCAGGCAGGCAGACCGACACCGTCTGGGTGCGCTCGGCGGCGATCCGCGCCGCGGGGTACAGCGAATGGTGGAACGTGCGGGCTTGCGGCGCGAGCCCGGCTGAGACCGTGGACATCGTCTCTACTATCTCAAGTCCTCTTGGCCCTCGACCGCAGAACAGAGCCCTGGACCTCGCTGCT
Organism: Solirubrobacteraceae bacterium; assembly: GCA_036402735.1. Classification (GTDB taxonomy): domain Bacteria; phylum Actinomycetota; class Thermoleophilia; order Solirubrobacterales; family Solirubrobacteraceae; genus Palsa-744. The sequence continues at coordinate 39,327 of DASWSH010000059.1, read as the reverse complement.
GGACGCCGGGCGCGATGACGGCCGACTGGTGCGCGAGGCCAACGAGGGGCCGGGCGCCGCGCGGCTCGTCGAGATCCCGCAGGAGCTTCACCCGTCGCTGGCGGAGGCGCTGCTGCGCAGCGGGATCGAGCAGCTCTACGACCATCAGGCCGAGGCGCTGCGCGCCGCCTGGGAGGGGCCGACGATCGTCACCACCGGCACCGCATCGGGCAAGTCGATGTGCTTCAACCTGCCCACGCTCGACGTGCTGTGCCGCGACGCGCGCGCACGCGCGATCTATCTGTACCCGACGAAGGCGCTCGCGCAGGATCAGGCACGGGCGCTGTCGCGCTTCGGCCTGACGGCGCGCGTGCGGCCCGCCATCTACGACGGCGACACGCCGCGCGAGGCACGCGCGGACATCCGCCGGCGCGCCAACGTGGTGCTCACGAACCCCGACATGCTGCATGTCGGCATCCTGCCCAACCATGCCGCCTGGGCGGACCTGTTCGCGAACCTCGCCGTCGTCGTCGTCGACGAGGCGCACGTGTATCGCGGTGTGTTCGGCTCGCACGTCGCGAACGTGCTGCGCCGCCTGCGTCGCATCGCCGCGGCCTACGGCACCGAGCCGCGCGTGATGCTCGCCTCGGCCACGATCGCCAACCCGCTCGAGCTGGCCGAGCGCCTGACGGGCCTCGAGGACTTCACGCTGATCGACCGCGACGGCTCGCCGGCGCCGCGACGGCGGATCGCGATGTGGAACCCGCCGCTGACCGACGAGCAGCTCGGCACGCGCCGCTCCGCGCTGTCGGAGGCAGCGGAGCTGCTGGCCGGGCTGGTGCGCGGCGGCGCGCGCACGATCTGCTTCATGAAGTCGCGCAAGGGCGTCGAGGTGCTGAGCCGCCTCGTCACCGACGACATCGCGCGCGAGGACCCGCAGCTCGCCGAGCTCGTGGCCCCCTACCGCGCCGGCTACACGCCCCAGCAGCGGCGCGAGCTCGAGCAGCGGCTGATGAGCGGCGAGCTGCGCGCGGTGATCACGACCGACGCGCTGGAGCTCGGTATCGACATCGGCGAGCTCGACGCGGCCGTGGTCGTGACGTTCCCGGGCACGGTCGCCTCGCTGCGGCAGATGTGGGGTCGCGCCGGCCGCCGCGGGCGCGGGCTGGCGGTGTTCCTCGCGGGCGAGGATGCGCTCGACCAGTTCTTCTGCCGCAATCCCGACGAGTTCCTGGAGCGACCGGTGGAGATGGCGATCCTCGACCACGAGAGCCCGTTGATCTACCGGGGCCATCTGCTCTGCGCGGCGCACGAGGGGCCGCTCTCACACGAGGATGCGGAGTTCCTCGGCCCGCGCTGGGAGGCCTCCGCGGAGCAGCTGCAGAGCGCCGGCGAGCTGCGCCGCCGCGGTGGCGTGCGCGCCAGCTTCGTGCCGCGGCGGCCCGGCTCCTACCCCGCCGCCGAGGTCTCGCTGCGCTCCGCCTCGCCGGAGAGCTTCGCGATCGTCGACGTCTCCTCAGGAGAGCTGCTCGGCTCGACCGACGCGGCGCGCGCGCATTCGACCGTTCACGAGGGGGCGGTGTACATGCACCTGGGCCGCTCCTACGAGGTGCGCGAGCTCGATCTCGAGCGCCGGCGCGCGCTCGTCTCGCCCTTCGGCGGCGACTGGTACACGCAGCCGAAGCGCACCACCGACACCGAGATCGTCGCGTTGCTCGACCGCCGCGAGACGCTCGGCGTGCGTCTGTCGCTGGGCGAGGTGCAGGTGACGGACACGGTGCTCGCATACCAGCGCCGGCGCCTCTCCGACCACGCGCACGTCGAGCTGGTCGCGCTCGACCTGCCGCCCGTCTCCTTCTCCACACAGGCGATCTGGTTCGAGCCCGCGATCTCCTCCGAGACGATCCCGCACGAGGTCCTGCTGGGCGCGCTGCATGCGACCGAGCACGCGCAGATCGCGGTGCTGCCGCTGATCGCGATGTGCGACCGCTGGGACATCGGCGGGCTCTCGACCAACTACCACCCGCAGACGGGCGTGCCGACGATCTTCGTCTACGACGGCCATCCCGGCGGGATCGGCATCGTGCGCAGCGCCTTCGGGCGCTTCGAGGAGCTGTGCGAGGACGCGCAGCGGCTGATCGGCGGCTGCCCGTGCGCCGAGGGCTGCCCCTCGTGCGTGCAGTCGCCGAAGTGCGGAAACCTCAACGAGCCGCTCTCCAAGGCGGGCGCCCTGGTGCTGCTCGGAGAGATGCTCGAACACGCCGGGGAGGCGGCGGTAGCCGCGCCGCTCTGATCCGCATCGCGCCGGGTTGATGTCGCCGAGACCGTGTTCGCCACTCTTCAGAAGCCGCTGTTCGCGACTGTTCTCGCCTGCATCGCGCTGGCGGCGACCAGTGCTGCAGCGGCCCAGGCGCCGAGCGGCCAGTCGCTGATCTTCGAAGGTCCCGGCGGGCGCGTGCCGCTCACGCAGTGGGTGCTGCGCAAGGATGCGCCCAACCGAGGCATCGCCCAGGGCTGGGCGCGCGGCGGCTTTGCCGGCACGACCGTGCACCTCCCGAACGTCGTCAACACGCGGCCCTACAGCGGGCCCTCCGGCGGGCGCAACTACGCCGGCTCGATCGCCTGGTACAGGACGAGCGTGCAGGCGCCGCAGGCGGGTCGCTACGTCTTCACCTTCCAGTCGGCCAACTACCGTGCCGACATCTACCTCGACGGACACCGCGTGGGATCGCACCGCGGCTCCTACCTGCCGTTCGACATCTCCGCGACGCTCGGCGCGGGCGCGCACACGCTGGTGGTGCGCGTCGACTGGCGCTTCCCGTCGCGGCAGGCCGAAGAAGGGTTCCACCGCACCTGGTTCAACTGGGGCGGCCTCGACGGCGAGGTCGACATGCGCCAGGTCGGCGCAAGCGAGCTGGCGAGCCCGACGCTGCAGACGACGCTCGCGCCGTACGCGCCCGACGCGGCCCGCGCTGATGTGCGCGTGGGCGTGGTCGTGCGCAACAACGGGCCGGCGCGGACGATCACGCCGAGCGGCACGCTCACGCACGGCACGCAGACCGTCACGCTGAGCTTCCCCGCCGTGACGCTCGCCGCGGGCGCGGCCACGCGCGTGAGCGGCACCGCGACCGTCAGCCAGCCGGCGCTGTGGTCGCCCGCCGCGCCGAACCTCTACGACCTCGAGCTGGCGGTCCCCGGCGAGAGCAGCTGGTCGGCGCGCGTGGGGCTGCGCCAGGTGGCCTGGCACGGACGTGAAGTGTTCATCAACGGCCAGCGGCTGCGGCTGCACGGCGCGACGCTGCAGGAGGACGTGCCCGGCCACGGCGATGCGCTCACGCCCGCCGATCAGGATGCGCTGGTCGCGAACCTGAAGTCGATCGGCGCCAACGCGGTGCGCGCGCAGCACCCGCTGGACCCGGCGCTGCTCGAACGGCTCGACGCGGCCGGGCTGCTCGTGTGGCAGGGCGTGGGACCGGTCGAAGGCGCCGGCATGTGGTACTCGAACACGCCGCGCCTTCTCACCGACGCCGAGCAGCAGGTGCGCACGGCCACGACCGCAGGCGCGCTGCACCCTTCGATCTTCGCGTGGAACCTCGTCGACGAGGTCGCAGGCAACGGCCGCAACGGCTGGGAGGTCTCCTATGTGCGCGACATGGCGCAGTACCTGCACCGCAACGACCCGACACGGATGGTCGCGGTCGACGTGTGGGGGCGCCACCCGCCGACGCAGCCGGGCCGGATCTACTCGGAAGTCGACGCGGTCGCGGAGACCGACTACTCGGGCTGGTACGAATCGCCGAAGGACAGCATCGCCCAGCTTGAAGCGCGCATGCGCGGCCGTCTCGCGGCGATGGCGCGGACGTTCTCGAACAAGGTGCTCGTGATCAGCGAGTTCGGCGCCGAATCGAACACGCTGAACCCGCCCGGCAGCCCCGGCAGCTACGCGTTCCAGTCGCGCCTGCTGGCTGCCCACATCAGGGTCTACGCAGCCCAGTCGCAGCTGACCGCGATGTTCGTGTGGGTGCTGCGCGACTACCCGCTCACGCCGAGCTTCTCGGGCGGCTCGATCCATCGCGTGCTGCCGCACCTGCGCCTGATCGAAGGCCTCAACCAGAAGGGCCTGTTCACCTACCAGGGCAGCCCCAAGCCCGCCTCTGCCGAAGTGGCGCGCCTCTACAAGGCGCTGCCGGTCAACTAGCCGGGCAACAGCACGGATGCGCGGGCAGTGCCGACGGAGGTCGGCAGCTGCACGGTCGCCACGGCGTAGCGCTTTCCGCCGAGCGTCACCGTGCCCGAGGACGGCAGCCGCCGCGGCGCGCTGCCGCCGCCGGCCATGTAGGTGCGTCCGCCGGCCTTGATGATCACCCTGGCCAGCGTGAGTTTGCTCACGAGGCCCGCATACGTCGGCAGCGTCGTCGGTCCGAGGCTGAAGCGGCGTGCAACGTGCGTGGCGATGCGCGCCGACTCGTCCGCGCGGACCTGTGCGCAGCTGAGGCGCGAGAGTCCGCTGCGGGGCGGCGAGAGCAGGGACACGCGCAGCGTCCCCTTTGGAAAGGCCTGTGCAGTGAACGAGTACGCCTCGAAAGTGGCGCCGTGATAGCTGACGGGACCGCGCGCCGGGATCCTGGCCGGCGCGCCCGCCGCCTGGCCTTCGACCGGCACCTGCCCTTTCGGCGTGCGCAGCACGAGCGGCACGGCTATGAAGCGGGTGACGAGCTTGATGTAGCCGAGGTCGTCCTGCACGGAGAACGAGAAACGGCCGATCGCGCGGCCGCGGTCACGAAGCGTGCCGGTGACGGGCGCGATGATGTAGGGGCCGCCGACGTCCGCGAGCAGTCGCGATCCGCGCGAGACACGCAGACGCACGATGTGGGTGCCCGAGTAAACGAGGGCGTGTACGGCGGTCTGCACAGCGGCCCTGCTACCCGAGCGCATCGCGCTGATCAGCGGGCCGTTGCCGGCGATCTGTTGGCGGCCGGCGGTGACCGCCGAGGAGCGCAGCTCGGCGCTGTAGATGCGTTCCGCCACCTCGCCGTCGACCTTCGCCACGACCGCCGCCGTTTGGGCGGCGCAGGCGGTGCCGGACGGCGCGGGCGCAGCGGCGGCGATCAGGTGGGCGCTCTGGACCGCCTGCGGCGCGGCGCGGACCTTGGACTTGGAAGAGCCATCGAAGGCGAGCGCGGCGATCGTGCCGCCCAGGATCAGCAGCGCGGCGAGAGCGATCGCAATCGGCGCCTTGGCGTGTCGCATCCCATCAGCACGTTACCCCGCCTCGACGGCCCGCGACGCAGGCTCTCAGGAGCTGTTCAGGTATTGCCGCGAGCGATCTTGCGCAGGTCGATGGTCTCGTCGTAGAGCTTCGCGTCGACGCCCGCCTCGAGCGCGACCTCGCGCAGCGGTCGGCCGCTGTCGGTCGCGCGTCTGACGATCTCGGTGCCCTTGTCGTAGCCGATCGCGCCGTTCAGGGCTGTGGCGACGGCCAGCGTGGCGCCGGCCGAGGCGTCCGTGCCGGCGCGGTTGGCCTCGATGCCATCCACGCACTTCTCGGCGAACACGGTGGCGGTCGAGGTCAGCAGGCGCAGCGACTGCAGCAGGTTGCGCGCGATCAGCGGGATGCGCACGTTCAGCTCGAACTGCCCCTGCAGGCCGCCGACGGTGATCGCGGTGTCGTTGCCGATCACCTGCGCGGAGACCTGCAGCACAACCTCGGGGATCACCGGGTTGACCTTGCCGGGCATGATCGAGGAGCCCTTCTGCAGCTCGGGAAGGAACAGCTCGCCGATGCCGGCGCGAGGTCCGGAGCCCATCAGCGCGAGGTCGCCCGCGATCTTGGTGAGCGAGACGGCTATCACCTTCAGCGCGCCGGACAGCTCGACGAGCGCGTCGCGGTTGGCCTGCGCCTCGAACGGGTCGCGCGGCGGCGCGATCTGCTTCAGGCCGGACTCTTTTCGCAGCCGCGCACGCACGCGCTCGGCGAACCTGGGGTGCGTGTTCAGGCCGGTGCCCGTCGCGGTGCCGCCGAGCGGGATCTGGCCGACGTGCACCAGCGCGGCCTGCACGCGCTCGATGCCGAGCGCGATCTGCGCGGCGTAGCCGCCGAACTCCTGGCCGAGCGTGACGGGGACCGCATCCATCAGGTGCGTGCGTCCCGCCTTGACGACGTTCTGGAAGCGTTTGGCCTTGCGCGCGAAGGAACGTTCGAGCTGCGCCAGCGCGGGCAGCAGCTCGTTCTGGGCGACGTCGAGTGCGGCGAGGTGCACGGCGGAGGGGAACACGTCGTTGGAGGACTGACCGAAGTTGACGTGGTCGTTGGGGTGCACGCCCCCGCCGGCGAGGTTCGCGATCACCTCGTTGGCGTTCGTGTTGGTGGAGGTGCCGGAGCCGGTCTGGAAGACGTCGATCGGGAACTGGCGGTCGTGCTTGCCGGCGGCGACCTCGGCGGCGGCGCGCTCGATGCTCCGGGCCTTGCCCTTCGCGAGCAGGCCCAGCTCGCCGTTCACGGCCGCGGCCGCTCCCTTGATGCGGGCCAGCCAGTGGACGACCTCGATCGGCACGGTCTCGCCGGAGATCGGGAAGTTCTCCACGGCTTTGGCGGTCTCCCCGCCCCACAACTGTCTCTCGCTTGGCATCGGTTCTCCTGTTGGACGACGGGCCGCGAACCCTATCCGCAGAACGCGAGCAGCTCCCGCGCAAGGCCGACAGGGTCGTCGTAGGCCATCAGGAAGCCGGTGCTCTCGAGCACGCGCAGCTGGCCGTGCGGAAGCAGCTGCAGCGCCTCTTCCGCCGCGCGCAGGGGGTGCCGGCGGTCCTGGTCGGCCCACAGCAGCAGCACCGGCATGTTCAGCTGCGGGTACAGGTCGAGCAGCTCCTTCAGCGGCCCGCGCGGCCAGGAGCGTGCGCACTTGGCCCAGGAGCGCGCGAGGCTGGAGTTGCCGGGAACATCCGCGAACGCCTGCCGGAACAGGTCGGCGGCGGCCGGGTTGGCGCGCGCGCTGAGCGCGATGCCCTGCTCGGGGCGGAACGCTGCGGCCGCGCCGTAGGACAGCAGGCTGTCCAGTCCCGGCACCGCCGCCGCGCGCACGGCCATGCGTGCGGCCGAGCGCAGCAGCGGGCGAGGCTCCGCCGTGTGCAGGCGGTTGGGCATGATCACGAGCCTCGAGGGGCTGATGGTCTTGCTGCGCAGCGCATGCAGCAGCACCTCCGCGCCCGCGTCATGGGCGGCGATCGCCGGGCGGGGTCCGAGCACGTCCGCGGCGAAGCCGCCGAGCACCTCGGCGAACCACTCGGGCGTGTAGGGGTGGCGTGGCCGCTGCTCGGAGTCGCCATGCAGCGGCAGATCGGGCAGCACCACGCGGAAACGGTCGGCGAGCCGCTCCACGGCGGGTTCCCACTCCTTGTGCGAGAGCAGCGCCGAGTGCAGCAGCGCGAGCGGCGGCCCGGCGCCCAGCTCGCGATAGGCCACGCGGGCGCCGTCGGGGTGGTGGTAGAGGCGCAGGCGCATCGGCCCCATCGTAGGCTTCGCGTGCCGGCGTGGTTGGCACCGGCGCAGGCGGGGAACATGCATCGCATGCCCACGCAGCCGCAGCCGCTCACCGTCGCGCAGGCCGTCCGCCGCGCGGTCGAGGTGTGCGAAATAGGCGAGCTGGACGAGCCGCTCGAGGAGCTCGAGGAGCGCTTCGAGGACGACGACGTGCCGATCCGCGCGGTCGGCGAGAGCATCGAGCTGCGGCTCGACGAAGAGCTGGGCAAGATCGACCCCGATTGGGAGGAATCGGGGTCGCTGAGCATGGCGCGCGCGGTGGTCGTGTACCTCGCCTACCGGCGCGACGAGGCCGAAGCGGACCCGGTCGAGCTGCTGCGCCTGGCCGCGCGAGCCGAGTTCGCGGGCGACCCGCCGGCGCACGTCGAGCGCTGGCTGCACGAGGCCGGCGTCGAGCTCTGAGCCGCGCCGGCGCGGCCCGCGCCCGTGACGGCGCTCGCGCGAAGCCGCCGCGCATGGCTGGCCGTGACGGCCGGGCTCAGAAGCGCAGCAGCGCGGCGATGCCGTCGAAGGGGCGCAGGTCCGGGCGGTCGCGCAGCGCGAGCACCTCCGCATCCTGCGCGACGGCGGCGCGCACCGCATCCTCGACGATGTTGGGGCTGCGGCGCAGCGGCTCGCCATCGAGCGGGCAGCGCTCGCCCTCCAGGCCGAGCCATCCGCAGCGCTCGCAGGCGACGCCCTCGCCGTCGAGCGTGAACTCGTGCAGCAGCGTTTCGACGCGCCGTTCGACGAGCGCTTGCAGCACGTCGGGGAAACCGGTCGCGGCGCGCCGGTCGGCTGGGCGATCGATGCGCGCCTGCAGCTCGTCCAGGCGCTCCTGCTCGTGGCGCTCGCGCTGCTGCTCGAGCGCCTGCTCCAGCGCATGATCGACGTCGGCGATGCCCGCGTCGGAGACGTCGAGCGAGAGCCGCGGTGCGGCGAGCCGCTCGCGCACGCTGGGATGCAGCGAGGTCAGCAGGTTGCTCCAGAGCGGCTGCGCGCATGCCACCAGCAGCCGCTCGTATGGCACCTGGCGCAGCGTCTCGAGCAGCGTGGCGCCCACGTGCGCGAGGTGCTGGCGCACGTCTTCGTGCTGCGAACGTTCGTAGCGCGCCTGCGACCAGCCCCCCTTCTTGACGCGGCTGTGCACGTCGTCCTCCAGCACGAGCGCTTCGCGCAGACCCTGCGGCGAGCTGCGGAAGAAGCGCGCGCTTCGCTCGTCGACGAGCGCGACGATCGTGCCTTCGCCGGCCGGTTCGGCCAGCGTCAGCGGCGCGATCGCGGGAGCGTCGCCGATCTCGACACCGCTCGGCAGCGCCACGTCCAGGCGCAACAGCTCCTCGAGGTTCAGCGGCTCGGACAGGAACAGCGCGACCGCGTGCGCGCCCTGCGCCCACTGCGGCGCCCATTCGCTCGATTCCTCCGGCGGCGCGAGGATCTCGCGCGCACGCTCGAGCGAGTCTCGCAGCGCGATCAGCTCCGGATGGGGACGCGTGTCGCGCTCGATCAGCGCATGTGCGTTGTCGAGCAGCGAGTCGACCTCGGACTTGCGCGCTCGTGGCGTGGCGAACCGTTCCGGATCGAGGTCGAGGAACAGGCTGAGCACCGTCTCCCCGGTCGCTCGCGCGGCGGCGAGATCGCGCAGCCGCGCCTCGTCGAGGTCGTTTACGAGCGGCATCTAGGAGTTGATACCCCATGATCGGGCAGGATCACCTCATGCGACGAATCTCCTTGCTCCCGCTCACGCTGGCTGCGGCGGCGCTGCTGTTGGCGTCGGGCTGCGGCGCGGCCAAGGCGGGCAAGCCGCTCGCGGCGGGTCCGGTCGCGAAGCTGCCCGCCTCCGCGCGCTCGCACGTGGCGGTGCTGGTGATGGAGAACGCGGAGTACAACGAAGTGATCGGGCGCTCGAGCGCCCCGTACGTCAACTCGCTGGCGCGCCGCTACGGACTCGCGACGCGCAGCTACGCGATCACGCACCCGTCGCTTCCCAACTACCTGGCCCTGACGAGCGGCACGACCGCGGGGATCACATCCGACTGCACCTCCTGCGTGGCGCACGTGCCCAACATCATCGATCAGCTCGAAGCGGCAGGGCTTTCGTGGCGCGCCTACATGGAGGATCTGCCACGCGCCTGCTTCACGGGCGCCGCCTCCGGCGGCTATGCCAAGAAGCACGACCCGTTCGCCTACTACCCCGATGTCGTGTCGAGCCGCTCGCGCTGTGAGCGCCTCGTCGGCTTCGGCCAGCTCGCGGCGGACCTGCGCGCGGGCACGCTGCCGACGTATGCATGGATCAGCCCGAACCTCTGTGACGACGGCCACGACTGCGCGCTGCGAACGGCCGACGCGTTCCTCGCGCGCACCGTGCCGGCGCTGCTGCGCGAGCTCGGGCCGCATGGCTTCCTCGTGCTGACGTGGGACGAGGGGACGCTCGACGCAGGTTGCTGCGGCGCGGCGCACGGCGGCCACATCGCGACGATCGTGGCCGGACCCGACGTGCGCGCCGGCGCGCGCGAGAGCCGGCCGCTCGACCACTACGGCGTGCTCGCGACGATCGAGCGCGCGCTCGGCCTCGCGCCGCTGGCCGGAGCAGCCGATCCGCGCGCGGGCAGCCTCGCGCCGCTGTTCACCCGCACGCCGCGGCTGCGGTGAGCGCGCCGCCTAGAATCACGCCCCCGTGAGCGACGCCACGCATCTGATCCCCTCGCGCGAGGTCGACCCTCATCGCGAGCTGCCCGAGCTCGAGCGCGAGGTGCTCGCGCGCTGGCGCGAGCGCGACGTGTTCGCGGAGTCACTGCGTGCGCGCGAAGGAGCGCCCGAGTGGGTCTTCTACGAGGGGCCTCCCACGGCGAACGGGCCGCCGGGCTCCCATCACGTGCTCTCGCGCGTGTTCAAGGACCTGTATCCCCGGTTTCAGACGATGCGCGGCCATCGCGTGGAGCGCAAGGGCGGCTGGGACTGCCATGGCCTGCCCGTGGAGATCGCGGTCGAAGAGAAGCTCGGCATCAAGTCGAAGGCGGAAATCGAGCAGTACGGCATCGAGCGCTTCAACGCGCAATGCCGCGAGTCGGTGTTCGCGTACCTGGAGGAGTGGAACCGTCTGACCGAGCGGATCGGCTTCTGGCTGGACCTGGAGCACGCATACCGCACGTTGGACGAGACGTACATCGAGTCGGTGTGGTGGGCGCTTTCGCAGATCGCGCAGCGCGGGCTGCTCTACGAAGGGCACAAGGTCGTGCCGTACTGCCCGCGCTGCGAGACGACGCTGTCCTCGCACGAGGTCGCGCTGGGCTACCGCGACGTGGTGGACCGCAGTGTGTACGTGAAGCTGCCCGTGGTGGACGGCGAGGAGCGGCTGCTGGTGTGGACGACGACGCCGTGGACGCTGCCCGGCAACGTCGCCGTCGCGCTCTCCCCCACCGCGCGCTACGCCCGCGTGCGGGCCGGCGGGGAGCTGTTCGTGCTCGCCGAGGCGCGGGTGCGGGCTGTGCTCGGCGAGGACGCGGAGGTGCTGGAGACGCTGAGCGGCGTTGAGGTGGTCGCGCGCTGGGGCTGCTACGAGGGCCCGATCTTCGCGGCCAGCGACCGCGGGCCGGGGCCGCTGCCGATCGTCACCGACGATTTCGTGACGACCGAGGACGGCACGGGCATCGTCCATCTCGCGCCCGCCTTCGGCGAGGACGACTACCGCGTGGCTGCCGCCGATCCGCGCATCCCGTTCGATCCGAAAGATGTCGGCAGCTTGTACAACCCGGTGCGTCCGGACGGCACCTACGACGGCCGCGTGCTGGACCGCAACGGTCGCCCGTTCGAGGGCCGGCAGGTGAAGGACCCCGAGCTGGAAGCGGAGCTGATCGAGGACCTGCGCGAGCGCGGGCTGCTGCTGAAGGTGCAGGACTACGAGCACGCCTATCCGCATTGCTGGCGCTCGGACAACCCGCTGATCTACTACGCGAAACCGTCGTGGTACATCGCCACCTCGCAGCTTCGCGAGCGTCTGCTGGAGGCCAACGAGACGGTCGACTGGCACCCGCCGCACGTCAAGCACGGGCGCTTCGGCGACTGGCTGAAGAACAACGTCGACTGGGCGCTCTCACGCGAGCGCTACTGGGGCACGCCATTGCCGGTGTGGCGCTGCGCGTCGGGGCACACCCATGTCGTCGGCTCGTTCGGCGAGCTCGCCGAGCGTTCCGGTGCGGAGCTGGCCGATCACCACCGCCCGTACGTGGACGAGGTGTCCTTTGCCTGCGTCGAGGACGGCTGCGAGCAGCCGATGCGCCGGGTGCCGGAGGTGATCGACGTGTGGTTCGACTCGGGCGCGATGCCGTTCGCGCAGCACCATTACCCGTTCGAGCACGAGCGCGAGCTGGAGTCGAAATTCCCGGCCGACTTCATCTGCGAGGCGCAGGACCAGACGCGCGGCTGGTTCTACTCGCTGCTGGCCGAGTCGGTGCTGCTCGACCGCGGCGCGCCCTACCGCAACGTGGTCTGCCTGGGCCTGATCCTCGACGAGGAAGGCCAGAAGATGTCGAAGTCCAAGGGCAACACGGTCGAGCCGTGGGACGTGCTCGAACGCTACGGCGCGGACGCTTTCCGCTGGTACTTCTTCACCTCCAAGCAGCCGTGGGACGGCTACCGCTTCTCGGCGGAGACGATCGGCGAAGGCGTGCGGCTGTTCCTCAAGCAGCTGTGGTCGACGTACTACTTCTACGCGCTCTACGCCCGCGCGGCGGCCGCTCAGCTGAGCGAGGCGGCGCCGGGCGCGGAGGCCGAGCTGACGGACCTCGACCGCTGGGCGCTCTCGCGCGCAGCCGGCACCGCCGAGCTCGTGGCGGAGCGCCTGGAGGCGTATGACGCGACCAGCGCGGGACGCGCGATCGCGGAGCTGCTGGACGAGCTGTCGAACTGGTACGTGCGGCGCTCGCGCCGACGTTTCTGGGACGGTGAGCCGGCGGCGTTCGCGACGCTGCGCACGTGCCTGCTCACGGTCGCGAAGCTGCTCGCGCCGTTCTGTCCGTTCGTGGTCGACGAGCTCTACGACAACCTCGACGGCGAGCTGGCGAGCGTGCACCTGTGCGACTTCCCGCGCCCCGAGGACGTCGGCGAGCGCGACGAGCAGCTGGAGCAGGCGATGGCGCTCGCGCGCGAGACGGTTCGCCTCGGCCTGGGCGCGCGCGGCAAGGCCAAGATCAAGGTGCGCCAGCCGCTGGCCGAGGCGGTGGTCGTGGCGGCGGGACGCGAGCGTGTGGCGGTCGAACGACTCGTCGAGGTCGTGCGCGAGGAGCTGAACGTGAGGCGCGTGCGCTTCGTCGCCGCCGCCGATGAGCTGGGCAGCTACGAGCTGAAAGCGAACTACCGCAGCCTGGGCCCGCTGTTCGGCAGCGAGATGCCGCAGGCCGCACAGGCGATCGCGGCGCTCGACCCCGGCCGCGTAGCCGTCTCGCTGCGCGACGGCGGAGAGATCGGCATCGCGGTGAACGGCCGGGACCACACGCTGACAGCGGACGATCTGATCCTCGCGCTGCGCCCGCCGGATGGCTACAGCGTGGAGCGCGAGGGCTCCCACGCAGTGGCGCTGGACCTCGAGATCGACGAGGACCTGCTCGAGGAGGGCCGGGGCCGCGAGATCGTGCACGCCGTGCAGAATGCGCGCAAGAACGCCGGCCTGGCCGTCGAGGACCGCATCGCGCTGGCGCTCGCGGGCGACGCGGGGCTGCTCGGCGCCGCGCGTGCGCACCGCGAGTACATCGCGGATGAGACGCTAGCGGTCGCCTTCGAGATCGGCAGCGACGGCGCGAACGCAGAGCATGTCGAGGCCGCCACTGTGGACGGCCTCGAGTTGACGATCGCGATCAGCCGGGCCTAGGCGCGCCGGGCACCGGTGTGAGCCGGCTGCCGTGCCATGCCGCCCGGGCTGGCTCGCCCGGCGCGGGTCCTCCGGCCCTAGGCCGCGCCGGCGCCTGTGAGGGCGGGCTCCAGCTCCTGCTCGAGCTTCTTCTTGGGATAGGCACCGATGACCGTCTTGACGGGCTGGCCGTCCTTGAAGAGGATCATCGTCGGGATCGAGAGCACCTGGTACTTGGCCGAGGTCTCGGGGTTCTCGTCCGTGTTGAGCTTGACGATTTTCACGTCGGTGCGCTCGGCCTGGATCTCCTCCAGGACCGGAGCGACGACACGGCACGGGCCGCACCACGGCGCCCAGAAGTCGACCAGCACGTGACCCTCGGCCTCGAGGACCTCGGCGGTGAAGTTCGTGTCGGTGACCTGCGGGAGGGTGCCTGCCATGTCTATCTCCTCTGCTCCTTGACGCTCTTGTTCGGTAGCCGCTGATACCTACTATACAAAATGAAGCGGTGTGTACCGGCTAGCGCTGTGCTGCCTGCCACGCATCGCGCATCTGCCGCCTGAAGAACAGCAACAGGACCGGCGCGAGCGCCAGCAGCACGGCCTCGTCGAACGGTCCAGGGATCGGCAGCAGGGCGAGCGCGCCGATCCAGCGGATCGGGCGGGGGATCGAGCGGTCGGCCACGACGATCCGTGCCGCGCGCAGCGTGCGGCGGAGCAGCCCGCTCAACCCTTCGCCGGCAGCGAGCGGGCGTAGGAGACTCCGATGGCGACCCAGCGCTCGAGCTCGCGCTTCGTGCCGAGGCCCTCCGGCGCCACGCGCAGCCAGCCGTCCATCGGGCGGCCGCGCATCTCGAAGCGTGCCGCGTGGGGGCGCTCGATGAGTGTCTCGGTCTCCTGCGGGTCGCAGCGCAGCAGCAGCCCCCCCTGGCCGCTGGCGGCGACGGACATGTTGCCGGCGAGCAGGAATGCGAGGCCGCCGAACATCTTCTTCTCGACGACGTCCGGCTCGGCGGCGATCAGCTCGCGGATGCCGTTGGCGAGATTCTCGTCGTAGCCCATGCGCGGATCATCTCAGCCCGGCCCCACCTGCAGATGCGTCAGCGCGATGAAGATGTGCGGCGAGACGTATACCTCGATGAAGGCGCTGATCACGAGGATCGGGATCGCGAACGCGACGGTCACGAGGCTGGCGGCAAGCATCTGCTCCCACTCGCCGCGGCGGCTGGCGATGATCCAGGCCGCGAGCGGCAGGAACAGCGCGATCAGCTCGGGCACCGCATGCGCGAGCACCGCCAGCAGCACCAGGCCCGGCGGGACCTGCAGCGAGTTCGACACGCCCGCGAGCGTGTGGCCGATCAGGTAGGCCTGGGCGCTCAGCGAGAAGGTGGTGGCGCCGACGACGAAGGCGATCGCGAGGCGGCCGCCGTGCTCGTGCAGCCACAGCGAGACGCCGCTGCGGCCCTCCACCTGCATCGGCAGAGCGCTGCCGGCGATGAAGCCCGCTACGCAGGCCATCGCATGCAGCGCCAGCACGAGCATGTTGCTCCTCAGCACGTGCAGCACGTCGCCGGTGTCGCCCGGCGAGAACGGCGGCTGCAGCAGCACGAGCTGGGTGTAGTGGCCGTCGAGCGTCGCGATCAGCCACACCGCGAGCAGCAGGCCGGTCGCCGCTGCAGCCGATCCCGCCACCCAGCGCGCGAGCACCGGGACGGGCGCGCGCTGCCAGCTGCTCAGCGTCGCGCGCGTGCTTCGAACGCCATGGACGAAGGCGTAGGCGGAGGCGTCCATCCCCCGTGCATCGGCCCGCGGCGCCTCTAGCTGAAGCGCAGGAGCGGCACGAGCCACATCGCCTCGGCCGCGATCCGCCAGGACATCTTGCTCTGGCCATGCTCGCGGTCGCGGAACACGATCGGCACCTCCTTCACGCGGAAGCCGGCCTGCACCGCGCGGTAGGTGAGCTCGACCTGGAACGCGTAGCCGCGCGAGCGCACGCTCTCGAAGTGGATCGCCTCGAGCACCTCGCGCCGGAAGCACTTGAAGCCGCCGGTGAGGTCGCGCACCTCCAGGCCCAGCACGAGCCGCGCATACGTGGACCCGCCCTCGCTGACGAAGCGGCGCAGAAGCCCCCAATCGGTGACGCCGCCTCCCGGCACGTAGCGCGAGCCGAGCGCCAGGTCTGCGTCCTCGCGCGCAGCAGCGAGCAGCCGCGCCAGGTCGGCCGGGTCGTGGGAGAAGTCCGAGTCCATCTCCATCACGTATCCCGCGCCGTGCGAGAGCGCATGCGCGAAGCCGGCCAGATACGCGGGTCCGATTCCGTTCTTCTCGGTGCGGTGCAGCACCTCGACCCAGTCGTGCCTCGAGGCCAGCTCGTCGGCCAGATCGCCGGTGCCGTCGGGCGAGCCGTCATCTACGACGAGGATGCGAAACCCCTCGGGCGCGGCCTCGGCGAGGACGCTTCCGGCAGCGCTGACGATCGGGCCGACGTTGGCGGCCTCGTTGTACGTCGGGAGTATCAGCCAGGGCTCGCCGGGCATCGGTGCGCGTACCCTAGAGCGTGGCGATGAATCGGGGCCGGTCACAACCATCGAACGCCGCCATCGCCGACGCACTCGAGGAGCTGGGCGACCTGTACGAGCTGGACGGCGCGATCGTGCATCGCGTCGTCGCCTATCGCTCGGCGGCAAAGGCCGTGCGCGAGGCCTCCGTATCCGTGGCCGGACTGGCGCGGGAGGGCCGCGCGACCGAGCTGCCGGGAATCGGAAAGACGCTGCAGGAGAAGATCCAGGCGCTGGCCGAGACCGGCTCGATTCCCGCGGCGGAGAAGCTGCGAGCGAAGTTCCCGCCGGGCCTGGTCCAGATCACGCGCGTGCCTGGCCTCGGCCCGAAGCGCGCGCGGCTGCTGTTCGAGGAGCTCGGCATCGATTCCCCGGAGGCGCTGCACCAGGCGGCCGAGCAGCAGCGCCTGCGCACGGTCAGGGGGCTCGGCGCGAAGTTCGAGGAGAGCGTGCTCGCCGGGCTCGCGGAGATGAAGGGCCGAGGCGAGGGACGCAGCGGGCGCATCGTGCTGTCGAAGGCGCTCGAGCTGGGCGAGGTGCTGGCAGCCGCGCTGCAGGAGCGCGGCGGCGCGGACACGCACGTGATGCTGGCGGGCTCGGCGCGCCGGCTGGCCGACTCCGTCAAGGACCTCGACCTGGTCGCCACCACGCCCCGCCCTGAGGCGCTGGCCGCCGCGCTCGGCGAGCTCGAGCAGATCGAGCAGGTCAGCTCCTCCGGCGCTGCCGGCGCGCGCGGGCGAACCCATTCCGGGCTACCCGTGGACCTGCGCATCGCCGCGCCCGATCAGCTCGGCAACCTGCTGCAGCACTTCACCGGCTCGGGCCGCCACAACGCCGCGTTGCGCGAGGCCGCAGTGCGGCGCGGCCTGCACGTGTCCGAGTACGGCATCCTCGACGACGAGAGCGGCGAGACGCTGCGCTGCGCGACCGAGCAGGAGGTCTACGAGCGCCTCGGACTCGCCTACATCGAGCCGGAGCTGCGCGAAGACCGCGGCGAGCTGCAAGCGGCGGCCGAGCCCGGGGGGCTGCCGAAGCTGATCGAGCTGGCGGACATCCGCGGCGACCTGCACAGCCACACGATCGCTTCGGACGGCCATTACACGATCGAGGAGATGGGTCGCGCTGCACGCGAGCTCGGCTACGAGTACCTGGCGGTCACCGACCACTCGGCCAGCCACGGCTTCGGCGATGACGTCTCGCCCGACCAGCTCGAACGCCAGATCGAGCTGGTGCACGAGGCGAACGAGTCGCTCGAGGGCATCGAGCTGCTCGCCGGCAGCGAGGTGAACATCCTGCCCGACGGCTCGCTCGACTACGAGGACGAGCTGCTCGCGCGCCTCGACTGGGTGGTCGCGAGCGTGCACACCTCCTTCGCCATGGGCGAGCAGGCGATGACCGAGCGCGTGATCAAGGCGATCGAACACCCGCTGGTGCGCACGATCGGCCACCCCACCGGCCGCCTGATCGAGCGCCGTGCGCCGTACGCGATCGACCTCGACGCGATCTACGAGGCCGCGGCGCGCACCGGCACGATGCTGGAGATCAACGCGAATCCCGACCGCCGTGACCTGCCCGACCTGCACGCGCGCGCCGCAGCGCGTGCAGGCGTGACGCTCGTGATCGACTCCGATGCGCATCGCATCGAGACGTTGCAGAACATGCGCTGGGGCATCGCGACGGCGCGCCGCGCCTGGTTGACGGCCGCCGACGTCGCGAACACGAGGCCGTGGCAGGAGCTGCGGCGCGAGGGGGCGTGACGGGCCGAGCGCTCAGGGCAGCAGCCGCGGCAGCAGCTCCTGCGCCACGCGCCGCTCGATCGCCGCCGGCGAGTACGGCTCCAGCACACGCGCAGCACGCTCGGCATAAGCCTCGGCGCCCTCTCCCGCGTCGCCCAGCGCTGCCCTGAGCGCGGCGCCGAGATCCTCGTCGACCAGCCGCGCGTCCAGCTCGCGTGCGATCGGCAACGCCGCGTAGGGGCCGGGCGAAGGCGTGGTGACGAGCAGGCACCCGTCCACGAGCGCCTCGAGCTGGGCCTGCCCATAGTCCTCACGTCGCGGCGCGCACACGAACACGCGCGCGCGACGCACCAGCGCGCGGTACTCCTCGCGAGGCAGCCGCCCGACGCTGCGCGCGCTCGGCTCCCTGCTCAGGTCGACCCCCGCACGGCGCAGCTCGGAGTCCGATGCGCCCGCCACGACGAGCTCGTCACCGCCGGCTGCGCCCGCCCCCGCGCCGGCCCCCGCGGCGCGCTCGGCCTGCACCGCACGCCACGCCGCGAGCACGCGGTCGAGGCCCTTCTTCGCGGGGTTGCCCGCGTAGGCGATCGCCGCGATGTCGCGCTCGCGCGCGGGCGCCACCGGGCCCGAACGCTCGAGCGGCAGCGGCAGCACGAGCGCCCGCTCGCGCATCGCCACCGACGGCTGCGCCTCGGCGAGGCCGCCGTCGCTGAGCGGCAGCAGCAGTGGCGCCTGCTGCAGGCGCCGGCGCTCGAGCGGCCGCTGCCACAGGCCGTGGCGGCCACGCCTGTTCGCGAGCGCGGGCGCGTCGAAGCGGATCGCGCCCGGACGCCTCCACAGCAGCGCTGCGGTGGTGCTCGAGTAGATCACCGCGCGAGCCGACGGCGTGGCGGCGGCGCGCCGCGCGGCGAGCGCCCAGCGCAGGTCGGTCAGCATCAGCGTGCGAACGTCGCGCTGCGGCGCCGCGCGGGCTGTCTCGGCGCTCGCGCCGGCGCGCCGCAGCGTGGCGGCGAGCTCGTCGTCGGCAGCGCGCAGGCCCGCGGTCGAGGCGAGTGAGACGATCAGCACGTCCAGCCGGGATCCGGCGGGCATTCAGGTGACGGCGCCGTTCATGCGTTCGGCCCGGCTCGCTTTGAAGCCGGGCGCGCGCAACAGCGACATCGGCTGCAGCGGTGAGGTGCGCTTGACGTAGAAGCTGGCGCCGTCGCGCTCCTCGATCGCGGCCACGGCGGCGTCCTGGCGGCGCCAAGCGAGCGCCCAGATGATCGCGAAGCCCGCGGCGATGCCCGGGATCTGCGGCGCCAGGAAGGCCAGCGCGCCGGACATCAGCGTGAACAGCAGCAGCGGCCACAGGCGGTTGAGCAGGATCGCGCTCGGGTGCTGCTCGGGCAGTGTGGTCGTGGCCCGAGCACCGGCGAGCAACCTGGCGATCGGCGGGTTGGTTTCCGCGCGCCGCCCGAGCCGCAGCCCGATCACCGTGGCGAGCAGCCACCAGCCGACCGCCACCGGCACGAGCAGGTGGTTGGAGCCGGCTGCTGCGGCCAGCACGGTGACGGCGGCAAGCGCGGTCGCGGCTCCGGCGCTCAGCAGAACGGTCGTGCGCAGGAAGTCGACGAAACGCACGGCGCTACAGCAGCGCCTCGAGCAGGCCGCGAACGCCGGGCGGGCCGTCCACGACCAGGTCTGCCTCGCGCGTCAGCTCCGGCGGCGCCTCGTCCGAGCCGACCGCGACGCACAGCGCGGTCTTCACGACATCGCTCTCGGCCAGCTCGTGCAGCGCGCGGAACGCGTCGAGGTCCGTCGTGTCATCGCCGACGTAGAGCGCGGCGTCGAGGTCTTCCGAGCGCAGCAGCGCGGCGATTCCCAGACCCTTGTCGAACTGCACCGGCGGCCTCACCTCGAGCACCTTGCGTCCCCAGTGCACGACGAAGCCCTCCTCTTCGGCGCGCCGCGCGATCTCCTGCACCGCCTGCTCGGCCAGCTCCTCGTTGGGCGCGCCGCGCCAGTGGAAGGCGGCGATCGCCTGCTTGTCCTCCTTGCGCACGCGGATGCGCTGGTGCTCGGCGGTGTACACGCGCGCCGCGAACTCGCGCACGCGCTCCGTCCATGCCTCCAGCTCGGGATCGATCTCGGGTTTGGTCGAGCCCGGCCGCAGCAGCTCGCCGCCGTGGTTGCCGATGTAGGTGATCGTGCCGATCGCGACGATCTGCCGGGCAGTGGCGGCGCGGCGACCGCTCACACAGCCCACCAGGCGGTAGCGCCGGCTGACTTCGATCAGCACCGCGCGCGTGGCCTCTGGCACGTGCGCATCACCCTCGTGGCGCACGATCGGCGCGAGGGTGCCGTCGATATCGAGCAGGACAGCTGAGCGGGAGGGCTCGGCACGGATCGGACCGAGCGCCTCGACGAGCGTTGCGGCGGGCGACACGGGTCTAGTATGCCGCGCATGGCTGCCGGTCCGTCCGTACGTGCAGATGGCAGCTGAGGCGGCTTCGAACCGCCTCGTCAAGCTCGTCGCGATCGGCACGATGGCCGGCGTTTTCAGCGGCCTGTTCGGCGTCGGCGGCGGCAGCGTGATCGTGCCGCTGCTGATGCTGTGGCTCGGCTACGGCGAGCGTGCGGCCACCGCGACCTCGCTGGCCGCGATCGTGTTCATCGCCGCCTTCGCAGCCGCCGTGCAGGGGCTGTACGGCAACGTGAACGTGCTCGACGCGTTCTACATCGGCGTGCCCGCAGTGCTGGGCGTGCTGTTGGGCACCTGGTTGCAACAGCGGCTTCGCGCATCGGCGATCGCGCTGCTGTTCGCGGTCGTACTGCTGGCGAGCGCTGTCGAGCTGGTGCTGAGGTGAGCGCTTGATCGGCGCGATGGCCATCGGCCTCGCCGGGGGCGTGATCGCGGGGCTGCTCGGCGTCGGCGGCGGCGTGCTGTTCGTGCCCGGGCTGGTGTTCTTCCTCGGCCTCGACCAGCATCACGCGGAGGCCACTTCGCTGCTCGCGATCGTGCCCGTGGCGATCGTCGGCACGATCCGGCAGGACCGCTACGGCAACGTGCGCCGCGAGGATGCTCTGCTGCTCGGGCTGCTGTCCCTCGCCGGCGCGGCCGCCGGCGTGGCGCTCGCCAATGCGCTCAGCGGCGTGGTCCTACGCGATGCGTTCGCGGCGCTGATGGTGCTCGTCGCGATCCAGCTCGTGCACAAGACGATGCGCGAATCGGCCGCCCGCCGCTCCGCCGTTGGGGGCGCGGCGAGCACACAGGTCCGTGGCGTGGGCGGCAGCGCTGGCCGTGGCGGCGAGGATGACCTAGACTGAACACGATGGGACTAGACAACCCACTTCACATCGCTTTCCTGGTCGTGATCCTGCTGCTGGTGTTCGGCGCCAAACGGCTGCCGGAAATCGGCCGCTCGCTCGGCTCCGGCATGCGGGAGTTCAAGGACTCGATCAGTGGCGAGTCCAAGCCGCAGCAGCCCGAGCTGACGCAGGCGACGCAGCAGCAGCAGCCGCAGCCGGTCCAGCCGGTCGCCGAGGCCCAGCCGGCGCCGCCGCCGGCCCAGGCTCCGCAGGCATAGCGCGAGGAGCCCGGCAGGCGCGTCCCGTCAGTGGATGACGGGGCCGGTTTCGACGGCTTCGAAAGCCGAGCCGGGAACGGACTTCAGCTGCTGTAGCTGTGCTTCGTTCCAGCCCGGCGATGGCGCGCCGGTGATGTACCAGGGTGAGCCGTTGTCGGCGACGATCAGCCCGTAGCGCTTCAGCGCTTGCATGATCACGAGCGCCTGGCCGCTGAAGCCGCTGAGCGGGTAGCCGGCGTTGAGCCGCAGGCGCAGCCCCATCGGTGGCAGGCGCGGGTCGCTGCTGGAGGAGGCGAAGTGGGTGGCGGGATGGATGTAGCCCCGCTGGGAGGCCGGCACGGTCACGCGCAGCGCGTGGTCGATCGCGCCGGCCTGGACCTCCGGCGCGCGGGCCAGCAACGGGAAGATCGGCAGCCCGGCAGCATCTGCGGAGGTCCAGCGTTCCGGGCGCAGCGCGTTGCTGCGCAGGTTGAAGACCGCGCCGGAGAAGGCGCTCCAGCCGTTGCGTCTGCGCGTCGCTTTGTAGAGCTCGTAGAGCGTGCAGCTGCCTTCCTGCACGACCAGCACGTGCTTGTCGCCCTTGCCGCTCTTGCCGCCGCCCTCGATCGCCGCTTCGGACGGGACCGGATACGGGCCCGGATCCGATTCCGAGCGGTACGCGGTGAACCTGATCGGCACCTTCGGCTGTTCGGGGCCGACGACTGCGTAGGGGATGCCGTAGCCGGGGTTGTTACCGAAGTCCGGGTGCAGGTGCGCGGTCAGCCCGATGCTTTCCACGTACGCCTTCGAGTCCGGGCTCGCCGGCAGGCTCGCGACTTCCTGGTTCAGCGGGTTGTCCGCCGGCAGGATCGGGCAGCCGCCTTCGGCCGCGCTGCGCAGCGCCTTGCGAACGCCGTGATGGCGATGGCTCACGCGGGCAGGGGAGGCAGCGTCGGCAGGGGCGGCGGCGAGCGACACCGCGAGTGCCGCCGGCAATGCGGCGAGCATCCCTTTGCGAGAGAGGCGTCTCACCTGCCGCGAACTGTAGCCGCGCTCGGGGCGGCCGCGATGCGGCTGTGGACGAAGCTACGGCCGGCTGCAGACGCGGCTCAGCCGGCAGGCGAGCCGTCGAGTGCGGCCGGAGCGGCCTCCTCGAGCAGCGGCGCGCCGCAGTGCCAGCAGAAGGCGGCGCCGCGGCTGTGCACAGCGCCGCAGGAGCGACAGGTCCCGTGGATTCCCGCCTCGGCGCCCGCGAGCAGGCGCTGGAGCTCGTCCAGCTCGGCATCGGCCTGCTGCAGTTCGGCTGCTTTGCGTGACAGCACGTCCAGGCGGTAGTGGTCGCGGGTCGCCATCTCGTAGGCGAGCCCGCCGAGGTCCCAGGTCAGCTCGGCGACGCGCTGGGCGAGCTGGCGGCGCCGCGCGCGCAGCGCGGCCATCGAGCCGACGGGGCCGTGATCTCCGACGAGGCCGCCGACGGGCAGCACCGCCGCGCCGGTGCCCGTTTCGGCGGTCGCGGTGGGCGTGTCGTCACTCGATGCCATCGCTCAGCCCGTTTCGATCGGCGTCGCGCCCAGCGCGTTGATTTCTTCCTGGTGCTGTTTGCCGTGGCTTTTCGAGAGTTTGTTGATTTTCGAGGTGACTTTCTTCGGTTTCGGCGGCGGCGCCTTTTCCTTCGCCGTTTCGTGTTCGCCTTCAGCCTTTTCCTTCGCAGCCGAGGTCTTCGAGGCGGAGCCGGACGCGGAGGCGGGAGTTTCGGAGGGAGTGCTGGTGGCTGCGCCGGTGCCGGCTGCCGCGGCGCCGAGCGTGCCGAGGCCTTCGATTTTCACGGTCGTGTTCGCGGGCGCCTTGCTGGCGCTGACCCAATGGCCGACGAGCAGCCCGGCGAGCAGGAACAGGCCGAGGATCGCGATCAGGCCGAGCAGCCCGGAGTTGCGCCGCAGCCACGCGTTGGCGCCGTGCTGGGGCGCGAGCGTCACGTAGCTGCCGGGGGCGGCCTCGATCGTGGCCGCACCCGCCCACGCCGCCGGCGCTGTGCCGGTGGGGGCGGGAGCGGAAGGCGCGAGCACGTCGAGGAAGGCGAGCCGCACCGGCGAGACCGGCTGGCCGCAGCTCAGGCAGTAGCGCTGGTCCGCTACGACGTGCGCGCCGCAGTTGGCACAGGTGGCGTCCGGCTGCTCGGAGGGCACTGGCGAGAGGCTCATCGGTGTCGCTCAGCCGAAGGCGCCGGTAACGTAGTCGCGCGTGCGCGCGGCGCGCGGCTCCTCGAAGACCTGCGTCGTGCTGCCGTACTCGATCAGGTCGCCCAGGTACATGAAGGCGACCTTGTCGGCGATGCGATGCGCCTGCGCGAGGTTGTGGGTCACGACGACGACGGCGAGGTCGCGGCGCAGCTCGCCGATCAGCTTCTCGATCGTCGCCGTCGAGATCGGGTCAAGGGCGCTGCAGGGCTCGTCCATCAGCAGCACCTCGGGATTCGGCGCGATCGCGCGCGCGATGCAGAGGCGCTGCTGCTGACCGCCGGACAGGCGCAGCGCGGGGGCATCGAGGTCGTTCTTGACCTCGTCGTAGAGCCCGGCCCGCCGCAGCGCATCGACGACGGGGGTTTGCAGCTCGCGCGTGCGCGGGCGCTTGCGCGCCTGTTCGCGCAGGCCGAAGGCGACGTTGTCGAAGATCGACATCGGGAACGGGTTCGGCTGCTGGAAGACCATCGCGACACGCGCACGCAGCGTGGTGTCGGGCAGCTCGTGGATGTCGACGCCGTCGAGCATGATGCGACCGGCGCGCGCCGCTGTCGGCGTCAGCTCGGTGAGGCGGTTGAGCGTGCGCAGCAGCGTCGTCTTGCCACAGCCGGAGGGACCGATCAGCGCCAGCACCTCTCCCTGGTGGATCGAGAGCGAGACCGACTTGACGGCCTGCTTGGCGCCGTAGTCGATGCTGACCTGCTCGAGCCGCAGCCGCTCCGGGCCGGCGCCTGCGAGGCCGGTGCGCACGGAGACGCGCTCCTCGGGCGGCACGACCGGGACGGGCTGGCGGTCGAGCACGATCGTCCGCACCGGCGGCACCGTGCCCGGCTCGGCCGGAGCGTGCACGGGCTCACGCGCCACCGGCGCGATGCGCGGCTGCAGCCTGGTCGGCTGCTCGCTGGCGTTCGCCGCGAGACGCGGCCCGTCGAGCAGCATCTCCTCCGGGCTCATCGCGAGCACCCCACATTGATGGTGTCTGTAATCGGATTCATCGGCTCGATCATGTTCATCGGCTTACTGATGTAAGGACGTTAGCGGTTGCTCGGTGGCTTGTAAAGCGGGCGTTGCGGGTCATCAGACGACGCCGTAGGCGCTCGTCAGCCCGATCGGGTCGCTGCCTCTGCGGCCGATCCGGTCGACCACCAGGTTGAGCGCGAGCACGGCGAGCATCAGCACGAATGCGGCGACGTAGGCCTTCTGCGGCGCGCCCGATTCGCCGGCGGGGGAGTTTTCGAACACGTAGCTCGTGAGCGTGCCGCCGTTGCCGCGCAGCAGCCCCGTCACCGGGTTGCCTTCGAGCGGTTCGATGCGCAGCGTGCCGCCGAGCAGCACGATCACGATCGCGGTGTCGCCGATGATGCGGCTCACACCGAGCGTGACGCCCGCCGCGATGTTCGAGCGCACGCTCGGCAGCAGCACGCGGCGGATCGTCGCGACGCGCGTCTTGCCGAGCGCGTAAGCGGCCTCGCGCAAGTGCGTGGGGACCGCGTGCAGGCCGTCGCGTGTGGCCGTGAACAGCGGCGGCAACGCGATCAGCGACATCATCGCGCCGGCCGCGATGAAGGAGCGGCCGAACACGCCGCCCTGTTCGGCCTTGAAGGAGAACGGCGCCATGAAGGAGAGCTGGAAGAACGCGAGCCCGAACACCGCCAGCACGATGTCGGGTGTCCCTGCGACCACCTCGATGCTCGACTCGACCATCCGCGCCAGCCAGCTGGGACGGCCGTACTCGACGATCCACAGCGCCGCCGCCACCGACAGCGGGAGCGCCAGCAGGATGCCGATCAGGGTGAGCAGCAGCGTGCCCTCGATCGGATCGAGAAAGCCACCTGCGGTCAGCTGCGAGGCGACTCCGCCCCCTTCGCTGATCGCGGGACGCTCGAACAGCAGCTGCGGCTTGAGGTACTGGATGCCGCGGAAGCCCATGTAGATCACGATCGCCGCGCATACGACGCACAGCCCGAGGCCGGCTCCCCACGCGAACACCAGCGCGAAACGGTCGCGCCAGCGCCATTCCCCGGGGGTCGAGCGGCGACCGTGGCCGCTCTGCATCGGCGGGCGCGCGCGCGGCGGAGCGTAGGGGCTGACAGCGCTCATCCGCGCACCTGCCAGTGGAGGCGCGAAGCGCTCATCCACGTACCTTCCAGTGGAGGCGCGAAGCGCTCATCCGCGCACCTGATACTTGCGCAGCGGCAGCTTGATCAGATAGCCGGCAACTGACAGCGCGAAGGCCGAGAACAGCAGCAGCGACGCCCACGCGTAGACGGAGGCTTTCAGCGCGGGGGCGCCGATGCCGTCGTGGTAGTCGACGATCCCGGCGGCCAGCGAGCGCATCGGCTCGAACAGGAACGTGATCCCGTCGGAGAGGCGCGGCGCGAAGTTGGTCGCGCCGCCGACCATCGAGATCATCACCGCCTCGCCGAGCGCGCGCGCGCTGGCGAGCACCGCCGCGGCGACGATCGCGGGTCGCGCTGCGCGTACGGTCACAGCGAGCATCGCGCGCACCGGGTTGCAGCCGAGCGCGATCGCGCCCTCGCGCCAGGAGCTCGGCACTGCCACGAGCGCCTCGCAGGTCAGCGCGATCATGATCGGCGTGATCATGATCGTGAGGATCACGATCGCGACACCGACGCCGGTGCCGGCGAGCAGCACGCTGTGCGACAGCGAGGCCTGTTCGGCCGGGCTGATCAGGTTCTTCAGCACGAACGGCACCAGCACGAGGATCCCGATCAGCCCGTACACGACGGACGGCACCGAGGCGAGCAGGCGGATCAACGGGATCGCGATCCGGCGCAGCCTTTGCGGCGCGAGCTCGACGATGAAGATCGAGGACAGCACCGAGATCACGAGGCCGAGCAGGACCGCCGGCACGGTGGTGATGATCGTGCCCCAGATCAGCGGCCACGCGCGCAGGTGGTAGGCCGAGGGCGGCGGATGGGCGCTCGTCGCCTGCATCGTTTCGATCTGCGACTTCAGGTCGCCGCCCGAGCCGAGCCAGCTGAGGCCGTTGTGTTCGAAGATCGGCCACGCCTGCTTGACGACGAACGCGATCATCGCGATCACGATCACGCCGACCAGCAAAGACGCCGCGCCGAGCGTGAGCTCGGCGCGGCGGTCGGTCCAGGGGCTCCTCAGACGTTCGAGCAAGCTGCGCCTACTGGATCGTGACCCACTGCGTGTTGATGATCTTCTTCGCAGCGGCCGATTTCAGGACCCACGCGATGAAGCCGGCGGCGGCGCCCTTCGCCTGTCCCTTCGTGACCTCGTAGAAGCGGGCCGTGCCCGAGTAGGTGCCGTTGGAGACAGTCGTGCGGTTGCAAGCCGCGCCGTTGAGGCCGACGGCGTTGACGCCGCCTTTGTCGGCCTGGTAGTTCGAGACGAAGCCGATCGACGCGGGGTCGGTTTCGACCTGCTGGCGCAACAGACCCTCGGAGGGCTCTTCGGCGGCGATCGAGCTGACTTTCTTGCCTTCCAGCAGGATCGTCTGGAAGTTGGTCAGCACGCCGGCCACGGAGGTGCGGCTGACGAGGTTGATCGTGCCCGACTGCGTCGCGCCGGCGACGGCGGACCAGTTGCGCGTCTTACCGGTGAAGATCGAGATCGCCTGCGCCGTTGTCAGGTTCGGCACGGCGTTCGCCTTGTTGGTGATGACGCAGATGCCGTAGCGCGCGATCGGATAGAAGACGAGCCCGGCAGGATCGGCGGCGAGCGGGTCGCGCGAGACGTCACCGATCGTGACGCGGCCTGCAGCTGCGTCGTTGACGCCGATCTGCGCGCCGCCCTGGGTGATCTTGAACTTCACTTTGCCGGGGTGCGTTTTCGAGTACTTCGCCGCCAGCAGCGAGACGAGCGGGTACGAGGCGGTGGCGCCGCTGATCGTGATTTTGGTGACGGCAAGAGCGGCCGCAGGCGCCGCGGCCCCGAGCACGCCGGCCACCAAGAGGGCAGCGGAGAAACGGCGAAAGCGATTCATCTAGGAACTACTCCGTTCAGTGGTCTTTGACAAAGATTTGACAGCAGGTCCGGGCGAACATATCATAATCCCGATAGATTCGATCCAGATAGCCTTGTTTATAAGGAAACACGACAATAGGGCGCAGTCGTGTTTGGGCAGCGCGCCCCACCCACTCGCAAATGGCAGACGACACCGACATCGACACGACGCCGCCGGCACCCGCCGCACAGCCGCCCGTGCGCCTACCCAGGCGGCGCTGGTGGGCGGCACTGTGCGTCGCGATGCTGGCGCTCGGCGCGGCGGTGGGCGCGGCGATCGGCCCGGCGCCCACGGCGTCGCTGGCCGGCGACGTGCCGGGGTTGGCGCAGGAGCTGCCGCTGCTGATAACGCGTCTGGAGGCAGCGCACAAAGCTTCGACGGCTACGACTCCGGCGAAGGCCGCGACGCCTGCCGTCACGGCCGAAGCGACGCCCGTGGCGCCGCTCGAAACCGCCAAGCCGCCCGCCTCCCAATCGGCACCCGCCGCTGCAGCTGAAGAACCATCGGAAACTCCGGCCGCCTCGGAAAAAACGACGGCGAAGAAAAAACTGCCGGCGATCACGAACGTGTGGCTGATCGAGCTTTCCGGCGGCTCGTTCGAAACGGCGACCGGAGCTCAGAAGGCGGCGGCGCCCTTCATCAACAGCACCTTGCTTGCGCAGTCGACGCTGCTGGCGTCGTGGTCGGCGCCGCAGGCCAGCGCCTTCGCCGGCGAGGCGGTGCTGGCGGAACCGCCGCTGGCGGGCGCGCCGCCACCGCTGCTGCACTCGATCGTGCAGCCGCCGTGCCCGGAAATGTCGCTCACGCTCTGCGGGCCTGAAAAGCCGGGGCAGCTGACCGCGGCGGACGAATTCCTGAAGGCGACGCTCGCGACGATCACCGGCAGCTCGACGTACAAGGAACACGGGCTGATCGTGGTGACGTTCGCGACGGTCGGCATCGCCTCGCAATCGGAACTGCCGCCAGGGGCGTCGACGGCGACGCTGACCTACCAGCCCCCCGCGGGCGTGGCGCTGCTGTCGCCGTTCGCGAAGGCGGGACGCTCGAGCGTCACCTTCAACACGACTTCACCCAGGCAGAATCTCGAAGAGCTCCTGCGCTGAGGGAAGAAAACCCAACCAGACGAGGAGACCCCGTTGCACGCAACTGAACCTGCCCACCGAACGGTCAAGCTGTGGCTGGCCGCGATCGTGGGCTCGCTGGCCCTGCTGCTCGCGGCACCCGCGCTCGGCCAGGCCGCAGAATCGAACCCCAACAACTACAACTGCCTCGGCAAACTCGCAGCGGGAACTCCCGAAGAAGGCAGCGAAGACCAGCAGGTCGCGTACAGCTTCTACTGCAACGGGCCGATCACGGGCTACCAACTGCAATCACAGGTGCCGGTCTCGGGCGCACCCGGGTCGCCGGTGGTGAGCGCGTTCGAAAACGGCAAAGCCGGCGCGCAACTGAAGGAGACGTTCTCCTGCGGCGGTGAATTCCCAGGCTACGCGGTCAACTGCGTTGGCGCTGCGAAAAACGGCTACGAGCAGGTTGCGGGGCAGTTCGCGATCGAAAAGAAGCTGTGCGTCGAGCCGCGCGTCGACGCGCTGCTGACTGTCACCTATGCGTACCTCGAAAAAGGTGTGATCACGCAGGCGATCTCCGGCCCGTTCGAGCTCGGCCGCCCGCAGGGCTGCCGTCCCGACGCGTTCTCTGGCGGCACTCGCCTGAACCCCAAGGCGCCGGTCGTCTCACACAAGAAGAGCAGCAAGAAACACAAGAAGTCGACGAAGAAGAGTGCGAAGAAAGCCGCCCACAAGGCGGTACGCCACCGCTAGGGGGCTTCACGCTCACGGCGGCGCTCCGGACGGGGCGCCGCCGCCGTGGCGGCCGGTGCCCTACAGCAGCGAAGTGGTGAGGCGTTCGACCTCGGCGATCGAGGTGATGCCGTCGCGGACCTTCTGGAGACCGTCGTCGCGCAGGCGCAGCATGCCCTCCTCCTGCGCGATCGCGACCATGTCATCGACGGAGGCGTGCTCGAGGATCATCGTGCGGATGCGCTCGCTGACGGTCATGACCTCGTAGATACCTACGCGTCCGCGGTAGCCGGAGCCCGAGCAGCGCGAGCAGCCGACCGCCTCGTAGGGTTCGGCGCCGCTGAGCCCGTGCTCTGCAAGCACCGCTTGGGAGACCTTCTGCGGCTGCTTGCAGTGTTTGCAGAGCGCGCGCACGAGACGCTGCGCGACGATGCAGTCGACGGCGGAGGAGACGAGGAACGGCTCGATGCCCATGTCGATCAGTCGTCCGAGCGCGCTGGGGGCGTCGCGTGTGTGCAGCGTGCTGAGCACCAGGTGGCCGGTGAGCGCGGCCTCGATCGCGATGTGGGCCGTCTCGCGATCGCGGATCTCTCCGACCATGATCACGTCCGGGTCGGCGCGCAGCATCGAGCGCAGGCCGACGTCGAAGGAGATGCCCGCCTTGGGGGCGATCTGCATCTGCTTGACGCCCTGGATGCGCTGCTCGACGGGGTCCTCGATCGTGAGCACGCTGCGCTCGCCGTCGTTGACGACGTGCAGCGCCGCGTAAAGGGTGGTCGACTTGCCGGAGCCGGTCGGGCCGGTCACGAGCACGGCGCCGTTGGGGCGTTTGACGGCGGCGCGGAAGCGCTTCAGCTCAGCGGGCTGCATGCCGAGCGACTCGAGGCCGTCGACCACGACGCTCTTGTCGAGCACACGCAGCACGGCGGACTCGCCGTGCACGAGCGGCAGCGTGACGACGCGGATGTCGACGCGCCGGCCGTCGACGGTGAGCGCGAAGCGACCGTCCTGCGGCACGCGTTTCTCGGAGATGTCGAGGTCGGCGAGGATCTTGATTCGCGAGACGACGCCCGCGGCCATCTTGCGCTTGATCGTGGCGGCGGGCGTGAGCACGCCGTCGACGCGGAACAGCACGCGCGTGTCGCCCTCCTCGGGGTTGACGTGGATGTCGGAGGCGCCCTGCTGGATCGCCTGCGCGACGATCGAGTGAACGAGCTTGATGATCGGCGCGTCGCTGTCGGCCTCGTCGACGAGCAGGCTCGAGGCGTCGTCGCTCTCGACCTCCTCCTCGCCGAGCTCCTCGATCGACTCGTCCATCCTCGTCAGACGGGCGAGCAGCAGGTCGAGATCCTCGACCGACGCGGCGGCCGGCCGGATGCGCCGCCCGGTCATCATGCCGATGTCGTCGATCGTGAGGACGTTGGTCGGGTTGGCCATCGCGAGCACCAGCGAGCCATCGTCCGCGTACCCCACCGGGAGCGCCTGATAGCGCTTGGCGGTATCGATGGTGATCAGGTTGACCGCGCCCATGTCGAGGTCGTAGATCGACAGGTCGACGAAGTCGAGCCCGAATCGCTCGGCGACGACACGCGCGAGCTGGTCGTGGCGAAGGATGCCGCGCTCGACCAGCACCAGGCCGGTCGGGCGGCCCTGACCGCGGGCGGCCGCGACGGCGGCCTCGACGGTGTCCAGGTCCGCGAAGCCGAGGTCGACCGCGACCTCGCCGATCATGCGCGTCGAGCGGCCGGCGTTCTTGGGCGGGTACAGACCGCTGTCGCCGCCGCGGCCGCCGCGTGGGCCCTTGCGGCGCTCCTCGACGCCCTCGCCGTCGGCCTTCCGGGACTCGCGCTCGTCAGCCTCGACGGCGTCGGGCTCGTTCTCGGGCGGCTCGTCCTGGGGATCGGGCCCGGTCGGCGCTTTCCCGGAGATGATTGATGTGGCGCTGTCGC
This sequence comes from Solirubrobacteraceae bacterium, assembly GCA_036402735.1. GTDB lineage: Bacteria > Actinomycetota > Thermoleophilia > Solirubrobacterales > Solirubrobacteraceae > Palsa-744. The sequence goes on along the minus strand of DASWSH010000059.1, from coordinate 8,161 downwards.
GCATCACCATCACTATCGGCATGCAGATGCGCAGTCTTGACCCGGTTTGAGAACCGGCGTCAGCGCGCTGACTGCGCCAGACCGTGCTCGATCGCGCCCTTCACGTGGGCATCGAGCGCGTTGAGGCGGAACAGGGCGAGTGCCTCGGCGGAGGCGAAGCGGCCGGCCCCGCCGTCGGCGCCGTGGTGGCAGACGACGCAGTGCTCGAGCGCGAGGCGGCGGGCGCTCTCCAGCGTGGCCGGCGCATGCGCTGCGATCACGCGCAGACCGAGCTCGATGTGCCCGAGCATCGCGCCCTCGTCGCTGCGCGCGATCTCGGCGCCATACACGAACTCCCTCGTCTTGCCGAGATCGTGAACGATCGCCGCGGTGAGCAACAGGTCGCGGTCGAGCCGGGGATGCACCGTGCACAGCTCGAGCGCAAGCGTGGCGACCGCGACGGTGTGCTCGAGCAGGCCGCCCAGATAGGCGTGGTGACTGCCCGCCGCGGCGCCTGTGGCGGGGCGGGCTCGGGAATGAGGGATCGAGCAGGGCGCGCGGCGAATCTCCTTGCGCAGCGCGGCGTCGCCGAGCAGCGCGCCCAGCAGGGCCTTCAGCTGCGCGTCGTAGACCTCGCGCGCGAGATGCTCCAGGAAGCCGTCGAGCTCGTCGAGGTCACGGTACGCGCGCGGCAGGAAGCTCGCGGGGTCGGCCTCGGCGCCCTCGGCGCGAGCGATCGAGCGGACATCGAGCTGCAGCTGCTCGCGAAAGCGCTCGACGCGTCCGGCGACGCGAACCAGATCGCCGCGCTCGAAGCGGCCGGCGAGCAGGTCGGCGTCGCGGAAGGCGCGGCCGACGATCGAGCCGGTCGCGTCGCGCAGCTCGAGCGTCAGGTACGGAGCTCCGGCGCGGCTGATCTGGCGCTCCTTGCGCGTGCACGCGAAGACGCCCTCGACGTCCTCGTCGGGACGCAGCGTGGCGACCGTCCGGCTCGTGGCGGCGGAGCTCATCTATGCATGATGTACGGTGATTCGGATGCAACCGCTGATCTGGGACAGGCGTCCGGACGGCCTGCGCGCGCCGGCGATGGTGTGTGCGTTCCAGGGCTGGAACGACGCCGGCGACGCTGCATCGAGCGCCGTCGCGTTCCTCGGCAGCGCGCTCAGCGCGCGGCGCTTCGCGCGGATCGACTCGGAGGAGTTCTACGACTTCCAGTCGAATCGCCCGTCGATCAAGCTCGCGACCGGAGAGCAGCGCGAGATCAGCTGGCCGGGCGTGGAGATCTTCGAGGCGAGCGCGCCGCGAGCGCCGCGCGACCTGGTGCTCGTGCAGGGCACCGAGCCGTCGATGCGCTGGCGTGCGTTCAGCGCGCACCTGGTCGACCTGGCCGAGGCGCTGGGCGTGCAGATGGTGGTCTCGCTCGGCGCGCTGCTCGGCGACGTGCCGCACACGAGGCCGGTTGCGATGAGCGGTCACGCCTCCGATCCGGCGCTGCTCGAGCGTCTGAAGATCCAGCCGTCCTCGTATGAGGGCCCGACCGGGATCGTGGGCGTGCTGCACGCAGCGTTCGCCGGCGCAGGCGTGCCCGCGGCGAGCCTGTGGGCGGCCGTGCCGCACTACGTCGCCGCGGCGGCCAACCCGAAGGCGGCGCTGGCGCTGTTGCGGCGGGTGGAACCGCTGATCGGAGTCTCCGTCGACGTGTCCGAGCTGGAGTCGGCGGCCGGCGACTACGAGCGGCAGGTGGGCTTGGCGGTGCAGAGCGATCCGGACATCCAGGCGTTCGTGGAGCGGCTGGAGCAGGCGACGGCGGAGGACGAGGAGGTCTCGCCCGCTGACGTGCCCTCCGGCGACGCGCTCGCGCGCGAATTCCAGCGCTTTCTGCGCCAGCGCGGCCGCGAGCGCTGAGCGGACCTCCTCCCGGATGGCTTCGGACACGTTGCTGCCGTCGAAGGCGGGACCGGTGCCCGACCGGCTCACGATCTGGCCGGTCGATGACGGCCGCTACGGGCTGGACGCGACCTTCCAGGGCGGGTCCGGCTACGAGCGCGCGCAGGTTCATCGGGCGCTGCTGGAGGAGGAGCAGGTACCGCACACGTTCCGGCAGGAGCTCGACGGCGCATGGACGCTTCGCTTCGGCCCGTTGCCGGCAGCCGCGATCGCCACCGCTCTCAGCGCCTTCGTCTACTAGGGCAGGGCGCCGTCCCTCTACACAGCCGCGGCAGGACAGACGATGCGGTAGTCGCACCTCGCGCAGGTAGCGGCTGAGGGGGTCGGCTCGAACTGCTGCGCGAGGATGCCGTCGCCGACGGTCGCGACCAGCTCGCGCACCGAGTCGGCGTCACGCTCGGTGCGCGGGACGGGCACGCGGATGTCGTCGAGCACGTAGTAGTAGGCCTGGCGCGAGGAGGGCAGCTGCCAGTCCTCGCGAGCGGCGAGCGCGTAGAGCGAGAGCTGAACGTCATCGGCGAGCTGCTCGGGGGTGCTCGGGCGCGACGTCTTGTAGTCGATCAGCTCGTAGTCGGCATCCGCGCCGTCGGCCAGCGCGTCGACGCGGTCGACGCGGCCGCGCACGTGGTGGGGACCGAGGCGGAAGGAGAAGGCTCGCTCGAACCAGACCGGCTGGGAGTCCTGGTCGCGCAGGCGCGCGTGGTAGCGCGTGAGAGCCCGGGTGGCCTTCTCGAACAGCTCGGCCTGCGCGCCATCGCGGCCGAGGCCGCTGCGCCGCCAGCAGGCGTCGAGCAGCTCGAGCAGCTGCTCGAGCGTGGTGGCGCTCTCGGAGTGGTAGCGCTCGAGCACCTGATGCACGGCGATGCCGAAGCGCTGGTGCACCGTCTGCTCGGTGGGTATGCGCAGGACGCGCGCGAACTTGTAGCGCAACGGGCAGCTGCGGTAGGTGACGATGTCGGAGGCGGACAGCGCCACGCCGGCGCCCTTGCGGGGCAGGAACGGCCCGAGCGAATGCTCCTCGCGAGAGCCGATCGTGGTGCGCTCGGCGCTGCCGCCGTCGAGCAGCGCGTCGTCGAGCATGGACGTCTGGAAGATCTCACGCTGCAGCGGCGTGGCGGCGGCAAGCAGGCGTACGTTGATGTCGGCGAGCGCCTCCGCCACATCCTGGCCCGGCGGTCGCTGCATGAGAGCCGCGACCTTCAGCAGCTCGAGGTAGCGGACGATGCCGTGGGAGATGTCGAGGTCGGTGTCGAGGCGCAGCTCGCCGAGGCGCCCGCCGATCCTTGCGACGCTGTCGAGCAGCTCCTCGCGCAGGAGACGCAGCGTCTGGTCGAGGTGATCGCCATCGCGCGAGCGCTGGCCGTCCTCGCCGTCCGGCTCCGGTGCGGCGGTGGTGAGGTGGCGGGCGAGCTCGCGCGTGCTCGCGCCCGGCACGCGCGCAGCGAACTCCCGTGCCATCGCGAGCAGGCGCGCGAGGCTGTCCTGCTGCTCGGCGGCGTCCTCCGGCGCAAGCAGCGCGGACCGCGGCCCGTCCCCCCCGCCGATGCGGTCGATCAGCCGCTCGAGGAACGTATCCGGCTCGAGCGCGTCGAGGTCGGCGCAGGCAGCGCGATGCAGCTCGACGAACCGCTGGATGCGTTCGCGCGCCTCCGGCGGCACCCGCGGAGACTCCGTGGCAGCGGCGAGACCGACGATCAGGTCGGCGCGGCGGCGGCGCGCGACCTGGATCACGCGCGCCAGGTCGACCTGGCGCAGCCCGATCGGGGGCCGGCCGAGCGCGCGTACGACCGCGGCCGCGTCCTGCGGGTCCAGCAGCAGTCTCATCCACGCGAGCACGTCGCGTACCTCGGGACGCTTCAGGAAGCGCGTGGAGGCGATGGAGCTTCCTCGCGCCTCGGCCGCAGCTGGGCGCTGGGGCTGCTCGGCGGGTGCAGCAGCGGCTTTCGAGGCAGGCACCCAACCAGGATACGCGCGGTCTGGGTGTCGCTCGCGGCTAGTCTCTTCAGATGGACGTGATCGACTGGCGCGCAGCGCAGAGGATCGGCGAGCTGGTCGGCGGCTTGGGCGGAGCGAGCAACGATTGGAACGGCTTGCGAGCCGATACGGTCGAGCCGCGCGCGCTGGAGTTCGCGGCGCTGGTCAGCGAGTACAGCCGGCTGCCCGTGCACGAGGAGCTGCCGCGCCTTGAGCTGGTCGATCGCCCCGGCTGGATCGCTGCGAACCTGACGACGATGCGCCCGCTGCTGGCGCCGTTGACGGAGAAGGTCGCCGACCAGAAGGGGCCGCTCGGCGGGCCGATGCGGGTCGCCTCCGGCGCGATGCTCGGGGCGCAGGTAGGCGCGCTGACAGGAGTTCTCTCCCAGCGCGTGCTCGGTCAGTACGACGTCGCGCTGCTCGAGCCCGAGGTGCGACCGCGGCTGCTGCTGCTCGCACCCAATCTGGCCGCCGCGGCGCAGAGCCTGGCTGTCGACCGCGACGAGCTGGTGCTGTGGGTGACGATCCACGAGATCACCCATGCCGTGCAGTTCGCGGGTGCGCCGTGGCTGCGCGGTTACGTCGGCGGCCTGCTGCGCGAGCTGATCGACGGTCTGCAGGTGTCGATGCTGGGCGGCGGCAGCCGCCGCAAGCTGCCCGACCAGGCGGAGCTGCGCGACCTGATCAACCGCGCGCGCACCGGCCAGCTGCTGCGGCTGACGCTGGGTGAGGACCGCTGGCGGCTGGTCGAGCGCATGCAGGCGACGATGTCGCTGATCGAGGGACACGCCGAGCACACGATGGACGCGGTAGGCGCGCAGGTGCTGCCGTCGCTGCCGAAGCTGCGTGCCGCGATGACCCGCCGGCGCACCCAGAAAGGGCTGCCATGGCGCGTGCTGGAGCGGCTGCTCGGCTTGGAGCTGAAGATGCGCCAGTACGAGCTGGGACGGAGCTTCTGCGATGTGGTCGTGCGCGAGAGCGGCGCGGCGGGCCTCGCACATGCGTGGAGCGGACCCGAGGCGCTGCCGACGATGTCCGAGATCGAACAGCCGCAGCTGTGGCTGAGCCGCACCAGCGGACTCGCCGCCTGAGCTCACACGAACGTACGTTCCCCCCCGAGCCCTCCGCATGGCCCGCAAATTGGGGCCGAACGCACGTTCCAGCTGTTACAAGCTCACCCCACGGAACAGCCCGTGTTACGGCGCCTTCAGCGGCTGATAGGATGCCGCTGTAACGATCTCAGGGCTGAGGGTTACAAACAGATGTTCGCCTCCTCACCTGGCGGGTAGAACACCGAAGACAAACGAGATGCCCACACCTCGCATCCCGCGGGGGAACAGGAGATCGAAACAAAATGGCTACCACCACCTCACCGAAACCGCGCGCGAAAAAAGCCGCTCGCAAAACTACGGCCCGCAAACCGGCCAAAGCGACTGCGACGCGCGCCTCGGCCAAAGCAACTGCGACCCGCCGCACGACCAAAACGACGGCGACTCGCCGCACGACCAAAACCACCAAAGCCAAAGCTTCGCGCGCCAAAGCCGCGCGCACCCGCGCCGCCCACCAGGCGCAGGCAACAATCAGCGCTACGGAGACCGCCACCTCGCAGACGGCCGGCGTGTTCGGCGACTACGCCGAGCGTGCGGTGCTGATCCCGGTCGGCGCCGCTCTGATCGCACGCGAACGCGTCGTCACGAGCGTCAGCGACACCTTCGCCAACTACTCCACCAGCTCCAAGGCTCAGGCGCAGCTGCGCAAGTTCGAGCGTCGCGGCAACACCGCCCGCAAGCGCCTCGAGCGTGAGGTCCGCAAAGCGCGCGTGCGCGTCGAGCGCGAACTGCGTCAGCGTCGTAAAGAGACGGAGAAGCAGTTCAACGAGATCGTCAACACGCTCGAGAGCCGTCGTGACGCGATCGCCAAGAACAGCAGCGACGTCGCCGGGCGCGTGCCCGAGCTGGCGAACCAGGTCCAGGAGCGCATCCTCAGCCTGGTCTGATCCCCATTCCCCCGTCCGGTCCGAGAGGGGCCGTCAACGGGAAGGTCTGCCGGCCTCATATCCCGCCGGCAGTAGTAGCACCCTCTCCTCCCTCGACCGCCGGGCGGCCCCCACCGCCCGGCGGTCACTTTTTTGCCCCGGCTCAGCCAACCTGGTCCCCCGGTACGCCTCCGCAGCGGGCCCCCGCCCCACGGCGGGTTGTGGAGCGGATGCTCGACGCGCTTAAGTCGATGCGCAACAACCTCGGCCGGGAGCGCCACAAGGCGCTCACGCAGTACTGCTGCGCCGCCGAGCTGAAGCAACTCGACGCAAGGGAGGCGGCGACCGGATCGCCCACCGAACACGCCGTCGTCCGGCCCGCACAACCCGAGGTGCCGGAAGTCCGCAGGTTCGATCGGCCGACGAAGTCCCCGATCGAACCTGCGGAGCTCCCGGCGCCTTCAGAGCAAGGCCCACTTCCGGCGCCTTCAGAGAAAGGCCAACCCCGCCGTCCCTTCGAAGGAAACGCAACCTCTGCGACAATGGCCACCAGTGCCCAGCAAGGACGAGATAACCAAGGCCCTCGAGGTCGTAATAGACCCGGAGCTACACCGCAACATCGTCGAGCTCGACATGGTGCGGTCGATCGACGCCAACGCCAACGGCGTGGTAGACGTGACCGTGTCGCTCACGACGCCCGGCTGCCCGATCCGAGGCCACTTCCAGAGCTCGGTGACAGATGCCGTCTCGAAACTCGACGGCGTCACCCACGTGAACGTGTACTTCGACGTGCTGAGCGACCAGCAGAAGCAGGCGCTGCAGCAGAAGCTCGGCCGCGGCGGCCCGCTGCCCGAGGGCTCGCTGGCGCAGGTCGCGAACGTGATCTGCATCGGCTCGGGCAAGGGCGGCGTGGGCAAGTCCACGCTCACCGCGAACCTCGCCGCGGCGCTGTGCGCCGAAGGCAAGAAGGTGGGCGTGCTCGACGCCGACGTGTGGGGCTACTCGATCCCGCGCATGTACGGCCTCGGCTCGACGCGCCCCGACGTCTCCGCGCAGCGCAAGATCATCCCGCTGGAGTCCTACGGCGTGAAGGTCATGTCGATCGGCTTCTTCGTGGAGGAGGACGCGGCCGTGGTGTGGCGCGGGCCGATGCTGCACAAGGCGCTCACGCAGTTCCTGCAGGACGTCGAATGGGGTGAGTTGGACTACCTGCTCGTCGACCTGCCGCCCGGCACCGGCGACGTTTCGATGACGCTCGCGCAGCTCCTGCCGCAGGCTCGCTTCCTGATCGTGACGACGCCGCAGCAGACCGCGCAGAAGGTCGCGCGGCGCGCGGCGCAGATGGCGGACAAGGTCGCGCTGGAGATCGCCGGCGTGGTCGAGAACATGTCGGGCTTCACCACGCCCTCCGGCGAGCGCTTCGCGATCTTCGGCGAGGGTGGCGGGCGCGAGCTCGCCGACGAACTCGACGTGCCGCTGTTCGGCACCGTGCCGCTGACGATGCCGCTGCGCGAGCAGGCCGACGCCGGCCTGCCGCTCGTGATCGAGGACCCCGACGATCCTGCCGCGCAGGCGATCCGCCAGACTGCGCGCGGCCTGATCGCCGCCTCACCGGTGGCGCTGCCCACGCTTCCGCTCGTCGAGGTCGGCGCCGCTCCCGCCGCTCCGGACGCTCCGGCCGAGAGCCGGAAACCCGTGGGCATGTCGCTGCCGATGGCCTGAGCCTCAGGCTCTCAGCGACCAGCGACATGCCCCTCTCCGCGCCGGCGACCACCGCGTCGCCCACGGCACCCCCGGCGTGCGCGAGCGCGCCCGGCGGCGCTTGACAAGCACACTCCCACTAAAGGATCGTTTTTCGAGATGTCAGCACGGGAACAGGAGCTGCAGGAGCAGGAGCCCGACGAGCCGCAAGCGGCCGACGGCGGCGACGGTGTCGTCGAATTCGACGAACGACGAGCGAAGATGGAGCGGATGCGGGCCGAAGGCATCGACCCGTATCCGCCGGTCACGCTGTGGAACAAGCGCACGCGTATCGCCGACGTGCTCGCCGCGCACGACCCGAGCGCGCTCGAGCACGGCCCGCATCCGGGGTCCGCGTACGTCGTCGCCGGCAGGCTGATATCGCGGCGCGTCCACGGCAAGACCGCGTTCCTGGACGTGCGCGATCTGTCGGGCTCGATCCAGGTGGTGCTGCGCTTCGAGCAGCTCGGCCAAGAGGCCTACGAGCGCATCCTCAACCTGGACATCGGCGACATCGTCTCCGTCGAAGGCCACGTGTACGTGACG